>JAGREO010000006.1:0-370 GCA_020446525.1 Geminicoccaceae bacterium | reverse complement strand
GCAAGATCGTCGACTGGCTGTCGGTGCGCGCCGACGTGGTGGTGCGTTTTCAGGGCGGCCACAATGCCGGCCACACCCTCGTCGTCGACGGCGTCACCTACAAGCTCTCGCTGCTGCCGTCCGGCGTGGTCCGGCCGGGCAAGCTCTCGATCATCGGCAACGGGGTGGTGATCGACCCCTGGGCGCTGCTCGAGGAAATCGAGCGCATCCGCGGACAGGGCGTGATCGTCTCCAGCGAGAATCTGCGCATCGCCGAGAACGCCGCTTTGATCCTGCCGCTGCACGGCGAGCTCGATCGCGCCCGCGAAGAAGCCAAGGCCGGGAGCGATCAGGGCGCCGGCAAGATCGGCACCACCGGCCGCGGCATCGG
>JAGREO010000035.1 GCA_020446525.1 Geminicoccaceae bacterium | reverse complement strand
CATCCGGTCGCGTGCCTTCGACGCCGGCATCCGGTCGCGTGCCTTCGACGCCGGCCACACCGCCCGGCACTCTCCGGCCGATCGGGCGGCGCGGTGCGAGCTATACGCCCGGTGTCGTTCAGGGAGAAGGGCCGGTTTCGTGGCATTCCCGTGCCGCGTGAGCGGCGAGGGCGGTTGCGTCGTCGTCGCACGCCCTCGATCCGGTGTGACGGCATAGATAGATCTCGTGGCCCGGCCGCGTGTCGACGACGAAGCCGCTCGATCGCAGCATGGCCGTGATCGCACCGTGGTCGGGCACCCACCAGTTGGTGGGATCGTCGGCGAAGCTGGTTTCGACGAAGGCCATTTTCGGCCAGGCCGGATCGGCTAGTCGCTCGCGGTCGGCATAGTCCAGAGGCGAAGCCGCGTCCGCCGCCACCCGCTCGTCGCCGAATGTCAGGGACTGGAACACCAGCGTCCGGGGCCCCGTTCGTGCCAGCAGGTCGAGAGCCAGGAGCGGATGGCGCAGATGATAGAAGACGCCCATGAAGAGAACGATGTCGAAGCGGCCGAGCTCGTGCACCTCGTAGACCGATCGACGCTCGAAGGTCACGCGATCGGCGGCGAAACGCTCCTTCGCCCAGCGCGCCTGACGCAGATAGTGCTCGTCGGTGTCGATGCCGAGCACCGAAGCGCCGCGCTCCGCCAGCGCGAAGCTGTAGAAGCCGGCGTTGCAGCCGATGTCTAGAACCCGCGCCCCGGTCAGATCGAACGGCAGATGCGGGGCGATCTGCAGCCATTTGAACCGCGGGAAATCGCCCAGGTGATGATCCGGCGCGGTCTCGAGGCCGCCCGGCAGGTGAAGATTGTGGAACCAGGGGCCGAGCCGCCGCACCTGCGCCTCTGCGCTCTCGCTCATGGCTCGTCGCCATCCGCCTGCAGCGCCGGTTCCCTGCGCCTGTGCATTCCGGCGGCGCGACCGCTTCTCGTACGTCCTTCGTGGGCGACGGCCAGCCAATGCTCCAGCTCTTGCGCACGGCGGCCGGCGGTGTGGTCGCGCAGAACCCTCTCGCGCGCCGCACGGCCGAGGCGCCGGGCGAGCGGTTCGCTCTCTTCCTGCAGCAGACGCGTCACGTCTTCGCTGCGATCGACGATCAGCAGCTCGCGACCGGGCTCGAACACCTCCTCGATGCCCCGCCAGCGGTCGGTCAGGATCGCCGCCCCGCAGGCGCCGGCCTCGAACAGCCGCACGCTCGGGCTGTGGCCGAGCTCGATCATCGCCTCACGGGTGACGTTGAGGGTGTAGCGACAGCGAGCGTAGAAAGCCGGATGCTCGGGCGGCGGCACGTGATCGATACGCTCGACATTGTCGGGCCAGGCGATCCCGGGCGGATATTGCGGGCCGGCGACGACGAAGCGACGCTCGGGCATCCGGCGCGCGGGCTCGAGCAGGAGACGATCGAGCGTCGGCTGTCGGTCGGCGGCCCAGGTCCCCAGATAGCCCAGATCCCAGCGTGCGGGTATCGAGAGGGGCCGATAGAGCCCGGTGTCGACGCCGCAGTAGAAGGGCACCGCGAGCCTTGCACCCCATTGCCGTTGCAGGATCGTCAGGGCGTCACCACCGCTGAACGACAGATAGACGTCGAAGTGCGGGATGGTGTCGGCCGCCAGATAGTCCTCGTCGCCGCCGGCGAGCTTGGCGAGCGTCACCGGCGTGTCGATGTCGTAGAACGCCAGAGGTGCGGCATCCAGCGCGATGAGGCGGCGTGCCAGGGCGACGCCTTCGGGCACGTATGACCCGAGCACGATCGCATCGGCGTCGACCAACCGGTTCGCGATCTCGCTCCAGGGGTGAAGTGAGGAATAGAAGACGAGATCGCCGTGTGCCGAATGATCGAGGTCGCGGTTCGAGGCGTACCAGGGAACGTCGCGCTCGAAGAAGGTCACGTGGTGGCCGCGCTCGTGCAGGCCGCGCATCAGCGCGCGCCACGTCGTGGCGTGTCCGTTGCCCCAGGAGGACGAATAGCTCAGGCCGAAGATTGCGATGTTCATGCGTCGATCCGCGTGGTGTGGCGGCGGGCGCTCGGGGCGAGGTCGCGCAACACCGCGTCCACCTGCGCCGCCCGGCCGGCATAGGTGTGGTCGCGCAAGGCCCGCGCGCGAGCTCGCGCGCCGATCTGCCGTGCCCGCTCACGCGTCAGGCCCTGAAGATGCCTTGCGACGTCGCGGCCGTTCTCCGCCACCAGCACTTCCTCCCCGGGGCGCAGGAAGGTCTCGAGCCCCGGCCAGGCGTCGGTGATCAGACAGGCGCCGGCGCCCGCCGCCTCGAACACCCGGGTCGCCGGTGAGAAGCCGATGGCGGCCATGCTGTCGCGCGCGATGTTGAGCACCGCGAGCGGCGTGCCGTTGAAGGCGTTGTGATCGCGTGTCCGGACGTGGCCGAGCCATTTTACGTTGTGCGGCAGATCGGCCCCGTCCCATCCGGAACCGCCGAGCAGGAACCGCCGCTCCGGCAGCAGGCGCGCCGCTTCGAGGAAGAACGCGTCGACCCGTTCTTCACGATCCGGCAGACGGTTGCCCAAGAAGACCAGATCGGCATCGAAGCGGGGATCGGCCGGTACCGGAAAATGGCTCTCGGGATCGAGCCCGTTATAGATAGGCAGACAGAACCGCGCGCCGAACGCTCGATACGCGTCCACCACCGGATCGCCGCCGCCATAGGTCAGCACGGCGTCGAAGGCCGGCAGCGCGCGACGCAAGGGATGGCGGGCGTCGCCGCCGATCGCCGCCAGCGTCGCCGGTGCGTCGACATCCCAGAAGATGCGCACGGCCGACGCCGGGGCCCGCTCCAGCACGCCCTCCACCAGCACGTCGTCGAACACGCCCACGCCGCTCGCCTTGATCGCCACGTCCGTGTCGCGCAGGCCTCCGAGCGCCCGATCGAGCCCTGCCGGCGTCGCCGGCCAGACCACCACGCGTGCCCATTCGGGCTCGCTCATGTCGCGATGCGCCTGGCGATCGAAGGCGTCGGGCTCGAAGAAGGTGATGTCGTGGCCCCGCTCCGCCAGATGGCGCAGCAGGCCGCGATAGTAGGTGGCCGCACCGTTCCAGTAGGCGGAAAGAAGGCTGGAGCCTAAAAAGGCGATGCGCATCAGGCGACCCGGGCGTGCCGGCGCTTGCCGGGATCGGCGGCACGCAGCTTTTCGACGATGGCCAGAAGCTCGTCCACGCGATGCGCGCAGGTGTGGCGTTTCAGGATGGTCCGGTGACCGTAGGCCGCGAGTGCCCGACCCACGTCGGGATCGTCGCGCACCAGGCGTATCAGGCGGATCATCTCGTCCTCGTCACGAGCGACCAGGAAGTCGGCGCCCGGGCGAAAGAGGCCTTCCTCGTCCGGCCAGGGCGCGCTCAGCAGGGGGATGCCGCAGGCCAGCGCCTCGAATACGCGGATGGTCGGAATGCCCTTGAGTCGGTCGACATAGAACCGCCTCGGCACGTGGACCGTCGCCATGTGCCGGGCGAAGGTTCGCGGCACGTCGGCATTGGCGATCCAGCCGTGATAGCGCGCGCCTCGCGCCCGCAGGCCGTCGAGTGCTTCAGTCGGATAGCGCACGCCGAAAACGTCGAGCGGCAGGCCGGCCGCCTGGGCGGGCCGGAAGAGGAAGCGGTCGAGCTCGGCCGTGCGTTCGCCGTCGCCCCAATTGCCGATCCAGACCAATCCTTCGCGCGCGGATTCCTCTTCGGGCGGTGCGAAGACCGAGACGTCCGCCGCCTCGTGCCAGACGAACGCCCGATCGCCCCAGCCGCGGCGGGCGTAGATCTCCGCCAGGCTCGCGCCGAAAGCCAGCACGCCGTCGAAGGCGTCGAGTTCGAAGGCACGCATCTGCGCCGGATCGCTCACCGCCCGGTGGTGGGTATCGTGGAAGAGCAGGGTGAAGCGCCCACCCGCCGCCCGCAGCCGGCCCAGGGCCGCCACCAGCGCCGGTTCGTTCCATTCGTGGACGACGACAAGTTCCGCCCCGTCGGCGATCCGCTCGGCGTCGACGGCGCCCCGGTGGACGGCGCGTAGCAGGTCGGCGAATTGTTGCTCGAACGCCTCGAGTGCTCCCGGTCCGTGGTCCTGCACCAGATTGTCACGCGACCAGCAGTCCTCAGGTTCCCAGGCGGTGACGGTGTGGCCGCGTGCGCCCAGCGCGCGCACCACACCGCGCAGGAAGTGGGCGTTGCCGTGGTTCCAGCAGGAGGCGAGGGACTGGGCGACCCAGGCGATCTTCATGCGGCCCCCCGACGTGCATGATAGGCCAGCACCCAATCGTGCAATGCGGCCGTGCCGGCGATCATCGACCCGACGTCGTAGCGTGCCGCGCGCATGCGTGCGGCGGTGGCCAGCGCCTCGCGTTGGTCGTGGCGATCCAAAGATGTGATCGTCGCCGCGAGCGCCGCCGCGTCGTCGGGCGGGAAGAAGGAGGCGGCGCCGTTCCAAAGTTCGCGATGCGTCGGGATGTCGGAGAGGACGAGGGCGCAGCCGGCCTGCGCCGCTTCGAGGACGCCGAGGCCGAACGGCTCGTAGCGGGCGGCCGAGACGTAGACGGCCGAGCGCGCCAGTCGTCGCCGGACCTCTTCGGGGCCGATTGCGCCCAGGAGGTGAAGGTGCGGCAGTTCGATGGAGCCGCTCGCGGGCGCGCCCGGTGTCCGCAGCGGGCCGGCCGCCGTGATTTTCCGGTCGAGACGTGCGGCTGCGGCATCGAGGACGGCCGCACCCTTCGCCTCGTCCCAGAGCCTGCCCGCGGCGAAGACGCCCGAACGTTCCGCATTGCCGGTGGCGGCGGGCGGCGCTGCGCGGCCGTTGCGCACGACGAATGGATCGACGGCCGGATAGGTGGCCCGCGCCAGGGCGGCGAAACTGCGACTCGGTGCGATCACCGCTTCGGCCGTGGCGAGGCCGCGGCGGATGCGATCGCAGCGCTGGTGCAGATCCGCCGGCATGGGCGTGGCGGGGCGCAGTGTCGTCCACCACGTCGCCATGCAACTGTGCAGCACGGCCACCAGCGGTGCTTCGATTTCGCCGGAGCAGGCGAGTGCGGGGTTGCTCAGATGCACGATGTCCGGGTCGATGTCTCGCACCAGTCCGGCCAGCGCGCGCGAGGCGTCGTCGATCGCTTCGGCCGAGGTCGCCATCCACTCCAGCGGCAGCGCAGGGGCTTTGAGCCGCAGGCCGGGGCAGGCGCGGGCCTGCGCCATCTGGTCGACGTCGGGCGCCGGCCCGAGGACGAGCAGGTGCACCTCGCATCCGGCGCGGATCAGGCCCCGGGCCAGATCGAGTGCATAGGCCCACACCCCGCCCACGGCATCGGCGGTCAGCAATACGCGGCGGCGGCGCGGGCTCAGACGGGCCGACATGGCGCTTCGAGTTCGCGCAGCCGCGCCGGGCGCTGATCCTGGATGTCGCTGAAGCGGGCGAACTCCTCGAGATAGTGGTCGTGCGCGCGTTCCCAGGCGTCGGCGTCGGGCTCGCCCCAGCGGCGGCGATAGTCGGGCGAGCTCGGATAGCAGAAGAGAGGCACGGGATCGTTGGCCCAGACGCCTTCGGCGCGCAGGCGTTCGCGCCACGCGGCGACCAGCTCGGGATCGTCGCCGGCGGTGGCGATCAGGTTGGCCTGCACGAACGGCACGTGGCGGCGGGCGAAGACCAGCCTTAGTGCCAGTGCGTCGGTGGACATGCGGCATTTCTTGTCGAGTGCGGCGCGCCCTTCGCCGGTCAGGCTCTCGACACCGGCCTCGATCGAGACGCATCCGGCCCGACCCAGAAGCTCCAGCATCGGCTCCGGCCAGAGGTCGATGCGGGTCTGGATGCCGAAGCGCACGTCACGCGGGACCAGGGCTTCGAGCAGCGGCTTCTGCGGCAGGAAGATCTCGTCGATGAAATAGAGATAATCGACGCCCTGTCCGATCAGCCGGTCGATTTCCTCGAGCAAGGGCGGCAGATCGCGCCGGCGATAGGCGTCGCGATAGTCGAGCTTGGCGCAGAAGGTGCAACTGTAGGGACAACCGCGCGACGCTTCGACCTCGGCGCCGGGCGCAGGCGGGCGGGCGTCGAAGCGGTGGTGATGGTGGTCGTGGCGTGCCAGCCAGTGATCCGGCCAGAGAAGTGCGGACTGATCCACGAACGCCGCCGCCGCGGGCAGGCCGCGCGTGTGGAGGCGGCCGTCGTCCAGCCACGCCGTGCCGTCGACCCGCCGCGGATCGGCACCGGCATCGGCCAGTGCCGCGACCACGGTTTCGCATTCGCCGCGCACCACGATGTCGGCACCGAGCTTGGCGAGTGCGGGCGCCGGTGTCACCGAGCCGTGCGGTCCGACCGCGACGGTGCGCCCGCCGCGCCCGTCGAGCGCGTCGAGCAGGTGTCTGGGTGTGCGCAGTTCGGGCTGGGCGCAGCGCCAGAAGAGATAGGTGGGTGCCGTCGTCACGACCGTCATGTCGACCGCCGCCTCGGCTATCGCCTCGGCCAGCCCTTCGTTGTCGAGCCGGTCGAACTGGCCGTCCAGCAGCAGCACGTCGTGACCGCATGCGCGCAGCATCGCCTGCGCGTAACCGAGCTCGAGCGGCAGGTGCGCCTCGCGGCAGCCGAAATAGATGCTGTGCTCGAACGACCAGCGCGGATTGACCAGCGCGACCCGCATCAGACCGCCTCCGCCAGCGGCGCGGCCTCGTCCGCGCCTTCGTCGCGCCGCAGCCATGTGGCCAGCCGCTGCAACCCGATCCGCCAGTCGACCGGCGGCGAGAGGCCGACCGCCCGATACAGGCGCCGGGTGTCGGAGACGTACCAGCGCTGGTCGCCGCGGCGCCAGACGCCGTACTCGATCGCCACCGGCCGGCCGGTCAGGCGCTCGATTTCGCGCAGCACCTGCATCAGGCTGACGGCGTTGTCGGCGCCGCCGCCCAGATTGAACGCCTGCCCGCGGAGTTGGCCGATCTCGCGCCGCACCGCCAGGTAGGCGCTCACCGCATCGTCGACGTAGAGCACGTCGCGCACCTGCCTGCCGTCGCCGAAGATCGCGATCGGTCGCCCTTCCAGAGCACGGATGAGGAAGTGCGCCACCCATCCCTGATCCTCGGTGCCGAACTGGCGCGGGCCGTAGATGCAGCTCATGCGCAGCACCGCCGTGGGCACGTCGAAGCTGCGGGCATAGTCGAGCACGTACTGGTCGGCCGCACCCTTCGAGCAGCCATAGGGCGTGTGCAGCGAGATGGGCCGGTCCTCGCCGATGCCGTGTCGCCGGATGTCCGCATCGGTCGGCAGCCAAGCCTCGCCGGAGCGGGCCAGCGCCACGTCGGCCAGATCGCCATAGACCTTGTTGGTCGAGGCGAAGACGAGCGGCACCCGCCGCGCGCGAAGGGCCTCGAGCAGGCTGACCGTGGCGCCGAGATTGACCGCGAAATCCTCCATCGGATCGTCGAGGCTCGTGGTGACCGCGGTCTGGGCCGCGAGATGGAAGACCGAGGTCGCGTCGGTGGTGGCGCCGGCCAGCGCCTCGCGGTCGCGCAGATCGGCGAGCGCGACCGAGAGCCGGCGGGGGTGGTGTGTCCGCAGCCAGGCCAGATTGCGCTCGACGCCCGGGCGCGCGAGGTTGTCGAGGATCAGCACGTGCTCGCCCTCGTGCGCCAGTCGATGGGCGAGGTTGGCGCCGATGAAGCCGGCACCGCCGGTGACGAGCACCGGGTGGGTGCGGCAGAGAGTCGGCGCCGGATGGGCTTGGGCGAGGACGGTCTCCACGGCGTCCGTCCCGCCTTGGGCCAGGAGGCGCGCCAGCAGCTTGGGCCGGCCCTTGGCGTCGTAGAGGCCCAGATGGTAGTGGCGCTGGTCGAAGCGCGGGCCCTCCTGGACCGCGACATCCTCCGCCAGATCCTGCAGGGCGTACCAGTAGAAGCGTTCCACGGGCGCTTCGCGCAACTGCACATAGGCGGCCGCCTGGCGGGCCTCGTCGTGGCGCCAGGTGGAATAGCCGGCCTCGGTGATCCAGATCTGTGCATCACACCCGTGCCGGTCGAGCACGGCGCGCATCTGTGCCACGAGAGCGTCCCAGCCGGCCCAGCCCGCCGCCTCGGAATCCCAGGTGCCGGGAAAGCCGTGCAGGCCCAGCACGTCGATCTCGCCCAGCAGCCCGCGCCGGCCGATCAGATCGAGCCAGTTGGTGTCGTTGGGGCAGGGGCCGCCCAGCACCACCCGCTTGCCGCGGCGTCGCGCCCAGTGCGCCGCCGCACCGGTCATCGTGCAGTATTTGACCCAGTCGGTATCGACCCGCCAGTCCCAGTCGAGGAGATTGTTCGGCTCGTTCCAGAGCTCGACCGCTTCGAAGTGCGCGCCGTAGCGGTCGATGACGTGATCAAGGAAATCGGCGAAGGCATACAAGTCGCGCGGCGGCCCGTTCGCCTCACCCGTCTCCGACAGGGAGGGTGGCGTGTAGTGCAGACACGGCAGAAGTTCGGCCCGTGCGGCCAGCTTCGGCAGCAGCCAGTCGTACCATTCGGGACCGCCCGGGGTGTGGTAGTCGGCCCAGGAGAGGTGGGTGCGCAGGTGGCGGCAGCCGACCGCCGCCAGCCGCTCGAGCGCGGCTTCGACACGGTCGTGCTCGCCCGGCCGGAACCACTCGACGACACCCGGACACGCGGCCGATCTGCTCACGCCACCAGCCCCCGCCGCTCGAGTTCCAGGCGCGCCGTGTCGACCCGATCGACGGCCTTCTGTCGCGCCACCCAGTCCACCACCTCCGCAAGGCCATCGTCGAACGCCACCCGTGGCGCATAGTCGAGCGCCGCGTGGGCGCGGGTGATGTCGGCGAAGCAATGGCGGATGTCGCCGGCCCGGGCCCGGCCGGTGATCCGTGGCGGCAGATCCGGACGTCCCATCGCGCCTGCCAGCCGTTCGGCCACCTGGGCGATGGTGACGTCCTCGCCGCTGCCGATGTTGAAGGTGCCACCCGCCGCGCTGGGTGCCTCCAGCGCCGAGGCGAAGGCGCGCGCCACGTCGCTCACGTGCACGAAGTCGCGCCGCTGCAGACCGTCCTCGAAGACCATGGGCTGTTTGCCGTTGAGCAGCCGCGCGGCGAAGATCGCCAGCACGCCGGTATAAGGGTTGGAGAGTGCCTGGCCCGAGCCGTAGACGTTGAACAGGCGCAGCGTGATGCCCTGCATGCCGTAGGCGTCGGCGACGATGTGCGTCAGCCGCTCCTGCGCATATTTGTTGAGCGCGTAGACCGAGGCCAAGGAGGGTGTCTTGCGCTCGGGCGTGGCCACCGGCAGCAGCGGCCTGCCCGCTTCGTCACCGGGGTCCCAGCCTCTCGCCATCGACCCCGCGGGACGTACGGCATCGGCCACCTCCGCCCCGTCTTGCGTGCGGTAGAGCCCCTCGCCATAGATGCTCATCGACGAGGCCGTGATAACCAGCTCGACCGGCCGTTCCGAGAGTTTCTGGAACAGCACGGCGGTGCCCCATTCGTTGACACCGACATAGCGCTCGATCTCGTACATGCTCTGGCCGACGCCCACTTCGGCCGCGAGATGCACGACCGCATCCACACCGATGAGCGCCCGGCCGACCGCCTCGCCGTCGCGGACATCGCCGATCTGCACCTCGACCTCGGGCCAGTGCGTGTCCGCCTGTGTGCTTCCGTGAACCTGCTCGACCAAACTGTCGAGCACCCGCACCTCGTGACCGCGGGCGAGCAGCGCCTTCGCCACGTGCCGGCCGATGAAGCCCGCGCCTCCGGTGATCAGGACACGCTTGCCCATGGCGGTCAGCGGGCGACGAACTTGAAGAAGCGGCTGGTTGACCCGTTGCTCGTCTGGTCCTGATGCAGGAAGGCGAGATCGTTCTTCTCGAAGATGGCGAAGAAGTCGTCCCACGAGAGTTGCTCGAGGTCGTCTTCGTCCTCGAAGGCGATCCGCAGAACGCCGCCCCGGCCGCTGCCGGGCTCTCCATCGGCGGTCGCCCCGACCCGCGCCGGCCGTCCGCCGCGTGCCTCGACCCAGTTGCGAATCGTCTCGTGATCGGTGGTGGTCGCAGCTTCGCTCATCGGCTTCCTCCGCGCGTCGTCATCGCTACCGTTGCGAAGGCCAGAACGGTCGATGATCCCGCGCGTTCCCCGACCACCGCACGCCTTGCGACGGCGGCGCCGGGCGACGATCTCGGAGAGCGAAAAAGTCCGTGTTGGACGAGCGTTCACGTCGTTGGAGCGGGTCGCCGCAGCCTAGATGATCCGCACCAGGTCGCTCACCTCGTCCAGCGGCCAGATCGGCCGGCGGACGTTGCGGTAGGGCACGCGCCGGTGGTCGCGTGGCAGGGGGCCTTCGCTGTCGACGTAGAGCACCTCGTCGGCGATCGGGGCGAAGGCGGCGTGGAAGTGGTTGGTGGATTTGAGGCAGACGATCCTCCTGGCACCGAGATCGACACCCAGATTGCCGAACAGCTCGAGACCGAGCGCCTGGGTGCGCTTTTCGATCAGCACCACCTCGATGCCGCCGGTGCGGATCAGTGCGCAATCACCGAGCGGCACGAGACCGCCCGCGAAGCTCTGATGTGCGTCGGTGGCGAGGGCCGCCACCTCGACCTCGGCGTCGATCGGCGGACCGGAGGCGGGTGCGGTCTTGCCGCCGAAGCGCAACGGCAGCACGGCTCCAGGCCCTGCGGCATGGCACAAGGAGACGGCCACGGGATCCCAGAGCGGGCCGAAGGCGGCGCTCTCCACACCGCGCTCGATCAGCCGGCGCAGCACGTGCGTGGAGTCGCCGGGTGCGCCGCCGCCCGGATTGTCGCTCGGATCGGCGATGACGGTGGTGCCGTTGGAGCCCGAGGCGGCGATGCGGTCGAGCGCCTCGTCGAGTGTGAGATAGGGTGGCGGTCCCTCGGCACGAAAGCCGGTAATTTCGCGGGCCAGTTCCATGGCCAGACGGTCGCCCTGCTCCTTGCGGTCGTCGGTGATCACCAGCACCCGCAGCCCCATTTCGGGCACGTCGCCATAGGGAAAGCCGTGGGCGATGGAGATCGAAAGGACTTCGTCCTTGCCCTCCAGCGCCTTGATCCGGTCGACGAAGCCGCGCATCGGCGGGCGGGTCGTGGGAAAGCTCGAGATGGTGCGGCCGTCGACCACGGACATGCGGGGGCGGACCGTGCCGGCGATGGTCCGCAGGGTGAGGTCCACCACCTCCTCCGCCCGGTCGACATTGTCGGTGTGCGGAAACTCCTTGAAGGTCACGAGGACGTCGCAGCTTTCGAGTCTGCGGGCGGTCAGGTGGCAATGCGGATCGTGCTCGACGCCGATCACGGCCTTCTCGCCGACGATCGCGCGCACGGCCGTGATCAGATCGCCTTCGCAGTCCTCGTAGCCGTGTGCCACCATCGCACCGTGCAGGCCGAGCAGCACGCCGTCGAGCGGCATCGCCGCCTCGAGCTGGCCCAGGATCTCGTCGCGCAGGGTCTCGTACGTCTCGCGCGCGCAGATGCCGGCGGGCTCGGCCCAGGCGCTCGTCCCTTCGATCAGCGTCCAGCCCTCTTCACGCGCCCGCCGCCGGGCCACGATCAGCGGTGCCGAGCACAGGCTCGGCCTCTCGGGGTGCGCGCTCGGTGGCGCATAGAAGGCTTCCCTGAAGCTGGCCATCGAGGTCGGGATCGGTGCGAAAGTGTTGGTCTCGGTCGCCAGCGACGCCGCGAAGATGCGCATGTCTCGGCCCTCTCGTTGAGGATGTGGGTTCGTCGAGAATGTGGGTGCGTGGAGGATCGGGCGATCAGGAACGTCTCTCGTCGCCGTGAACCGGCTCGTCGTCGTCGAACAGGATGCGCTCGGCGGCACCGTCCAGATCGTCGAACTGGCCCGTGCGCATCGCCCACATGAAACCGCCCAATCCGATCAGGCCCAGAAAGATCGCGATCGGGATGAGGTAGAGAAGGCCGTTCATCGTCGTGTGTCCCGCGGGCTTCTGGTCGGGTCGCCGCTCGTCGCGCGCGGGCGCGGTGTCGGCGCACCTCGATCGACACGAACGCTAGCATCGCCGCCGCACGAGCGCCAGAATGGCCGGCGAGGCGTGCCGTGGGACGAACCGATCGCGAAGGCGGGTGCATGCGGCTCTATCGTGGTTTCGAGACCCAGGAGGAACTCGATCGCGCTTATGATCCCGGTGCGGGCGATCCACCCGGGCGGCGCTTCGTCGCGACCTGGCGCGAGCGCAGCAGGGCGATGCGCGAGGCGTCCGGCACCCGGTTGCGGCTGCGCTACGGCCCCACCGTGGAGGAGCATCTCAATCTCTATCCGGCCGGTGAAGGCGCACCGGTGCATCTCTTCTTCCACGGCGGCTACTGGCGGGCGAACACGGCCGACGATTTCGATTTCGTCGCGGCGCCACTGGTGCGCGCGGGCGTGACCACCGCGATCGTCAATTACGCACTCTGTCCTGCGGTCGGCATCGACGAGATCGTTCGTCAGGCCCGTGCCGCCGTCGCCTGGGCCTTCGCCGGGATCGCCCGCTTCGGCGGTGATCCCGGACGGATCAGCGTGTCCGGCCATTCGGCCGGCGGGCATCTGGTCGGCATGCTGGCGGTGACGGACTGGGCGCGTGCCTACGATCTGCCGGCGGACGTGATCAAGGCCGGCATCGCGTTGAGTCCGCTGATGGATCTGGCGCCCTTTCCCTACTCCTATCTGCAGCCCAAGCTGCAACTGAGCTGGGATCAGGTGCGGCGCTGCAGTCCGGTCAACCACGTGCCGCTGGCCGGCTCACCGCGGCTGTCGCCCGAGCTGCTGCTGGCCGTGGGCGGGCTGGAGAGCGGCGAGTTTCATCGTCAGGCGGAATCCTTCGACCGGCTCTGGCGCGGCAGCGGTCACGCCGGCCGGCTGATGATCGCTCCGGATCTCGATCATTTCAGCATCCTCGAAGCGATGCTCGACGGCACGAGCGCGCTTGGCATGGCCACCCGCTCTCTGCTTGGTGTGCGTCAAGAGGTACGCTGAAACGCCGGAGCGCCCTCGATATGCCGCCCTGGCGCCCCAGCCTGTGGCTCGACGAAGCCGTTCGTCGTCGCTACATGTCGATCATCGCAAAAGGCGGGCGGCGATCGGTCGCGCCTGCGTGAATGAACGTCGAAGGGAGTGGGGCGCCAGGTGCAAAAGAGGACGAGGAGCCAGCTCGGAGTGGCGCTGATGACCCTGGTCGTCGTCGTGCTGTCGTTCAGGGCGTCGTTTTGAGCGCACCTCGATGAGCGCCTTCTCGCGCCGCGTCGGCTCGAAGGTCGAGCACGCCGGTGCATCGCAGGTCGGGCCGGTGCGTGGCGGCGGTGGTGGCGGAGCGGTCCGCAAGCCTACGGCCCTGCGCATTCTGCCTTTGTTCGTGGTTCTGCCGGCCCTGGGCGGTATCCTGAGCGGCAATGCTTCGGCGACGCTGGGCTCGGTGGTCGCTTTCGCGCTGCTGATCTGGGCGGGCTTTCTGGTGCATCAGGGGCTGATCGACGAAGCCGACTACGATGCGCGACGGGTGGCGCGGCCGCCGGCACCGCGCAAGACGATCGGAGCCGCGGTGGTCGGCGCCTCGACCTTCGTGCTCGGCTGGCTTGGAGCGGACTCGGCCCTGCCGATGGCGCTGCTCTACGGTGCCTTGGCGGCACTCGGCTGCGGCATGGCCTACGGGCTCGACCCGCGCGGGCGCAAGGAGGTGGATCCCGAGCTGGCCCGGCGCTACGGCATCAAGACCGAGGATCTGATCGCAGCCCTGAGCGAGGCCGAGAGCAAGATCCGCGAGATCGAGCTCGATGCGCGGGCGCTCTCCAACCGCGAGCTCACCACGCGGCTGCAGCGCATCGCCGAGCGGGCGCGCATCGTGCTGGCGCAGGTCGAGAAGGATCCGGGTGACCTGCGGCGGGCACGGCGCTTCTTCGTCACCTATCTCGACGGAACCCGCGACGTGGTGCGCAAATATCGTGCCCAGCAGGCGGATCTCGAGGATACCCCGCTGGCGGAGAGCCTGCGTCACGTGCTGGAGACCGTCGAGCGGGTGTTCGCCGAGCAGTCGGACGTGCTCAAGAAGAACGACAGCCTGGATCTGGAAGTTCAGATCGAGGTGCTGCGCACGCAGCTCGAAAAGGAGGGCGTGCACTGAACCGGTTCGACGGTTGGTCGAGCCGCCATGGAGGAGGGAACGAAATGAGCGACCAGCCGCAGAAGAACGAGGCGCCGCAGGAGACCCGGGCTCCGACGACGACGGGCGAGAAGCCGCCGCCGCTTCCGGCGATGAAGGTGACACTGGCCGAGGACATCCAGGTGCTGGCGCGCGAGCTGGCGCAGGATCTTCAGATCAAGCTCGACGGCGACACCAGTCAGCAGGTGGCGGCGGCAGCCGAGGAGATCGATCTGAACGACACCAATTCGATCATCTTCTTCGGCACCAAGGCACAGCAGCAGCTCACCACCATCTCCGATTCGATGCTGGAAGAGGTGCGGACCAAGGATGTCGGCCCGGCGGGCGACGCGCTCAACGCCATGGTCGGCAAGCTGCGCGAACTCAAGTTCGAGGACATCGATCCGACCGACAAGCCGAATTTCTTCGAGCGCCTGTTCGGCATGGGCCAGAACAAGCTGCAGGAATATCTCGATCAGTACGAGACGGTGCGCGAGCAGATCGACGACATCACCAACGATCTCGAGCGGCACAAGACCCGGCTGCTGACCGACATCGTCAAGCTCGACAAGCTCTACGACGCCAATCTCGCCTATTTCCGCACGCTCGAGGTCTACGTCGCCGCCGGCCGTGCCAAGCTCAAGGAACTCGACGAGACGGTCCTGCCCAAGCTGGCCGAGGCCGTCGAGGGCCGCGAGGACGTGATCGAATCGCAAAAGCTGCGCGATCTGCGCGCCGCCCGGGACGATCTCGAGCGCCGGGTGCACGATCTGCTGCTGACCCGGCAGGTGACGATGCAGAGCCTGCCGTCGATCCGTCTGGTGCAGGAGAACGACAAGTCGCTGGTCACTAAGATCAACTCGACCATGGCCAACACGGTGCCCTTGTGGCGCCAGCAACTGGCCCAGGCGATCACCATCTACCGCTCGGGCCAGGCCGCCGAGGCGGTCGAGGCGGCGACCGATCTGACCAACGAGCTCTTGAAGCGGAACGCCGACAATCTGCGCGAGGTCAACGAAACCGTGCGCACCCAGACCGAGCGCGGCGTGTTCGACATCGAGACCGTCAAGGCGGCCAACGATCAGCTGATCGCCACCATCGAGGACAGTCTGCGCATCGCCGACGAGGGCAAGGCCAAGCGCCAGCAGGCGGAAAAGACCCTGGTGGAGTGCGAGAGCCAGCTCAAATCGGCGCTCGAGGCAGCGTCCGCCCGGGCCAAGGGTGCCACACAGCCCGCCGGACCCGCCGCCGGGTCGCCCGCCTGACCCGTACCTGAGGAGAAGAAGCCGTGGCGCTCATGGACAAGATTTTCGGCGAGTTCGTCGACGTCATCGAATGGACCGACGACAGCCCGGACACGCTGGTCTGGCGGTTCGAGCGCTACGGCAACGAGATCAAGCACGGCGCGAAGCTGACCGTGCGCGAAGGACAGAAGGCGGTTTTCGTCAACGAGGGCGAGATCGCCGACGTCTTCGGCCCCGGCATGTACGAACTGCTGACCGCCAATCTGCCCATACTCTCCACCCTGCAGAACTGGCATCACGGCTTCGAGAGCCCGTTCAAGGCCGAGGTCTACTTCTTCAACATGCGCCGCTTCACCGACATGAAGTGGGGCACCAAGAACCCGGTGATCGTCCGCGATCCGGAGTTCGGTCCGGTGCGGCTGCGGGCCTTCGGCACCTACGTCTTCCGCATCACCGAGCCGGCGGTGCTGCTGCGCGAGATCGTCGGTACCGACAATCATTTCACGACCCACGAGATATCCGATCAGTTGCGCAACCTGATCGTCACCCGTTTCGCTGCCGTGCTCGGCTCGTCGGGCATCCCGCTGCTCGATCTGGCGGCCAACAACGATCAGCTCTCCAATTTCGTCACCGGCCGGATCGCGCCCGAATTCGCCAATTACGGGCTCGAGCTGACTA
Organism: Geminicoccaceae bacterium; assembly: GCA_020446525.1. Classification (GTDB taxonomy): domain Bacteria; phylum Pseudomonadota; class Alphaproteobacteria; order Geminicoccales; family Geminicoccaceae; genus JAGREO01. Next base: position 4,739 of record JAGREO010000035.1, on the reverse strand, counting down.
AGCTTCTGGTCGAGAACGTCTCGCTGCCGAGAGAGGTGGAGGAGGCGATGGACCGGCGCACCTCGATGGGCATGGTCGGCGATCTGAGGCGTTACACCCAGTTCCAGGCCGCCGAAGCGATGCGTGCGGCCGCCTCCAATCCGGCCGACGGCTCCGCCGGGGCGGGCATCGGCCTGGGCATGGGCATGGCGATGGCGCAGCAGATGGCCTCGGCGCTCAACCAGACCGGGCAGCCCCAGCCGGCTCCAGCCGCACAGCAGGGCGGTTCCGCCGCTGTTCCGCCACCTCTGCAGCCGGCCTTCCACGTCGCCAAAGACGGCAAGCCGGCCGGCCCCTTCGATCCGGCGACGCTGGCCGCAATGGCCGGCCGCGGGGAGTTCTCGCGCGATACCCTGGTCTGGACCCAGGGCATGAGCGGCTGGGAGAAGGCCGGCAGCGTCTCGGCGCTGGCGGGGCTGTTCGGTGCCGCACCGCCGCCTTTGCCCGGAGGGTTGGGCTGATTTAGGGCCGAGGCCGGATGCCGATCGGACCCTGGGGGCGGCGGCCGGCCGAGCGGCGCGAGGTGGAAGCCGCTTCGGCACCGGGCAGCGACACCGCCTTGCGCGAAGCGCAACCGACTTGTGAACAGTGCGGCGCCGTGCTCGCCTATGCGCCGGGCAGCGACGAGCTCGAATGCGCCTATTGCGGCCACCGCAACAGGATCGAGGTCGCGCCGGTCGCCATCGTCGAGCACGATCTGTCCGCGGCGCTGCGCGACCAGCGCGCGGCGGCACCCCTGGACGAGACCGAGGTCGTCACCTGCTCGGCCTGTGCCGCGAGCTTCACCTTCGATCCCGACGTGCACGCCGGCGAGTGTCCCTTTTGCGGCCACGCCATCGTCACCGACACCGGCGCGCACCGGCAGATCAAGCCCGAAGCGGTGCTGCCCTTCGAGATCGCCGAGCCGGCCGCCCGGGAGCGGGTGCGCGCCTGGCTGCACGGCCTGTGGTTCGCGCCCAACCGCCTCAAGCGCTTCGGTCAGGCGGACGGCGCGCTGCACGGCGTCTATCTGCCCTATTGGACCTTCGATAGCGCCACGACCACCGATTACAGGGGCCGCCGCGGCGACGTGTATTACGAGCCGCGCCAGGTCCGCGTGAATGTCGGCGGCAAGACCCAGGTGCGCACCGAGATGGTCCGCAAGGTCCGCTGGACGCCGGCCCGCGGCCGCGTGTCCCGCAATTTCGACGACGTGCTCGTTCTGGCCTCGCCATCGCTGCCGGTCTGGATGACCGATCGGCTCGAGCCCTGGGACCTGGGCGGCATCAAGCCCTACACGGCCTACTACCTGACGGGCTTTCAGGCCGAGGCCTACAGGGTCGAGCTCGACGCCGGCTTCGCGCTCGCCGACGAGAAGATGAAGAAGCGCATCGCCGGCGACGTGCGCCTGCACATCGGCGGCGACCTGCAGCAGATCACCTCGATGGACGTCCACCACGCCGACACCACCTTCAAGCACATCCTGCTGCCGGTATGGCTCGGCGCCTTTCGGTACGGCAACCAGTCCTACCACGTCTCGGTCAACGGCCAGACCGGCGCGGTCCAGGGCGAGCGCCCCTACAGCTGGTGGAAGATCGCCGGCGCGGTGCTCCTGCTGGCAATTATCGGCGGCATCCTGGCCTTCATTTACGTGCAATCCGGCGGGCGGCTCGGATGAGGATGTCGCCCCACCTCCGGGCGGCCTGCATCTCTTCGATGATCCTCGTCTCGTCGCCGGCCCCGGCGCAGGAGGAACTGCTCGGGCTGCCTGCGGCGGAGGACGCTCCGCCGGCGCGCGGCGAGGTCGAGCGGGTCATCGAGGTCGACGCCGACGCGGCCGACGATGCGGCCATCCGGCGAAGGCTCGAGGGTATCTTCGGCTCGATCGACGGGCTCGCCGGCATCGCCGTCGGGGTCGAAGCGGGCGTGGTCACGTTGAGCGGCGAGGTCGGCAGCCAGGAGCTCGACGCCCGCGCGTCCCGTCTGGCGGGGCAGGTCGAGGGTGTGGTCGAGGTCGAGGATCGGGTCGGCGTTACCCGCGATCTGGGCCGCCGCATCGGTCCGGCCGTCGAGCGGCTGTCCGAGGCCGGACGCGACGTGCTCGCCTCGCTGCCGGTGCTGCTCGCGGCGCTGGCGATCATGGCGGGCTTCGTGTTGCTTGCCCGGCTGGTCGTCGCCCGTTTGCGCGTCCTCTGGCGCAGCCTGACGCCCAATACCTTCCTGAGCCATCTGCTCTCGCAGGCGGTTCAGGCGGCGGTCATCCTGGCCGGCGCCTTCCTCGCCCTGTTGCTGCTCGACGCCACCTGGATCATGGGCGGACTGCTCGGTGCCGCGGGCGTGCTGGGCCTGGCTTTGGGCTTCGCCCTGCGCGATACGGTCGAGAATCTGATCGCCTCGATCCTGCTCAGCCTGCGCCGGCCTTTCGGGCCGAACGATCACGTGGTCATCGAAGGCCACGAGGGCCGGGTCTCGCGGCTCACCTCTCGGGCGACCGTGCTCCTGACCCTCGACGGCAACCATGTGCGCATTCCCAACGCCACCGTCTTCAAGGGCATCACCGTCAACTATTCGGAAAACCCGTCGCGGCGCTTTTCCTTCGATCTCGGCGTGGCGGCCGACGCCGATCTGACCCTGGCACAGAAGCTGGCGATGGAAGAGCTCGAGGCGATGCCGGGCGTACTCGACGAGCCGCCGCCTCTGGCGGTCTACACGGCCGTGGGCGACAGCGACATCCGCCTGCGGGTCACCGGCTGGCTGGATCAGAACGCCCACGATTTCTTCAAGATTCGCAGCGAGGCCATCCGGCTCGTCGTCGGCCGGCTGTCCGATGCGGGTGTCGATCTGCCCGAGCCCACGTTGCGGCTGCGCGAGGGGCCGCCCGCCAGGCCGCGCGCCGAAGCGCCCGCTGCCGAAGGGTCGGGCAGCGGGCGCGAGGCGCCAGTCATCGACATCGACCGCGACCGCACGCTCGACGGCAAGGTCGCCCAAGACCGGCGCGAGAAGGGCGACCTGCTGGACGCCGATGCACCGAGGGACTAGCCGACGCAGTCCAGCGCCGGACCCAACTGGTCGATGCGGGTGAGGATGCGCCGAACGGCATCGGGTGCGATCCGCTCGGGCGTGCGTTCGAGTGGTGCGGGCAGCATCAGCGCCAGCCGTGCGGCCTGTTCCTGGTCGAGGGCCGCGGCGGCGATGCCGAAATGTCGCCGAGCGGCGGCCTCGGCGCCGTAAATTCCGGGGCCGAACTCGGCGATCGAGAGATAGAGCGCCAGGATGCGCCGCTTGTCCAACAGCAGCTCGAGCTGCGGCGTCAGCCAGAGTTCGAGCGCCTTGCGCAGCAGATGCCGGTCTGGCCAGAGGAAGAGGTTCTTGGCCGTCTGCATCGAAATGGTGCTGGCGCCGCGCGGCCGGTCGCCCTCGATCGCCCGCTCGAACTGCGTGCGCAGGGCGGTCCAGTCGAGCCCGGCATGGCTGCAGAAGAGATTGTCCTCCGCGGCGACGACGGCCCGGCGCAGATGCGGGGAGACGGCGTCGAGCGGGACCGGGCGATAATCGATGGCGTGGCCCTCGACCCGGCGGATCAGCATCAGGGGCGTCGGCGGCGGCGACATGAAGTTCAGCGCCAGGAGCCAGAGCGGTGGTGCCGCGAGCAGCACGAGGAGGGCGGCCAGCACGATCCGCCCGAACGACCGCCGGCTGCCCGATCGCCGCCGCATCGCCGCGCGCTGGGGCCCGCGCCCGCCCGNNGGACGGCGCCTCGGATCGGCAGCGGGTCCGCTCCGGTCCGTCGTGGCGCGTGGCCGCATCCGTCACTTCCGTCTCAGGAGGCCGGCGCCGGCGCGTCGTCCTGCAGGCGGTCTTTGCGCACGAGCTCGAAGAGCGCGATGGCTGCGGCGACGGAGACGTTGAGACTCTCCATACGCCGGTCGATCTCGATCTTGAGGATTTCGTCGCAGCCTTCGCCCACCAGCCGGCGAATGCCCGCCCCTTCGGAGCCCAGCACCAGGGCACGACGCGGAGCGGGTGTCGCGTCGGCCAGAGTTTGCTCGGCCTCGCCGTCGAGCCCGGTGATGCGGTAGCCCGCCTGCTTGAGCCGTTCGAGGGCGCGGGCGAGATTGACTACCTCGACGATCGGCAGCAGGTCGAGCGCGCCGGAGGCGGCCTTTGCCGTCGCACCGCCGAGCTCGGCCGAACGTCGCTCGGGCACGATCACCGCCTGAACGCCCAGCGCTACCGCGGTGCGCAGAATTGCACCGAAATTGCGCGGATCGGTGATCTGGTCGAGGACGAGGAAGAAGCTCCGTTCCTTCTGCACGGCGATCACGCGATCGAGTGTCAGCGGCGGCAGCGGCGCTGCCTCGATGACGACACCCTGATGGACGGCGTCGCGCGGCAGGCGGCGATCGAGATCGGCTGCGGCGACCGGCGTGATCCGCAGACCCGCCTTGCGCGCGACCTCGCCGAGCCGGCCCATGCCCTCTTCGGTGGCGAAGAGGCCGTGGATCTGGCGACGCGGGTTGCGGATCGCCGCTGCCACGGCGTGCAGGCCGTAGAGCAGAAGGCCGCCCGGCCGGCCGACGCGACGCTGTGGGCGGGACTGTGGCGGGCGGGACTGTGGCGGGCGAGGCTGCGGCGGGCGGGCGCCGCCGCTCTCGGCGCGTGCCGGCCGGTCGGGCCCTCGACGGCGCTCGGCGTTGCCCTGCTTCGCGCCCGTCGCGCCG
>JAGREO010000329.1 GCA_020446525.1 Geminicoccaceae bacterium | reverse complement strand
TCATGTCGCCGCCGCCCTGGTAGGGCGGCATCGCTTCGAGATGGCCGGCCCGGCCCCAGAGGACACCGGTGCCCGAGGGGCCGTACATCTTGTGGCCGGAAAAGGCGATGAAGTCCGCCCCCAGGGCCTGCACGTCGACCGGCCGGTGCTGCACCGCCTGCGCCGCGTCCACCATCACCGGGATGCCGCGCCCGGCCGCAGCGGCGATCACCGTCTCGACCGGGTTCACCGTGCCCAGCACGTTGGAGACCCAGGCGAGCGAGACGAATTTCGTCGCCGGACCCATGGCGCCGATCATCGCGTCGAGGTCGAGCTCGCCCGCATCCGTCACCGGTGCGGCCACGACCCGGGCACCGGTCGCCTCGGCGATCATCTGCCAGGGCACGATGTTGGCGTGGTGCTCCATCTCCGTCACGAGGATCTCGTCGCCCGGCGTCAGGCGCGGACGGACGAAGCACTGGGCGACGATGTTGAAGGCCTCGGTGGCGTTGCGGGTGAAGACGATCTCGCGCCGGTCCGGCGCACCGATGAACCGCTGCACCTTGCACCGTGCCTCGTCGTGCATCGCCGTCGCCCGTTGCGACAGGTCGTACACGCCGCGATGGATGTTGGCGTAGTCCTGCTCGTAGAAGCGCCGGTGCGCCTCGATCACCGCCCGCGGTTTTTGCGTGCTGGCGGCGGAATCGAGATAGACCAGCGGCCGGCCGTGCATGGTGGTGTGCAGGATCGGGAACTGGGCGCGGATCGCCTGGACGTCGAAGGCCGCCGCGGACCGTTCGAGTGTGGCGGCGACACTCACAGCATGCCTCGAAGGGCGTCGCCGCCCGGCAGGCGCGCGAAGACGTGCTGCATCGCCATCATGCGGGTGGCGTCGTCGGCGAAGCGCTCGAACACCTCGCCCGCGAAGGCATAGGTCAGGACACTCTCGGCGGTGTCGCGGTCGAGGCCGCGCGAGCGCAGATAGAACAGCGCCGCCTCGTCCAGTTCGCCGCAGGTCGCACCATGACTGCATTTGACGTCGTCGGCGTAGATCTCCAGCTCGGGCTTGGTGTCGACCTCGGCGTCGTCGGAAAGGACCAGATTGGCGTTGCTCTGGAACGCATTGGTCCGCTGCGCGTCCCGATGGACGATGATCTTGCCGGCGAAGACGCCCCGGCCGTGGCCGTCCATCACGCCCTTGTAGAACTGATCCGAGCGGCAGTCCGGCTCGAGGTGGTGGATGCGGAACATGTTGTCGACGTGCTCGCGCGCGGTCGGCATGAAGGCGCCGTTGAACTGCGCCTCGATCCCGCTGCCCGCCAGCCGCACCTCGCTCTCGTTGCGCACCAGGGTTCCGCCCAGCGTCGCCAGCGTCTGCGTCACCCGGCTCTCTTCGGCGAGCTCGATGTCGGCCTTGGAGATCAGCGTCGTCCCGTCGCGGCCCAGTTGCAGACGGTCGTGCAGCAGGGTGGCACCCGCACCGACCGCGATCTGCTGCACCATGTTGGTCAGGCAGTGACCGTCGCCGACGCCGGCATGGGTCTCGACCAGCCGCAGCGTCGCGCCCCGGCCGAGACGGACGAGCACGCGCGGGTGGCACATGATCGCCGAGCCGCGCGCGGCGGTGACGAAGACGAGCTGGATCGGCTGCTCGACGTCGATCCCCTCGGCGACGTGGATCACAGCACCGCCCTCGAACATGGCGGTGTTCAGATCGGTGAAGCTGCGCTCGTCGTCGAAGCCGTCGATGCGCGCCCGCACCCCGGTGTCGTCGAGCGTGCCGACCAGCTCGCGCACGACCACGCCTTCCGGCAGGCCGCGGGCGTGACTGAGCTCCGGCGAGAAGTGGCCGTTGACGAAGATCAGCCGCCGCGCCGCAGGGCCGCCGCAGAAGAACGCGGCGACGTCGGCGGCACCCACATGCGCACGCGGCGCCGGCTGCAGGGCCGCGTCGAGATGCTTCGCGACGTTGGTGAATTTCCAGGCCTCGACCCGCGGTGTGGGGATGCCGGTGCGGGTGAAGCGCTCGAAGCGCGCCCGGCGCAGATCGGTGAGGCGGCCGGGCAGCCGGCCTTCGGCCGCGGCGAAGGCGTCGGCGAAGCCGGCGGCGGGCTCGAGATGGCGTGGTGCTGCGGTCATGACGTCAGGCCGCCTGCTCGAGCAGGCCCTCGTAACCGCGGGCCTCGAGCTCGTGCGCCAGCTCCTTGCCGCCCGAGCGGACGATCCGTCCCTGCGAGAGGACGTGGACGTGATCGGGGACGATATAGTCGAGAAGCCGCTGATAGTGGGTGATGACGATCATCGCCCGCGACGGGTCGCGCAGGGCGTTGACGCCGTCGGCGACGGTCCGGAGCGCGTCGATGTCGAGGCCGCTGTCGGTCTCGTCGAGGATGCAGAGCCTGGGCTCGAGCATCGCCATCTGCAGGA
>JAGREO010000034.1 GCA_020446525.1 Geminicoccaceae bacterium | reverse complement strand
CTCGACGCCGGCGCCACCGGCACCATGACCAGCGCCCTGATCCCCGACCTCATCCGGCCGATCGTCTTCCATCATCTCGAAGGCCGGCGGGACGCGGCGGCGGCGCTCTACGCCCGCCTCCTGCCGCTGATCAACTACGAGAACCGCCAGTGCGGCCTGCGCGCCACCAAGGCCGTGATGAAGGAGGGCGGGGTCATCCGCTCGGAGGCCGTGCGCCATCCGCTCGAGCCCCTGCACCCCGCCACCCGCGCCGGCCTGCTCGAACTCGCCCGCCCGCTCGACCCGCTGGCCCTGCGCTGGGGGCGCTGACCGGCCGCGCCAGCCGTCAGTAGGGCAGGGGCGAGGGGGGATGCGGCGGCTGGTCGTAACAGCCGGCGACGGACTGATCGAGGTCGAGCAGGGCGCCGGTCATCATGCCGCTCTCGGCACAGGAGAGGAAGGCGATGGTCCGCGCCACTTCGCTGGTCTCGAGGATGCGGCCGAACGGCTGAGCGGCCGCCGCCTTCTCCAGCCAGTCGTCGGCGGCGCCGTGCTCGGCCTTCTGGATGACGTGCTCGGCCGGCGTGTTCATCCAGCCGATGTTCAGCCCGTTGACCCGGATCCGGTCGCGCAAGAGCGAATAGGCGACGTTCTTGGTGAGCCCCGCGAGCGCCGCCTTTGAGCCGCTATAGGCGCAGATGAAGGGCTGACCGCCGTGGCTCGACATCGAAAGGACGTTGACCATCGTCCCCTCGATGCCTTCGCGGCGCATGATCCTGGCCACGTCCTGCATCAGGAAGAAGGGCGCGCGGACATTGACCGCGAACATCCGGTCGAAGAGGTCCACCGACGTGTCGAGAATGGTGCCGCGGTCGGTGATGGCGGCGACGTTGACCAGCGCGTCCACCCGGCCGAACGCCTCGTCCGCTTCGGCGACGACGCGGCGGGCGGCCTCGGCCTCGGCGAGATCGGCGCGAACGTAGATCGCCCTGGTGCCGGCCTCGTTCAGATCCCGGGCCACCGCTTCGCCCTGATCGGCCTTGCGTCCGCAGATGACGATACCGGCGGCACCGCGTTCGGCGAAGAGGCGTGCCGTGGTCTCGCCCAGACCCTGCGTGCCGCCCGTGACGATCGCCACCTTGTTCCTCATCGTATCCGCCATCGCCCTCGTCCTCCCCGTGCCGATGTCGACGCACGAGTGCCAGAAGTGCGGCACCCGCTCAAGAGCGGCCGTCGTCGGGCGGGCGCCCCCGGGGCCCCCATTGCGTCGCCCGTGCCGCAAGCTATGGTGCGGCGCCGGCGCGCTGTCGACGGCCGCGGAACACCGGGAGTTCGAATCCATGAGTATCCTGCAGGGCCGCCATGCGATCGTCACGGGCTCGACCAGCGGCATCGGCGAAGGTATCGCCCGCGCCCTGGCCAGAGCCGGTGCGTCGGTCACGCTCAACGGGCTTGGCGACGCCGGAGAGATCGAGGCCCTCCGGGCGGAGATGGCCGCCGAGCACGGGGTCGCGGTGAATTACGATCCGGCGGACATGCGCCGCCCGGAGCAGGTCCGCGCGATGGTCGAAAAGGCGGCGGGCGAGGGCGGTTGCGACATTCTCGTCAACAATGCGGGGATCCAGCACACGGCGCCCGTCGAGGAATTTCCGGCCGATCGCTGGGACGCGATCATGGCGATCAACCTCTCGGCCGTGTTCCACGCGACGGCGGCCGCCGTACCGCACATGCGCCGCCGCGGCTATGGCCGCATCGTCAACGTGGCGTCGGTGCACGGGCTCGTCGCCTCGGTCGACAAGGCCGCCTACGTCGCCGCCAAACATGGTGTCGTCGGACTGACCAAGGTGGTGGCGCTGGAGACGGCGCGGGATCCGATCACCTGCAACGCCATCTGTCCCGGCTGGGTTCTCACGCCCCTGGTCCAGGCCCAGATCGAGGCGCGCGCCGAGAAGGAGAAGGTCGATTTCGACCGGGCGGCCGGCGAGCTGCTCGGCGAGAAGCAGCCATCGGCGGCCTTCGTCACGCCCGAGCAACTGGGCGCGCTGGTGATCTTTCTCTGTGGTGCGGCGGCGGATCAGCTGACCGGGCAGGCCCTGCCGATGGACGGCGGCTGGACGGCTCAGTGAACGGGCGTATTCAGGATGGTGCCGCGGCCGGATGACCGGTTCCGCACGCAAGCGGCTCAACCTCGCCCTTCAGGGCGGCGGCGCGCACGGCGCCTTCACCTGGGGCGTGCTCGACCGGCTGTTCGAGGTCGAGGAGGTCGAGATCGTCGGCATATCCGGCACCAGCGCCGGGGCGATCAACGCCTCGGTGGTCGCGCATGGTCTTGCGGCCGGCGGACACGAGGGGGCGCGGGCCGCCCTCGGCGAATTCTGGAACAGGACGGCCGCCCTGGCGGCGTGGAGTCCCTTGCAGCCCTCGATCTGGGACAGACTGTCCAGCCCGGGCAACATGGACCTTTCCGCCGCCTGGCTGTGGTTCGATGCCGCCACGCGGCTGTTCTCGCCCTATCAGCTCAATCCCGCCGCGATCAACCCGCTGAGGTCGCTGCTGCTCGAGGTGGTCGATTTCGACCTGCTGCGCCACACCCGGGCGGTCGAGCTCTTCTTGTGCGCCACCAACGTCAAGACCAGCCGCATCAAGGTGTTCGACCATGCGGAGATCACGGTCGACGCGGTGCTGGCGTCGGCCTGTCTGCCATTCCTGTTCCAGGCGATCGAGATCGACGGCGAGTTCTATTGGGACGGCGGCTATATGGGCAACCCGCCGATCTTCCCGCTGATCTATCACACCGACTGCAGCGACGTGCTGATCGTCCAGATCAATCCGATCGTCATCGACGACGTGCCGATGCGGGCTCAGGAAATCCTCGACCGGATGAACGAGCTGGCGTTCAATTCGAGCCTGATGCGCGAGATGCGGGCGATCCACTTCGTCGGCAAGCTTCTGCAGAAGCACGCCCTCGACGAGACGAGCTACAAGCAGTTGCGGATTCACACGATCGACGCCGAGCGCGAGATGGCGCCGCTTTCGATGTCGAGCAAGCTCAACGCCGACCGCCGTTTCCTGCATCATCTGTTCGACCTCGGACGGACCAGGGCCGATCTCTTCGTTCGCGATCATCTCGACGATGTCGGCCGACGCAGTACGACCGACATCGTCGAGAAATTCCTCTGATCACGAGCCGATGCCGTGTCTCAGGCGGGGTGACCGGTGGGCATGCCGCCCGCCGGCGCCTCGTGCGCCGGACGCCGCTTCGTCGTGCGGCCGAAGGTGAAGATGCGGCGAAACATCTCACGCACCACCTCGTCGCGCATGCGATGGGCTTCGGCGATGATCCGCTGACACTCGGCGTGGCTCGGCATACGTGCCAATTCCCGATTCAACTCGAAGTTTTGCGTAGCGCGTTCGTTCATGATCTGACTCCTCGTTACAGGTCCTGCGTGCATCCATGCTGCACTGCACAAACATAGGTCGGGGCCGGCACGCCTACATCGCCCGTGTGCGCATGGCTGACATGCAGAACCGGCAAGCCGCGGAAAAAGTTGATCTTTCGTTAAGACCAGCGGATTTCGGGGCCCGGCGCGCGAACCACAAAGTCGAGGAAGCCGGCGTCGTGACCGATCGGCCACAGAAGGACGCGGTCTATCGCGGTAAAGTTGCACAATGGAACAGGTGGTGCTCGAGCCTCGTCTCGTCGAGCACGGCGAAGACCGCACTTGCCCCGATCGTCCGCAGCCTGCGATAGAGCGGCGCGAGGATCGGGTGATCCGCCGGGAGGGTGCCTCCATGCGAAGGGCCGGAGCGGAATGAACATCGGCATCGTCGGGGCCGGCAGTTGGGGCACAGCACTCGCCCTGGCGATGCTGCGCGCCGGCCACCGCCCGGTTCTCTGGGGGCGCGATCCCGAGGCGATGGCGCGGCTGAGCCGTGAGCGCACCTACGTCTCTCGCCTGCAAGGGATCGTGCTGCCGGAAGAAATCGAGGTGACGAGCGAGCTGCGGTCGCTCGGGGCGATGCCGCTGCTTCTCTCCGCCGTTCCGGTGCAGGCGATGCGGGGGGTTCTCGAGCCGTTGCGAAGCGTCGACGCGACGCTCCTGGTCTGTGCCAAGGGCATCGAGCGTCAAAGCTGCGCACGGGTCACCGAAATCGTCCGTGTCTGCTGTCCGCATGCCGATGCGGGTGTGCTCTCGGGGCCTTCCTTCGCCCGGGAGGTGGCGCTCGGCCGGCCGACGGCGCTGGTCTGTGGCCTGAACGCGCTGGATCGCGCCCGCGATCTGGCGTCCGCCCTGTCCTCGCCGACCTTTCGCCTCTATCCGAGCGACGACGTGACCGGCATCGAGATCGGCGGCGCTTTCAAGAACGTCGTCGCCATCGCCGCCGGTGCGGTGAGCGGGCTCGGGCTCGGCGAGAACGCCCGTGCCGCCGTCGTCACCCGGGGCCTGGCCGAGATCGGCCGGATGGCGGCCGCACTGGGCGGACGCCCGGAGACGATCGGCGGGCTGGCCGGATTGGGCGATCTGGTGCTCTCGGCGACCAGCGCCACCTCGCGCAACATGGCGTTCGGCCGCGAGCTCGCCGGCGGTGCCGCAGCCGATTCGTTTCGTGCCGCTGGCCATCGGCTGGCCGAAGGGGCGTGGACCGCGCAGGCGGCGCTCGACCTCGCCGCCCGACACGAGGTAGAGTTGCCGATCACCCAGGCGGTGGCCGACGTGATCGAGGGCCGCACCAGCCTGACGCAGGCCATCGAACGTCTGCTGGCCCGTCCCCTGCGGTCGGGCGAATGACGGCGCCGATGACGATGTACGCTCTTCGAGAGATTCGGGCGGGAAAGGCGGCGCCCGATACCCGCCCGGAGGCCCCGATACCCGCCCGGAGGCAATGTGATGACGCCGGACGATGCAACGCCGTGCGTGAACGCTCTGGACGATCTCGAGAAGCGGCTGCGCGCGGTGGTGGATCGCCACATGACCGCCGATCCGTCACACGACATCGATCATCTGGCGCGCGTCTGGCGCTCGGCCCGGGATATCGCCGAGAGCCTCGACGAGCCGCCTTCGCCTGCTGAAACGCGCGTCGACCGGGCCGTCTTGCTGGCGGCCTGCTACCTGCACGATCTCGTCAATCTGCCGAAGGACCACCCCGAGCGCCATCGTGCATCACGTATGGCGGCCGACGCGGCCCGTCCGGTTCTGGGCGAGCTCGGGTTCGATTCGCAACGGCTGGAGGCCGTTTGCCACGCCATCGAGGCGCACAGCTTCTCGGCCGGTCTTCGGCCACGCACGCTCGAAGCGGCGATCCTGCAGGACGCCGACCGGCTCGAAGCACTGGGCGCGATCGGCCTCGCCCGGCTATTTCACGTCGCGGGCCAGATGGGCGGGCGGCTCTTCGATCCCGGGGACTTTCACGGGCGCGCACGCCCGCTCGACGATCGCAAATTCGCGATCGATCATGTCCGCCTCAAACTGCACCGCCTGGCGGATTCGATGAACACTGCGCGCGGTCGCGAACTGGCGCGAGCGCGATTGGCGTTCGTCTCGACGTTCGTCGACCGCCTCGAAGCCGAGGTCGTGGCCGCCGAATAGCCGGCGAGACTGGTCGATTCATCCGCGAAGGCGATCGGCAACGGCCGGTGGCGACGCGTATCCGGGCACGACGGTCCGGATCGCGTCAGCCGAGATCCTGCCGCTGCATGTCGTCGTCCGCCAGGGCGCCGGGCGGCCCCTCGCGCGCCCCGTGGCGCGCCGCCTCGACCACCATCGCCACCTCGCAGACGTTGAAGCCGTCGTCGGCCAGGGGCACCATCAGCGTCTGGTAGCTGAACGGACGCGCCTGCAACGACAGATCGATCTGCAGATAGATCGGCGCACCGACGAAGACGGCGTTCTCCAGATCGTCGACGAGGGCGGCGCCGAGCTGTACCGGTTCGGGCCGGTTCAAGCCTGCGGCCACGGCGTCGGCATAGGCACGCAGGGGCCCGAGATCGACCAGCCCCTCCACTCGCGCGCGCCGCATGTCGATCCAGTGCGCATCCGGCACCAGCAGACGGAAGTGTGGCGTGTCGAGAGCACAGCGCGGCGGCAGGCGACCATCCTCCCGCTGCTCGTTCCAGAACCGGAACGTCAAAGCCAGCGCCGGGTGAGCCGCGACCAGCGCCGGTATGGGCAGCATGCGCTTGGCGAGCCAGTACATGCGTCTTCTCCTCTACCTGAGGCCCCCTGTTCGGGGGAGGCTACGAACATCGGGATGCACGCCGGACTTCCTGTCCGACGCCAACGCACCCTTTTCGTCGGACCCACTATCCCGGATCGGGGTGAAGGAGTGGTAAAGGCGACCACCGTCGGAGCACCATCACGGCGTACCCGGGCACGCCGAACGCATCTCCGATCGTTTTTCCGCCATTCGCGCGCGCGGCAGCGGGCCGGCCGTCGCGCGGCCGCTCTCCTGCTTTCCGCGGCTCGTGGCGTCGGACGAGCCGTCGGCACGTCACATGGGCTATTGGCTCTAGCCTCAAAATCGCGTAATAGTTGAACTCAGGTCGAACCATGATCGGATGAGTACGATGTTCGCAGCGCGTTCCGCTTCACCGCCACCCACCGCACGGGCCGAAGCGGTGCCGCCGAATCTCCTGCGCGTTCGCCGCATGGGGCTGTCCGAGGCCGTCGCCGTGGCCGCGCTCTGCCTGACCGTCGCGCCGTCCCCGCTGGATGCACAGATGTTCGACCGGCAGCTCACGAAGCGCGTCGAGCGCATGTCCGGAAACGAATCGCGCGAGGCCTTCACCAGCTTCGTCAATCGCCACGTCACCTCGGTACCGGTGGTCACGGTCGAAACCTGTCGCGGCACCTGCGGCGCCGGTGTGCAGGAGCGTCAGGACGACAGCAGCAAGGAATCCGACGAGGGAATGGAGCGAGAATCCTTCGGCAATCCCTTCAGCGGACCCTTCGACAATTCACCTGGATTTTGAGCATGCCGAGAAGTCTCGCCTTTCTTGCCCGCGGGGGTCTGTTGACCAGTGCGCTGGCGCTGACCGCCTGCATCGAGGATCTGCGTCCGGTTCCGCCTTCCAGTCTGGCGGTGGGTGACGAAGTGCTCGTCGACAACGCGATCAGCGGCGAACGCTGTCGCGTCCGAAAGGTTGAGGACGACGACACCGCCTTGCGCATCGAGGATTTCACCGTCTCCTGCGACGGCTGGCAGCAGCCGGCGGGTCACCTGCGGCGTTTTCGCGTGCATCCTTCCCAGCCGCTCGAAACCTTCGTCGCGCGCGAGGATCTGGTGATCTGGGACGCGGCACAGGTTCGGTGCGACGCCGTTCGGGAGACGGCGACGGCCGACGGCGCACCGGTGTGGAGCCGGACGTGCGTTTCGCGCGAGGGCTGGCCGATGGCCGCATGGGCGATGCGCACCTCGATCGACGGCGCACCGGGCGCCCTCGTCGGCTTCGGCATGCCGCATCTCGCCCCGGTCGTCGAAGCCATGGCCGCCTCGACGGACGAGACGGCCGTGCGTCGCGCCGGGACGCGTTCGCCGCTGTCGCTGCTCGCCGAGGAGCAGACCCGACGAGACGGACGCAGGATCGCGCTCGCCCAGATCATGGACCATGCTCGACTGCTGGAGATTGCCCGCGCGTACAACCAGGCCGGTCATTTTTCGGGCGCCGTCGAGGCGATCGAGCGCGCGCTCGCTCTGCAATCGGCCGATCGAGAGGTTGCAGGGGGCGATGCGACGCAGGCCGGCAATCCCTTTCTCGCAACCACCCTGGCCGAGCTCGGTCTCAATCTTTCCGCCGACGACCGGATGGACGAGGCGGATGCCGCCTTCGCCAGAGCCGGTGCCGCCGCCCGGAAGATCGCCTGGAGCGACGCCTACGACGTCTATCTGACCTACCTCGCCGTCCACGAGCGTCGCCGCGGCGATCCCGATGCGGCGCTCGGGACGGCGCGCGAGGCGACCGAAAGACGGCTGCAGCGCGGCGGTCGCACTTCGATCGCCTTTGCCCAATCGCGCACGGCCGAAGCGGGCATCCTGGCCGAACTCGGCCGTACCGACGAGGCGCGCACCGCGATCACACAGGCTCTGGGGGTCTTCGAGCAGGCGCGCGATCATGCCGCCATCGCCTTCGCCCAAGCCCGGCTCGCCGAGGTCGAGCTGGCCGCCGGTGACGTGGTCGCCGCAGGCGAGGCCGCCGACGAGGCTGCACGGCGCATGAAGCTCCTCTTCGGTGACGGCGCCAATCTGGCCATGGTCGAAGCCCTGCGCGGTCGGATCGCCCATGCGGCGGGGGACGAGGCGGGCGCACGGGCCGCCTGGCGCGAGATGGCGAAGATCGCCGCCGAGGCGGATACCGCACGGATCGTACAGCCGGCCGATCTGGCACGTTATCTCGACCTGCTGCTGGCCTTGGCGCCGCTCGATCCGGGCGCCCTCGAAGAAGCCTTCACCGCCGCGCAACTCGCGCGCGGGCCGGTGGTCGACAAGGCCATCCGGCGAATGACGGCACGGCTCACCGCGACCGACCCGGCGATCGCAGCACTCGTACGGGACGTGCAGGACCGCCGGGACGCCGCGCAAGCCGTGCGCGGCGAACTGGCCGATCTGCGCCTCGCTACCGATCCGAGCGGCGAGGACCGCAGGCGTGCGGGTGTCCTCGAAGAGCAACTGGCGCAAGTGGAAGCCGAAGTGAGCGGCATGGAGCGCGAGCTTCAGACGCGGTTCCCGCGATTCGGCTCGCTTTCGGCGCCATCCACCATCGACATGGCGCAGGCGGCGGCGGTGCTGCAGCCGGGCGAGGGCCTGTTGCGCTTTCTCGTCACGGATGAAGCGGTCTACGCGTTCCTGCTCGACGACGAGGGCAATCTGCGCGGCCGGCGTGCGCCGATCGGCCGCGCGGCTCTGGAGCGCCGCGTCGCGCATCTGCGCGAAGCGCTGACCTTCACCCGGGGGCTCCAGCCTTTCGACCTCGACGCGTCGCACGAGCTTTACGCGATCCTGATCGGCGACCTTGACCGGACACTCTCGCGCTTCGATCAGGTGGCCGTGATCGCCGACGGGGCGCTCTTGAGTCTGCCGCCGGCGCTGCTGGTCCGGGAGAACAGCCGTGACTATGAGAGCGCGCACTGGCTCGGTGAGGCCATCGCACTCTCGACCAGCGGCTCGATCGAGAGCTTCGTGAGCATGCGGCGCAATCTCCGCCCGTCGAAAGCCGCCAACGCCTTTCTCGGCATCGGCGATCCGATCCTGGGGGGTCGAGGCTCGACCGCCGAGGCGGTGACGCGTGCGGCCGAAGCCTGTCGCGACGGCGGCACGCTCGACCCCCTGTTGCTGGCGGCCCTGCCGAGCCTGCCGGAGACCGCCGAAGAGCTGGAGACGGTCGGCCGCACCATCGGCGGCGAGAGCATGCTGATCGAGACCGGTGCACGCGCCCGCGAGAGCGTGGTCCGGCAACTGCCGCTCAAGGACTACCGCATCATCTCATTCGCCACCCACGGCCTGCTGCCGGGCGAACTGCCGTGCAACACCGAGCCGGCGCTCGTGCTGACGCCACCTGCCGCCCTTGCCGAAGGCGACACACCGGCGAGCGACGAGAACGGCCTGCTCGACGCCAGCGAGATCGCCACGCTCGAGCTCGATGCCGACTGGGTGGTGCTCTCGGCCTGCAACACTGCCGGTCCGAACGGCAGCTTCGGCGGCGAAGCGCTCTCCGGGCTGACCTCGGCCTTCATCCACGCCGGTGCCCGCAGCATGCTGGTGAGCCATTGGGACGTCGCCTCGGAACCGACCGTCCAGTTGATGCGCCGGACGTTCGAGGAGTACGGCAAGGAAGGCACGACGCAGCGCGGCGGCGCCAGGGCCAGGGCGCTGCAGACGGCCCAGCGCAGCATGATGCGTGATCCGCGCTTCGCGCATCCGGCCTTCTGGGCCGCCTTCACGCTCGTCGGCGAAAGCGGATCCTTGCCGCAGACCCGCCTCGCCGACGCCCTGCCGGAACGGCTCGTCGCAACGGAATAGGATCAGCCCTGCACGAATCTCCGGAGCCATTCCGGCAGGCGGCTCGGCGCGATCATCGGGCGGGGCGGCGGCGGATCGTCGAAGAGGGCGCGGACGGCGGCGGCGGCGCGCCGCAGATCGCCGAGCGGTGCGACGACCGTCCGGTTCACCGGCCAGGGCTCGCCCAGCCACACCGCCCGGCCCGCTTCCACCTGTCGGCGGTGGATGCGGGCGACGTCGCGGGTCAGGCGCGAAGGACCCACGGTCATGCCGAGCTTGTAGAAGAACGGCCGCAGGCTCAGGCCGCGCAGCGTCTCCATGGCGCTGCGCGGTTCCACGCTGCCGTCGGCCGGCAGGGGCGGTCGCTTGGAGCCCGCACCGCGAAGCAGGTCGAAGACGTGCACCGGCTTGCCGGTGGCGCAGGCCTCGGCCAGCATCGACATCGAATCGCAGGTGACGACGATCGCATCGGCCATCGCCAGAAAACCGAGATAGGGATTGTCGGTCGCACCGGCGCGCCAGCGATAGAGCAGGTGCGGTACGCCGATCTGCGCCTCCAGCGCGTCGATCGAGGCGGCGGGCGTGCGCGCGCTCGAGGTGATCATCAGCGAGCCACCCTCGTCGCGCGCCATCCGCTCGACGTGCCAGCCGAGCAGCGCGCCGTTCTCGCGGTCCATATCGTAGGGCCCCGCGTTGCCGCCCAGCGCCACGGCGATGCGCGGTCGCGGCAGATGCGCCAGCTTCGCCGCCCAACGGGCGCGGGCTTCGTCGAGTGCCGCTGCGTCGACGCGGTGCAGCGGCGCCTCGTTGTGCAGGATGTTGGGCTTGTCCGGCAGGCGGTATTGCGGGGTCGTGACGATCAGGTCGAAGCACTCGTGCAACGCCCAGGGGCGGCCGACATGCACCAGCTTCACCCGATCCCGACCGGCCTGCTGCTGGATCCAGCGCACCAGCGGCTCGTTGCGCCGGCCGGCGGAGATGATCAGTTCGGGCCAGGGCGGCTCGAGCGGGCTCGATTTCTCCCGCACCAGCCCGGCCAGGGTCGGCCCGGCGAAGAGGTTGGTGAGCAGCTCGCTGGACTTGTAGACGAGGTGCTTTTCCTCGACCGGCCAGCCGCCGTCGCGCGCCAGCTCACCGGCCAGCGCCAGCAATTGCCCGTTGTCGCCGGCCTTGTGGCCGAGCATCAGCCAGGTTCGCGGCGGCGGCCGGTTCAAGCCCACGCGCCGCTCACGGCCGAAGACCGAGTTGCTCGTAGACCTTGCGCGGCCAGCGGCGCTTGAGACACAGCCACTGCTCAGGACGCTCGCGGATCCATTGCTCGAAGTGGGCATAGGCGCGTGCGGTCATGTCGAGCGCCTGCGCCCGCGCGTCACCCTTGCCCGGATCGGGCTCGACCGCGTCGTGGAAGGTGAAGCGGAAGCGCGCCTTGTTCAGCCGCTCGACCCGCATCGGCACATAGTCGATACCCAGCTTGAGCGCGAGCATCGCCGGTGCCAGGCCCGAGGGCGTGGGGTGGCCGAAGAAGGGCACCGGCTCACCCTCGTCGTAGCGCTGGTCCAGCAGCACGCCGACATTGAGGCCGCGCTGGATCGCCCGCAGCATGCCGCGCGCGGCGTTCTGACGCTGGATCATCTCCACACCGAGCCCCTCGCGGTGCGCCTGCAGCGCCGCGTCGATCCCCGTATTGGCCTGGGGGGAATAGACGACCGCCAGCGGAAAGCCGACATGATGCGAACAGCCGGCGGCGAGCTCCCAATTGGCGAAATGACCCGAGACGAACACCGCCCGGCGCTCGCCCCGGCGCACCGCGTCCATGTCGTAATGCTCGATCACCTCGAAACGCGCCGCCGCCTCGGCACCCGAGAGCACGCCCAAAGACGGGATTTCACCGATCACCCGGCCGATCTCGCCCCATGCCGCACGCACCAGTCCGGCACGACGTGCCTCGTCCAGGTCCGGCAGTGCCACCGCCAGATTGCGCGCCAGATGCGTGCTCTTGCTCAAATGCGGGCCGATCGCGCCCACGACCGCCGCACCGAGGTCGCCGCCGCGGTCGGGACCGAGCCTGCCGCAGCACCACCAGAGTGCGCGAAGCAGCGAGGCTTCGAGACCGACCAGGGTGTCGGTGAGCCAAGGCTGCCGCGCGCGCTCCTTCTTGCCGCGATGGAGGATGAACGTCCGGGCCAATCGTCTACGACTTTCCGTGCAAGACCGTGCTGCAGATGGCCCTTCGTTCGCCTTCGGTCAACGCGTGCGGCTCTTCGCCGGTCCGGTCGTCCGCGGATCGGCGAACTCCCGCCTCAGTGCCTCGTCCTGCGCGCCCAGGTCCGGGACCGGTCCGACTTCCAGCGTCTCGCCCCGCACCACCGCAGCCGGCGACAGCAGTTCGACCTCCCGCCCGTCGACCCGCACCTGCAGGAACCGCGCCTGCGGATGATGCACCAGATCGTCCAAGCTGCTCAACCGACCGAAGGCGATCGCCGCCTTGTGCAACCGCTGCACGATCTCGTCGCGCGGCGCGGTCTCGAACACCGTCAGGATGGCGGCATCCAGGGCCGGGCGGTAGGCGACCCGTGCGACGTTCGTCGCAAAGCGCGGATCGACGGCGAGGTCGGGCCTCTCCAACACCTCGCTGCACAGCCGGAGCCACTCGCGCTCGTTCTGGATCGAGATCAGCACCGCCTTGCCGTCACCGCACGCATAGGCGCCGTAGGGGGCGATGGTCGGGTGTGCCAGTCCGCAGCGCCGCGGCGTGTGCCCGCCGTAGCGATATTGCAGATAGGGCACGTTCATCCAGTCGGCCATCGCGTGAAACAGCGACACCTCGATCTGCCGTCCGCGGCCGGTGCGCGTGCGGGCGAAGAGCCCCTGCAGGATGGCCTGAAAAGCGGTCATGCCGGCGGCGATGTCGCATACCGAGACGCCGACGCGGGCGGGCTCGTCGGCCGATCCGTTGATCGTCACGAGCCCGCTCTCGGCCTGGACCAGAAGATCGTAGGCCTTCAGATCCCGCGCCGGTCCGCTGCTGCCGTAGCCGGAAATCTCGCAACTCACCAGCGAGGGATGCCGCTCGGCGAGGACCTCGGCGCCGAAGCCGAGACGCGCCATCGCCCCCGGCGCCAGATTGTGGAGGAACACGTCGGCCCGCTCGAGCATGCGCCCGAGCATCGCCCGGTCGTCCTCCGCCTTGAGATCGAGACGCAGCGATTCCTTGCCGCGATTGAGCCAGACGAAATAGGCACTCGCCCCGTCGACATAGGCGTCGTACCGACGCGCGAAGTCACCCTCCGGACGCTCGACCTTGACGACCCGTGCACCGGCATCGGCGAGCTTGCAGGCGGCGTAGGGCGCCGCTACCGCCTGCTCCACCGACACCACCAGCAGCCCGTCGAGATCCCTGCTCATCCGTGCGACCTCCTCGTTCGCACCAGCCTTGCCGCAAGCGCGCCTCTCGGGCAAGGTTTGCGCGTCGCACTACCCGACCTCGACGAGGCGGCGCCCGGGCGCGGCGCTCGCTGGTCTTCTGTCCGGACGGTGGACGAGCCCGCACGCATGAGCGCCCACTACCGCTATCTCCTGCAGATCCTGCGCACGTCGCTCTGGCTGCTGCCGTTCGGCGGGATCATCGTCGCGATGCTCTCGGCCTATCTGATGCTGCGGCTGGATGCGGCCGGCCTCGCGCCGTTTCTCGAGAAACACGGGCTCTACGAACTCGGGCCCGAGGGTGCGCGGCTCATCCTCTCGACCATCGCCGGCTCGATGATGACCGTCGCCAGCCTGGTCTTCTCCCTGACGCTGATGACCCTGACCCTCGCCTCGCAACAGCTCGGTCCACGGCTGGTGCAGACCTTCATGGCCGACGGGCTCAATCAGAGCGTGCTCGCCTTCTTCGTGTCGATCTTCACCTATGCGCTGCTCGTATTGGGCGCCATCGACGCCGGCGACAAGCCGTACATTCCGCACGGCTCGGTCCTCTTTGGGATATTCGTCACCTTGTGCGGTATCCTGCTCCTGGTGGTGTACATCCACAATGCCGCCAATTCCATCCAGGCCGACACCATCATCTCGCGCAACGGCGCGGTTCTCATCGAGATCGTCCAGAACATGCAGCGCGCGGATTCGGCGCAGTCGCGACCGGAGCACGAGCCGACTCTGATCGGTCAGAAGACCTCGTTGTACAGTGACATGACGGGTTACGTTCAGGTGATCGACATGGCCGAGATCGTCGATGCCGCCCGGCGTCACAACGTGGTGGTCGAGCTTCGCTGCCGGCCCGGCTGGTTTCTCATGGAAGGCAGCGTCATCGCGGTGGTCTGGGGACGCGACGAAGCCCGCGACCTGCGCGACGTCATTTTCGAGAGCGTGGCGCTCGGTCCCAAGCGCACCGCCACGCAGGACGTCGAGTTCGCCATGCGCAGTCTGGTCGAGATCGCCCTTCGCGCGCTCTCGCCCGGCATCAACGATCCCTTCACCGCCGTCGCATGCCTCGATTATCTGGGGGCGGCGGTGGCGGCGTCCATGCGCCGGCGCATCCTGCCCCGGGTGCTGGTCGACGAGAAGGGCGATCCGCGCGTGCTCGCCGACCGGCCGACGATCAAGGTGCTCATGTCGACCGCCTTCGACGACATCCGCCAGAACGCCGAAGGACACGTCACCGTGCTCTCGCGCATGGCCGAGGTGCTCACCATGCTCGCCGATCACATCGGAACGGCAGAGCACGCGCATCTGCTGCGCCGCCAGGGTGAGGCTCTGCGACGGATCACCGGACGATCGGTCCACGAACCCTTCGATCGTGCGGAGATCGAGAACCGTCTGATACAGCTCGAGCGAGCGCTCGGAAGGCACGAAGCCGGCGCACCGCCGCTCGCCGGCCGGTGAGGGTCCTTCACACGCCGCGCGGCCCCGTCAGCCCTGATAACCGAACATTCGCGGCAGCCAGAGAACGATGGCGGGCACCAGGGTCATGCTGAAGAGGGCCACGAGCAGCGCCAGCAGGAAAGGCCAGATCTCACGGATGATGTCGCGCAGTGCGATGCCGGTGATGCCGTTGATGACGAACAGCAGCACGCCATAGGGCGGGGTGATCAGGCCGATCATGATGTTGACCGTGATCACGACGCCGAAATGCACGAGATCGACACCGAGCGCACGGCAGGTCGGCAGGAGGATCGGCACCACGATGAGCAGCATGGTCGTGGCGTCGAAGAGGCACCCCAGTGCGAGGAAGAGCAGGTTGGCGAACAGCAGGAACTGCGTCGCGCTCATGTCGAGGCCTTCGAGCGCGTCGGCGACGCGGCCCGGGATGTTCTCCGAGGCGACGATGTAGTTGAAGACCAGGGCACCGGCGATGATCAGGCCGACGACGGCCGAGGAACGCGCCGCATCGAGAACGAGTTGTGCGAAGCTCTTCAGATCGAGCCGGCGATAGACGATCACCGCGAGAAAGAGCGCATAGAGGGCTGCGACCGATGCCGCTTCGGTCGGCGTCGTGGCACCGCCATAGATGCCGCCCAGGAGGATGACCGGCAGCATCAGTGCGGGAAAAGCGCGCAAGGTGACGCCCGGCAGTTCGGCGAGCGGCACGATCTCGTCCTGGGTGAAGCCCCGCCGGTGCGCGATCCAGGCGTTCATCGCCATCAGTGCCGCACCCATCACCAGCCCCGGAAAGATGCCGGCGAGAAAGAGATAGCCGATCGAGGTGTCGGCCACGAGGGCATAGAGAACCATCGGGATCGACGGCGGAATGATCGGCCCGATGGTCGCCGAGGCCGCGGTGACGGCGGCGGCGAAACCGGCCGGGTAGCGATCCTCCCTGCGCATCATGTCGATGATCACGCGGCCGATCCCGGCGGCATCGGCGATGGCCGATCCGGACATGCCCGAGAAGATCAGGCTGGCGACGATGTTGACATGGCCGAGCCCGCCCTTGAAGCGGCCGACCAGCGCCAGCGAGAAGCGCAGCAGCCGATCGGTGATCGCCCCGGCGTTCATGAAGCTGGCCGCCAGGATGAAGAGCGGAACGGCCAGCAGGACGAAACCGTCGAACAGGCCGTTGAGCATCGTTTCGGCGATCAGCCCGACATCCTGTCCCGTGATGCTCAGATAGACGACCGAGCCCACGATCTTGGCGAAGGCGACGGGCAGGCCGATCGCCGCCATCGCCAGAAATGTGGCGAGAAAGATCAAAAAGGCGGCGCTCAAGCCCCGAGCCTCATGAGCCGGGCCCGACCACCGGCTCTCAGCGGTCCATGCCGGACGAGATCTGCGCTCGCCAGTCGGAGCGGAACAGGGCGAGCAGACGGGCGGCGGTGCGCACGATCACGGCGGCGAGAAAGAACATGAACACGGCATAGAGCAGGTCGAAGCGGATGTGCATGACCGGCGTCGTATCGATCGCCATGAAGCTGATGAAGTCATAGCTCGCCGGTGTCGCGACCAGCAGTGCCGCCAAGAGAGCCAGACCGCTCAGGGTCGCCATGATGCGGCGACCCGCCGGCGATGCGGCGCGATAGAAGATGTCGAAGGTGACGTGCTCGCGCTCGTCGACGAGAAAGGCGGCCGACCAGAACACCACCCAGATCCAGCTCGCCATGCAGGCTTCGAGAGTCCAGCCCAACGGCCGGTCGACGACGTAGCGCATGAAGATCTGCAGAAGGAACGAGCCGAACATGGCGAGGAACAGCGCCAGCGCGACGAGTTCGGCTGCCTTTTTCAGCAGGCGGAGCAATGGTGTTCGGATCTACTCGACCGCGTTGACCCGCTCGACGATCCCCTCGGGCCAATCCTTCGAGAATTCGCTCTCGAGATACATCTTCTGCACCCGCTCGCGGAATGAATCGACGTCGGGCTCGTAGACCTTCAGCCCTTCGCCCTCGAAGAACGCGACGAGATCGGCCTCGTCCTTGATCCTGTTCTCGTTGTTGTAGGCGACCGCCGCGTCGGACGCCTCTTCGAGCGCTCGTTTCTGCTCGTCGGTCAGACCGTTCCAGACGTCGGCGGCGAGCGCCACGAAGACCCCGTCGACCAGATGACCGGTCAGCACGATCTGGCTCGTCACCTCGTAGAACTTGGCCGCCTTGTCGGTCGGCAGCGGATTGTCCTGACCGTCGACGGCGCCCGTCTGCAGGGCGGTGTAGACTTCGGTGAAGGCCATCGGCGTCGGGTTGGCACCGAGTGCCGTGCCGAGGAACTGCCAGGCGTCGGAGCCGGGCATGCGCAGGCTGATGCCTTCGAGGTCCGCCGGCGTCTTCACCTCGATATCGGGAACGAGATTGAGCTGGCGGGTGCCGAGATAGGCGACGTCGAGAATGTGGATGCCCATCTGCTCTTCGACCATGGCGTAATATTCGTCGCCGATCTCGCTCTCGAAGACCGCCTGCTGATGCTGCGGGTCGCGAATGAGATAGCCCGAGGTGAACACCGACCAGGCGGGGATCTGCTTGGCGATGTCCTGGGCCGAGATCAGCGCCATCTCGAGATTGCCGCGCTGCATGGCGACCGGCTCGGTGCCCTGCTTGAAGAGTGTCGCGTTGAGGTGGATCTCGACGTCGAACTGATCCGGTGCCAGCTCGTCGAGCTTCTGCTCGAACACCTCGAGCATCCGGGCGTGCCAGTCGCTCTCGACGGCCGCCGTGGCGATCCGCAACTTGACCGGATCCGCGGCTGCCGCCGGTTGTGCCGCGGCCAGACCGAGCAACAACGTCACGCCCAGAGCGCAACGGCGCGTCCAGCGAATGCCGGGCGTCGCGACGTGAACGCCATGCTTGCTCATGAGGCCTGCTCCCTGAAATCCCTCGTGTCCGCGAACCATCGCAGATATGCGGCACAGCGACAAGACGGACGCCGCGTACCGTACGCGGAGGAAAGGAGCGAGAAAGACCGCCGCGTTACCGATGGCGGGAGAAGAGCGTGCTTCCCTGGGGGCCGAACAGCACGACGTCGAAGGGCTCGCGCCTGCCGCCCATCTCCATGCCGGGCGAGCCGAGCGGCATGCCGGCCACCGCCAGGCCCGTGCCTTCCGGCCGCTCCGCCAGCAGCCTCTCCACGTCGGAGGCGGGGACGTGACCTTCCAGCACGTAGCCGGCCACCGTCGCGGTGTGGCAGGATCTCAGAGCCTCGGGTACGTCGTACTCGTCCTTGAGCTGCCGAAGGGCCTCTTCGTCGTGCAATGCGTCGACCGTGAAACCGGCGGCGCGCAAATGCGAAATCCATGCCGAGCAACATCCGCACGACGGGGATTTCACGACGTGCACACGGCGGATGACCAGGGGTGTCGCCCACAGTGAGTAGCCGCCGACGCCGATCGTCGACGCGGAAACCGTGAGGAACAGACGACGCGATATCGCCACGACGCATCTCCAAACCAGGAGCGTGTGTGCTGGAACTAGCAACTTCCCCAAGAAGTTCCGAGTGTTTTTTGATATAAAATGGATAGGCCGGGGAAGGGTTGGCGCACCGCACGGGCGCGCGGCGGCCCTGGTCTTTGCCGGCCCTGCGGAGAGCGCGATCGTCGGACTTCGCTCCCGGCGCCAGCATGACCGAGAGGCGGCGCCGGAGCAAGGCACCGGCGGGTTTTTGAATTCTTCCAAATCCAGAAGGACCGCGGTGTCGTTGTCCACGAAGCGGGCCGGAGATAGGACGCGCATCGTCCGAACTTCTGGAGACCGTATCATGAACCTGCCGCCCGATCGCCCGATATCCGGCTCGCTCACCCTGGCGGCGGCCTCCTTCGCCGCTGCCTTCGGCGCGGCCGACGTGCGCGCACAGTCCGTCTCCAGTGAGGCGATCGTCGCGAATTACGCCGACGTCGCCGCCGCCATGTACGGCGACGCGCTGACGACGGCGACCCGGTTGCACGATGTCGTCGACGCCTTTCTCGAAGCGCCGGACGAAGCCGGGCTGCTGCAGGCGCGGCAGGCCTGGCTGGCCGCGCGGGTACCCTACCAGCAGACCGAGGCCTATCGCTTCGGCAACCCCATGGTCGACGAATGGGAGGGGCGGGTGAACGCCTGGCCGCTCGACGAAGGTCTCATCGATTATGTCGACCGTACGGCCTATGGCGCCGAGTCTCCGGAAAACGCCTATTATGCGGCGGACATCGTCGGCAACGAGCAGGTCAAGGTCGGTGGTCATACGCTCGATGCGACGGTGATCGATGCCGCACTCTTGCGGGACCTGCACGAGATCGACGCCATCGAGGCCAATGTCAGCCGCGGCTATCATGCGATCGAGTTCCTGCTCTGGGGGCAGGATCTCAACGGAACGGAGGCCGGTGCGGGCGAGCGCCCCTGGACGGACTACAGCCTTGAGGGATGCACCAACGGCCACTGCGATCGCCGCGCCGCCTATCTGCGGGCTGCCGTCGATCTGCTCGTGGCCGATCTCGAGGAGATGGCGACGGCGTGGCGGGACGGTGGTGAGGCGCGTGCCGCCTTGCTCGAGCGCGAGCCCTCGAGCGGCCTGGCGGTGATGCTGACCGGTCTGGGCTCGCTCTCTTATGGTGAGTTGGCCGGTGAGCGCATGCAGCTCGGCCTGATGCTGCACGATCCCGAGGAAGAGCACGACTGCTTTTCCGACAACACCCACAACAGCCACTATTACGACCAGGCAGGCATGCAGGCGGTGGCGCACGGCCGCTACGAACGGGTCGACGGCAGCACCGTCGAAGGGCCGAGCCTGCTCGATCTGCTCGCCGTCGAGGCACCCGAGGTGGCCCGGGACCTGAGCGATGCGCTCGATGCGACGAGCGAGGCGATGCGGGCGATGAAGGAACGGGCGGAGGGCGGCGAGGCCTACGACCAGATGATCGGCGCCGGCAACGAGGAGGGCAACGCCGTCGTCCAGCGGGTGATCGATCGACTCAAGGACCAGACACGGGCGATCGAGGCGGCCGTGGCGGCTCTCGATCTGTCGCCGATCGCGATCGAGGGCTCGGACAGCCTCGACGACCCGAACGCCGTCTTCTTCCAATGAGGCGCCGAACCCGATGAAGCGTCGAACCGCGGGCTCGCTCGCCACCATCCTGCTGGTGCTGTCCCTGCTGCCCATTCTGCTCGGGGGGGCCGATCGTGCCGGCGTACTGGCCCCGCCCGCCAGCTTCGAGGCGCCCGAGCGATTCGAGCGATTTCCCGGTGGAGCCGCCACCTCGCGCGGAAGTCTGGACGAGAACGCCTTTTCGCATCCTTCGGGCAATCTCGATTTCGAGACGCGTGCCGATTTCTTCGTCGGCAACGGGATCTTCCGCAAGCTCTGGGTCCAGTCGCCATCCTCGACGACTTCCTCCGACGGTCTCGGACCGCTCTACAACGCCCGCTCGTGCCAGGGCTGCCATCTCAAGGACGGCCGCGGCCATCCGCCTCTGCCCGGGGAGGAATCGGCATCCTTCCTCCTGGGCCTGAGCGTGCCGGCGGACGAAGGGCACGTCGAGCAGCCACAGACCGAGTCCGAGCGGGTGATCCCCGATCCGGTCTATGGCGCGCAATTGCAGGACAATGCCGTGGCCGGGCTCGAGCCCGAAGGCCGGGTCCGGGTCGACTATGAGGAGCGTGCCGTCACTCTGGACGACGGCACGACCGCATCGTTGCGGGTGCCCCGGTACACCATCGAGAACGCGGCCTACGGCCCGCTGCACCCGGATCTGCGCACATCGCCGCGGGTGGCGCCACAGATGATCGGGCTGGGTCTGCTGCAGTCGATCGGCGAGGCCGACATCCTGGCCGGGGCCGATCCCGACGATGCCGACGGCGACGGCATCTCGGGCCGTGCGAACATGGTGGCGGACCCGATCGACGGCACGGCCAGGCTCGGACGTTTCGGCTGGAAGGCCATCCAGCCCTCGATCCGGCTGCAATCGGCCTTCGCCTTCGCCACCGACATGGGGCTCTCGAGCTCGATCGTGCCTTATCCCGAAGGCGATTGCACCGAATCGCAGGCGGCCTGCCGCGCGGCGCCCGACGGCACCGGTGACGGGGAGCAGGAAGTACCCGACGCGATGCTCGATCTCGTCGTCTTCTACGCCGAGAACCTGGCCGTGCCGATCCGCCGGGGCGAAGCGGACGACACCGTGCTGCGCGGCAAGGGCCTGTTCCACGGCATCGGATGTACCGGCTGCCACACGCCCAAATATGTCACGGCCGAGACCGACGACGTGGCGCCGCATCTGCGCCGGCAACTGATCTGGCCCTATACTGACCTCTTGCTGCACGACATGGGTGAGGGGCTGGCGGATCATCGTCCGCAGGGCACCGCGTCGGGCAGGGAATGGCGGACGGCGCCACTGTGGGGGATCGGCCTCACCGGCGAGGTCAACGGTCACACCCTCTTTCTTCACGACGGCCGGGCGCGTAATTTGACAGAAGCGATCTTGTGGCATGGCGGCGAGGCGCAGGCGGCGCGCGACGCCTTCGCCGGGCTGGACGAGTCCGATCGCGAAGCACTCCTCGCTTTCCTCGCTTCGCTGTGAGCACCATGAATTTGCGCCGCTGGTCCTTCGCGGTCTTCCTCGTCGTACCGGCTCTCGCCCATGCGACGAGCCCGGACGTCGTCGTGCGGGCGCTGGTCGACGACGTCGCCCTGCCGACGGTGCGTGCCTTCGCCGCGGCGGCCGAGACCTTCGAGCGACGGCGGGCGGCCGCATGTGCGACGCCCGACAGGCCGGATCGATCGATGCTCGAGGCCGCACATGCCGATCTGCTGCGTGCCTTCGCACGACTCGAGCCGCTGAATTTCGGTCCGCTGACGACCGACAATCGCGGCGCGAAGCTGGCTTTCTGGCCCGACAAGCACAATGTCGCATCGAGGCAGGTGCGGCAGGCTCTGCGCGCGGCGGATCCGGCTTTGGTGACGGAAGATGCGATCGCGCAGGGCAGCGTCGCGCTGCAGGGTCTGCCGGCGATCGAGCAGGTGCTCCATGCGGAGAAGGCCGAAGGCGCGTTCGTCTGCGCCTTTCTGGCCGGTCTGGCAGCCAACGTCGAACGCCTCGCGCGCGAGGTCGTTCGGGACTGGCGGGATTTCGCCGGGACCATGCGCGAGGCGCAGGACCAGAACGAGCAGCTCGTGGCGTTCTATCGTGCGGTGGTCGACGGTCTCACCCGGATCGTCGAGCTCAAGATCGAGCGGCCGCTCGGTGACGATATCGGCTCGGCCCGGGGCGGATCGGCCGAAGCCGCCATCAGCGGCCTTTCGGTGGCGGCGATCGACGGCAATCTCGCGACGATCTCGGCGCTGCTGTTCGGCCAGGGCGATGTCGGTCTGGTCGATGCGCTGCCGGCACCCGCGGCATCCAGACTGCACGACGTGCTCGCCGATCGTCTGGCGGTCGCGCGCGACGCACTGGCCGGGCTCGACATGCCGCTGGCGCGCGCGGTCGGGGACGAAGAGGCGCGATCGAGGGTGCAGGTCGCGCGTTACGCACTGAACGACGTCGAGAAGGCATTGGCGGAATCGCTGGGTCCGGCCCTGGGCTTCACCGCCGGTTTCAACGACAGCGACGGGGACTGACGGATGATCGTCTGTGTCTGCAATTGTCTGCGCGAAAAGGATTGCATCGCCACGGCCGAAGACCGGTCGACGCGCAGCGCCGGCGGCGTCTACAAGCGCCTCGGCGTGCGCATCCAGTGCGGGCGCTGCGTACCGACCATGCGCCGGATCGTCGAGGAGGCACGTGCCCGCCGCGACGACGATCTGGTGGACGAGACGACGAACGATGACGAGGGAGTGATCACGTGAAGCAAGGTGTCAAGGGTGCGCCCGAGGTTCTGGCGGCGCTCAATCAGGGTCTCAAGGGCGAGCTCACCGCGATCAATCAGTATTTCCTGCACGCGCGGATGCTCGAGGACTGGGGCTTCATGAAGCGCGGCAAGCAGGAATACAAGGAATCGGTCGAGGAGATGCACCACGCCGATCGGCTGATCAAGCGCATCCTGCTGCTCGGCGGCCTGCCCAATCTGCAGGATCTCGGCAAGCTCTATATCGGCGAGGACCTCAAGGAGGTCATCGAGGGCGATTACCGGCTCGAGCTCGAGGGCATCGAGCATTATCGCAAGGCGATCAGGATCTGCGAGGAACATCACGACTATGTCAGCCGCGATCTGATCATCTCGATCCTGGGTGACGAGGAGGAGCATCAGGACGCCAACCGCGCCGAGCTGGAGCTGATCGACAAGATCGGCATCGAGAATTTCTCCCAGTCGCAGATGGGTGATGGACCCTTCGCCGACCATTGACCGGCGACGCCTGATCGCCGGCCTCGCCCTCGGCACGCTCGCACCGGCAGGGCTGCGGGCCGCCGCAGCGCGAGGCTCGGCCGGCCCGCTCTTCGTCCATTGTGCGAAAGCGGGCGAAGGCGACGGTGATTTCCGGGTCGCCGGCTTCGACGTTCGGGGTGACCGGCGTTTCACGCTGCCCCTGCCGGATCGGGGCCACTCGATCGCCTTCCACCCCTTGCGGCCGCACTGCGTCGTCTTCGCACGCCGGCCCGGCACCTTCGCCGTCGTCGTCGACCACCGGACGGGCGTGGCCTTGCGGCGTATCGACCCGGTGGCGGGACGGCACTTCTACGGCCACGGAGCGTTCTCCGCCGACGGTGGCGTGCTCTTCGCCAGCGAGAACGCCTTCGAGGAGGGGCGGGGCGAGATCGGCATCTACGACGTCGGGGACGGCTATCGCCGCGTCGACGGCTTCGCGAGCCACGGCGTCGGTCCGCACGATCTGAGATTGGCCCCGGACGGCCGGTCGCTGCTGGTGGCCAATGGCGGCATCCGCACGCATCCGGACTATGGCCGCCTCAAGCTCAATCTCGACGACATGAAACCTTCGCTGGCGCTGGTCGACGCCGCCAGCGGCCGGTCGATCGCCGAGGCGCGCCTGCCGGCCGACCTGCACAAATTGTCGATCCGCCATCTGGCGTTCGGCGCGGGCGGCCTCGCGGCGGTCGCCATGCAGGACGAGGAGGAGAGGGCGCCGCCGCGGCCGCTGGTCGGTCTCTGGTCCGGCGACGACATCCGCCTGCTCGACATGCCGGACGAACTGCTCGCACGCATGCGCCGCTATACCGGCAGCACCGCACTCGCCGCGGGCGGCGAGGTGATCGCGGTTTCCGCACCCAAAGGCGATCTCGTGGCGTTCTGGGACGTGGCGTCGCGCGAGGAGCCGCGCTTCATCGGGCACCTCGACATCGAGGACGGATGCGGCGTGGCACCCGACGGCAGCGCCGCGGGTTTCGTCGTCACCAGCGGCGACGGAACGATCCTGCGGCACGACCCGCGGACACGGACGACGCAGCGGATCGCGGCACCCGGGGACTTCGCCTGGGACAATCACGCGATGGCGCGTCTCGATTCCGTCTGAGGCTCTCCGGTCGAGCCGCTTGCTTCGCTCCGCCGTCTGAACGAGTCTGCGGGCCCAACGGAAGGAACGCCTCTCATGCAATCGACCACCCACGGTATCGGGATCATCGGGCTCGGCATGGCGATCGAGCCGCACGCCCGCGCCCTCGAGGATCTGGCCGGGCGAGCCCCGGTGATCGCGGCCTGTGCCCCGAGTGCGGAACGCCGTGCGCAGTTCGCCGAACGTCACGCTTTTCCGCTGGTCGACGAGGTGGCCCCCATTCTCGAGGATCCGCGGATCGACACGGTGCTGCTGGCGACGCCGCCCAATGCCAGGCTCGATCTCGTCAAGGCGCTGGTCGCGGCCGGCAAGAACATCCTGATGGAGAAGCCGGCCGGACGGACGACACGGGAAGCGGCACGCATCGTCGAGATGTGCGAGCTCGCCGGGGTGACGCTCGGCTTCGTCTTTCAGCACCGCTTCAGGGAGGCCTCGCTCGAGCTGGCGCGACGCTTGCACGACGATGCCCTCGGCCGCATCGAGATGGTGCATCTGACCGTGCCCTGGTGGCGGCCGCAACGCTACTATGACGAGCCCGGACGCGGCAGCTACGAGCGCGACGGCGGCGGCGTGCTCATCAGCCAGGCGATCCACGGCCTCGATCTGATGCTGGCCCTGGCGGGGCCCGTGGCCGAGGTCGCGGCGATCGCCGGGACGACCGGGCTGCACCGCATGGAGAGCGAGGATTTCGTCGGTGCCGGCCTTTCCTTCGGGAACGGCGCGCTCGGCGCCCTGATGGCGACGACCGCCCGCTATCCGGGTTTTCCCGAACGCCTCGAGATCGCCGGCTCGAAGGGAGGCGCGCGGCTCGAAGCCGGCCGGCTGGCGCTGCACTTCCTCGACGGCCGGTTCGAGCAGTTCGGCGAGGAGACCAGCACCGGCGGCGGTGCCGATCCGATGGCGTTCCCGCACGACTGGCACCGGGGTGTCTGGGAGGATTTCCTCGATGCGCTGGACGAGGGACGGGCGCCGGCGGCGGGCGGCCGGGACGTGCTTCGCGTTCATCGCCTGATCGACGCGCTGATGCGCTCGTCGAAGGAACGCCGCCACGTCGAACTGAAGGAGGTCTGAATGATCCGCTTCGCAGCCGTCGGCCTCGATCATCGCCACATCTACGAGCAGGTCGGCCGGCTGCTGGCGCTGGGCTGCGAATGTGCCGGCTACTGGACCGAGGGCGAGCCGCAGCCGCTGGCGGGCTTCGTCGAGCGGTTCCCCGATCTGCGGCGCTTCGACGACAAGCGCCGGCTGCTCGAGGACGAGACCATCCGGCTCGTCGTCACCGCGGCGGTGCCGGGCGACCGGGCGGCGATCGCCATCGAGGCGATGCGCCACGGCAAGGACGTGATGACCGACAAGCCCGGCTGCACCACCCTGGCGGCCCTCGAGGTGATCAAGAGGACGGTGCGCGAGACCGGCCGCATCTGGTCGATCAATTTCTCCGAGCGTTTCGAGGTGCCGGCGGTCGCCAAGGCGGCCGAACTCGTGGCGCAGGGCCGGATCGGCCGGGTCGTGCAGATGGCCGGCTTCGGGCCGCACCGGTTGAACGCGCATCTGCGGCCGGCCTGGTTCTTCGAGCCTGCGCGCTATGGCGGCATCCTCACCGACATCGCCAGCCACCAGATCGACCAGTTCCTGTTCTTCACCGGCTCGACCGATGCCGAGGTGACGCTGGCCAGCGTCGCGAACTACGCCAACCCCGACGACCCGGGCCTTCAGGATTTCGGCGAGATCGCCCTGCGCAGTCCGCACGGTCACGGCTATATCCGTGTCGACTGGTACACGCCCGATGCGCTGCCCACGTGGGGCGACGGGCGGCTGACCATCCTCGGGACCGAGGGCTATATCGAGTTGCGCAAATACGTGGACGTGGGGTCCGCGGGCACCGATCACCTCGTGCTGGTCAACGGCACCCGTTGCGAAAAGATCGACGCTTCGGGCGCGGGCCTGCCCTATTTCGCGCGGCTCATCGCCGATATCCGCAACCGCACCGAAACGGCGATGACGCAGGCCCACGTCTTCAAGGTCTGCGAACTGGCGCTGACCGCGCAGGCCATGGCGGAGGCGCGCGCATGATCCGCGTCGCGATCATCGGGGCCGGGATCGGGGCCGAGCATCTGGAAGGCTACCGCGCCCTGCCGGAGCGGTTTCAGGTGGCCACCCTGTGCGATCTCGACACCGCGCGCGCGGCGAAGGCGACGGGCGGCGATCCGGGTATCTCGATTTCGGGCGATCTCGATGCCGTGCTGGCCGATCCGGCCATCGACCTTGTCGACGTCTGCCTGCCGCCGCATCTGCATTTCCCGGTTTCGGTGAAGGCGCTGGAGGCGGGCAAGCACGTGATCTGTGAAAAGCCGTTTGATATATCGGTAAAGAAAGCCGCCATGGCGGTGGATGCCTGTAAAAGGGCCGGGAAGCTGTTACAGATCGGTTATCGCTGCCAGTACGATCCTTACCACAAGGAACTGATGCGTATCGGTCGGGAGAAGGAACTCGGAGCCATCAAACTGATTCGCACCTGCGATTCCTTTTTCGGCGTAAATAGCAGCAACTGGCGGTTCACGGATCACAAACTGGCCGGTGGAGGTGCCTTGATGGATATTGGCGTCTATTGTATTCAGGGTGCGCGCTACGGCTCCGGTGAAGAACCGGTAGCGGTCCGGGCCGTCAACTACAACACCTATCCGGATAAGATGGACGGGATGGAAGAAACCATAGTCTTTACTTTGGAATTTCCCAGTGGTGCGGTGGCCAGTTGTACGGCCAGTTATGTGGCGCGCGCCGATGAGTTGCACATCTCCGCCGAAAAGGGCAATTACGGGCTCGAACCGGGATACGGTTATGCTACCCCGCAACTCTATAAACAAAGTGAAAAGATCACCTATCCCGCTCATAACCAGCAGGCCACCCAAATGGACGCTTTTGCCCGCAATATTCTCGACGGTACACCGGTAGTGGCCTCCGGCGAAGAAGGACTGCGGGATATGCGGATCATTGAGGCCATTTACAAATCGGCGAAGAAAGGAGGGAAACGAGTGATGCTATAAATATTTGGTTCTGGGTATTCGGTTCTGGGTACTTGGCGGACACCGAGGACTAGCCCCGAATACCTACCAATATTTACTATCTTACCCCAGGATCAACCCATCCATCCGATGGCCAAAGATAAATACGATTACATACCGGAGTTGCAGTTCCAGAACCGTCACCAGAAGAGTTTCGAGTTTTCTATTGCCTCCAATAAGGAAATCCTGACCGGTAAGCTGGCCTCCGGCGGGCCCAATCCGTTCCTACCCCACCGCATCCACTACTATTCCATTCTATTCATTATCAAAGGCAGTGGACTACATTATATCGATTTTAAAAGCTATCCCTACCGGGAAGGCAGCCTTATTTTCATTTCCCGGGAACAGGTGCAGCGCTTCGAGCGCAATGAGGCCCGGGAAGCCTATTTTCTCGTCTTTACCAAGGAATTTCTGGAAAAGAGTACCATAGGTTCGAATCTGATGCAGGAATTGAGCCTGTACAACTATCATCTCTACCCACCGGTACTACAGCTACCGGAAGAGTTAATGACCATTTTTACGGAGCTCGTCACTCGGATTAAACAGGAATATGATGCACCCGATGATGTCTTTACCGAAGAACTCATCCAGTCGAGCCTGAAGATCTTTCTCATCATGGCTGAACGTTTGCGTAAGCGCAAAATGGAATCCAGGCCACTGACGCGTCAGCAGATGGAATTCATTCGCTTCCAGCAGCTATTACAGGAACATCTACCCATTGAAAGGCAGGTGCAATTCTATGCCGATGCACTTAGTATTTCTACCAAGAAGCTCAATCGAATGACCCAGTCCATCATGCAACAAACCGCTAAAAGTTACATCAACGAGCATGCGGTGATCGAGATGAAACGCCTGTTGATGAATACCACGCTCAGCATCAAGGAAATAGCTTTTCAGACCGGCTTTGAGGAACCTACCAATTTTGTCAAATTCTTCAAAGCCGAGGCGGGAATGACACCGATCTCCTTTCGAAAGCAGTATCATGGGAAAAGGGAAGACGGTTGACGGCATTTAAACTACTGAACAAGCTCTACTTCCATCCAAACCGGCTGATGATCGGAATAAGCAAAATCCAAATTTATTGTCTTGGCTTTGTGCACCCTAACATTGGGAGAAACTAAAAAGAAATCGATGGTAGTGACAAATGTTTCTCCGGGGCGGAAAGTGGTCTTGGTTTTGCGATTGGTTGGAAAGCTGGCATCGTATATCCAATGCCAGTCTGCAGGAAAAAGCTCGTCACTGATATTAAACTGACTGTACCCCTGCGTCCGGCCCGGCATAAATCCATCGAACCTGAAATAGGGCGGGCACATATTCCAGTCGCCACCTGCAATGACGTAATTTCCTTTATCATATTCTTCCAGAGCAAGTTTCTGTAGAAACTCGAGTTGTTTCATCTTTAACTCCCCGCCGGTATCGTAGGCAGAATTATGCACGTTGAATACGACCAGCTCCCCACCTTTGGAGAGCGAAAATCTTTGCACGCTCAGACAGCGATCCAGTGAAAATATTTTCTTGGGCCAGGAGAAATTGCCGGGCAGTTGCCAACGTGTGCTCTCCTGGGGCTGATAACGCGAATAACTGGCCAGACCGCTATTGGCTTTTCCATAGGCATGCCAGGGCTCCAGCAATGGAATGGGCACGTATTCCACTCTAAAGTTGGGGGCAAAGACCAACGAATAACCAGGCAAATTTTGGGCAATGGCATCAACCTGATTCACATAATAGCTACGGCGTGAATCCAGATCGACTTCCTGAAAGAGGTAGAAATCACTCTGCAGCGAATCTACCAGGTCCAGTACGCCCGCTACATTCTTCCGGACCAGCTCTTCGGGAGTACGGGTATGTTTGCCTCCGGAAAAAAAGAAATGACCGTCATCATAAAAAAAATCGGATTCGCGCCCCAAACCGCCGAAACCGATATTCCAGATGGTAAAACGAAGAATGGAATCCCGGATAAGCGTATTATTGCTGTTTTGTACCGGCTGCAACTCAATCCGGGCTTCAGGCTGGTAATCGGTGAGTGTGCCGTACAGTAATAAAAGGCTGATATAGACCAGGAGAAGGACGGCAATCCAGATCAGAGACCGCCTCAACAGGCGTTTACTATTGCGCACGTACATAGTTGATTTGTGGTGTTTATTTGGGTTGAGGGTTTAAACAGCTTAAAGATAACTTATTTCTTTGGAATTGAGTTTTGGTTTAAAGTGAGTAAGAAAGGAACGAAAGGAAGCGGAATAAGAAGGAAAACTTCCAAAATGGATCATCCGGAATCTTAAAGAGAATAAAAAGCGTCTGATGTTTTTTAGAGCCTGAGAGTGGGTTTGTTGCCGGTTGAACAGTTGCCGGTTAGCCAACTGATTAACCGGCAACGATCCTTCACATAATAGGCTATGGTCCTTTCGGTGTTGTCTAAAAATATGTGATGGGTTCCTGACTCAAAACCCAAGCAGATCCGGCATACCGAAAAAACCCTGTTTTCCCACGATCCATTCGGCTGCCAGGATGGCACCGCGCGCGAATCCTTCGCGTGAGTGGGCTTCATGCCGGATGGTAATGGTATCTACCTCAGAGCGGTAATTGACAATGTGTGTGCCCGGCACCATACCTTCCCGTTCGGAGACGATCCGGATCTCATTGTCTTCCGCTTCACGGCCTTCCACCCAACCGCGCTTACTTTTCAATTCGCCGATCAGCCCTTCCGCCAGGGTGATAGCCGTACCACTGGGTGCATCCAGTTTTTGGGTGTGGTGTATTTCTACCATGTCCACTGCGTATTCAGAATGTGCATTCATGATCCTGGCCAGTTGACGGTTCAATGCAAAGAAAATATTCACTCCCACACTGTAATTAGAGGCGTAGAACAAAGCTCCCTGGTGCTTTTCCACCATAGCCTTAGCCTCTTCCAGCCGATCCAGCCAGGCGGTTGTACCCGATACTACCGGAACACCACTTTCAATACAGGCGATGATATTGCCGAAAGCCGAATCCGGCTGGCTGAATTCAATTGCCACATCCGCCCGACCCAAATTCTCAGGTGTCAGGTCGGATAGGTTATCCTTATCGATCTTCAGTACGATCTCGTGCCCATCAGCCGTAGCCAGGCGGTCGATCGTCTTACCCATTTTTCCGTAACCCAGGAGCGCGATCTTAATGGATTGTTTTGCCATAACAAATGCTTATCATTTATTTTTCCTCTTCGAGGATATGGATCAGTTCATTTAATTTCATCATACAGTCGATCGGTGTCATCCGGTTGAGGTCCAGGCCCTGGATGGCTTCTTTCAATTTCCCTGCAGTGGGATCGACAGTTTCAAAAATACTCAGCTGGTAGGCATCGGCGGCGGCAAGATTCCGGGTATCAGCCCGCTCCGCCTTCACCCCATCCGGCGTTTCCATACCGTTCTCAATGGATTTCTGCTCCAGTTGCGAAAGGATGTGTGCGGCCCGTTCCACAATGCTGCGTGGCATCCCGGCCATGCTCGCTACATGGATACCGAAACTATGCTCTGAACCGCCGGGGGTGAGTTTGCGCAAAAAGATCACCTTATGCCCTACTTCCCGCGTAGCGATGTGGAAATTCCTGATCCGGGGGAATTTATTGGCCAGCTCATTCAATTCGTGGTAGTGGGTAGCAAACAGCGTTTTGGGCCGGCATTCCGGATTGTTGTGCAGATATTCTGCAATCGACCAGGCAATGGATATACCATCATAAGTGCTGGTACCACGTCCGATCTCATCCAGCAGGATCAGGCTGCGATCGGAAATATTATTCATAATACTGGCCGTCTCATTCATCTCCACCATAAAGGTCGACTCTCCGGAAGAAATATTGTCCGAGGCCCCTACCCTAGTAAACACTTTGTCAACCATTCCCAAACGGGCAGACTTTGCCGGCACAAATGATCCCATCTGGGCCATCAGGCTGATCAGTGCGGTTTGACGCAGTAAAGCCGATTTACCGGCCATATTCGGACCGGTGATCATGAGCACCTGCTGGGTTTCATTATCCAGAAAAACATCATTGGGTACGTAGCTCTCTCCAATAGGCATCATCTGCTCGATCACCGGGTGGCGGCCTTCCTTAATATCCAGCACTAGCGAATCATCCATTTCCGGACGATGGTACTGATATTTTCTGGCTACTTTAGCAAAAGACAACAAGCAGTCTACCCGGGCCATCAGCATCGCATTATGCTGGATGGGCCGGATAAAATCGAGCAGGTAGATGACCAGTTCCTCGTACAACTTTTCTTCCAGTTCCAGGCTGCGTTCCTCGGCGCCCAGTATTTTGGCCTCCAGTCTCTTTAATTCGTCGGTGATGAAACGTTCCCCATTGGTCAGGGTCTGCTTGCGGGTCCACTCCGGTGGGACCGAGTTCTTATATTTGTTGGTAACTTCCAGATAGTAACCGAAAACGTTGTTGAATCCGATCTTCAGGCTGCTGATCCCGGTACGTGCTACTTCGTCATCCTGAATCTTTTGCAAATGATCTTTGCTGTTGCGAATGAGTCCCCGCAATTCATCCAGTTCCTCATGAAAACCGTCGGCGATCACCCCTCCTTTGGTTAGATTGACGGGGGGATCTTCGATAACCGACTGATCGATGCGATTGCGCAATTCGGGGCAAAGCTGGAGTCCCTGAGCCATTTTAGTCAGATATTCATGCCCGGTATCTTCCAGTTGGTTTTTAATCGGTTCCAGCACCGACAGTGCTTTTTTCAATTGGACGATCTCGCGTGGGTTGATCTTTCCCATCGGCACTTTGGCCACCAATCGCTCCAGATCTCCCAATTGCCTGAGTTCATCGCTCAACTCTCTTTCCAACTCCGGATGCAGCAGAAAATGATCCACTACATCGTGTCTTTGTTCCACATCCGCCCGGTTGCGCAGCGGTAGTACGACCCACTTCTTCAACAGGCGGGCTCCCATGGCCGTCACTGTGCGATCCAGCACTTTGATCAGCGGTACACCACTGTCGTGTGGGGAGTAGATCAATTCCAGATTGCGAATGGTAAAACGATCCAGCCAGACATAGCGATCGGCCTGTATCCGGCCAATAGTGCTGATGTGGGCTATTTTTTTATTTTCCGTAGTGGCCAGATAATGCAGTACTGTTCCGGCAGCGATCTGAGCCAGTTGCAGTTCTTCCACACCAAACCCCTTCAGACTGCTGACAGCAAAGTGCTCCAGGAGTTTTTCCCGCGCATAATCTTCGGTGAAGATCCATTCATCCAGCAGGAAGTGGTTGAATTTATCTCCGAAATCTTTTTCGAAAGCCTTCTTGCGATCCTTGGAAAAAAGCACTTCCGCGGGACGGAAACTCTGCAATAATTTATCCGCGTATTCGCGATTGCCTTCGCAGACCAGAAATTCACCGGTGGAAATATCGAGAAAGGCCAGTCCATACAGTTCATTGCGACCAAAGGACACTGCTGCCAGGTAGTTGTTCTGCTTGTGATCGAGCAGTTTGTCATCCATGGCAATGCCTGGGGTCACTACTTCCGTTACCCCGCGCTTGACGATCTTTTTTTGTGGGGATGGTTTTTCCAACTGTTCACAGATGGCCACCCGGAAACCGGCCTTCACCAGGCGAGGCAGATAGAGATCCATGGAGTGATGAGGGAAACCGGCCAATTCGATGTCGCTCCCTCCGTTATTACGGCTGGTCAGCACAATGCCCAATACCTGGGAAGCTTTCACGGCATCTTCTCCAAAGGTTTCATAAAAGTCGCCTA
>JAGREO010000328.1 GCA_020446525.1 Geminicoccaceae bacterium | reverse complement strand
GCACCACGGCCGCGGTGCGCGAAAGCTGTGTCGACCGGGCGGCCGTGGCGCTCGGGCGTGCGGTGGCGGCATTGCGGCGCGAGCAGGGTGACGACTGGCGCGGCTGGCGCCGGCCGGCGGCCGCGGGCGCCCGTCTGGCGCATCGGCCGTTCGACGGCGTCCCCGTTCTGGGCGATTTCTTCGGCGCCACGGTCGCCAAGGACGGCGATCCGAGCACGCTCGACGTGGCCCATCGTGCGGAGGCTCCGCCGCATCGGGTGGTCGCCGCCGCCTCGATGCGGATGATCGTCGACTGGAGCCGGCCGGAGACGCTGGAGATGGTGATCGCCGGCGGCCAGTCCGGCCATCCGCTGTCGCGGCACTTCGGCGACCAATTGCCGCTCTGGGCGGCGAATCGCCGGCTGATCGTGGACATGGCGCCGATCGACGCGCAGGATGAGCGGTACCGGGTGCTGCACCTCGTGCCGGCGCCGGCAAAAATGTGACATCGCGGACCCGACACGGCATTGGACACCTCCAAGGCTGGCGGAATTCTCTCGTGCCGCATAAGAGGTGCGAACCTAATACGCCGGATGCGGGATATGTGGGATGCAGGCGAACGGCACGCACAGCTTCGGCGCCAGGCTGCGTTCCCTGCGTCTGGCCAAGGATCTGAGCCAGGCGCAACTGGCGCGCCTGGTCGGCCGCCATCAGACGGCGATCGGGCCCTATGAGCGCGACGAGTACATGCCGGCCCGCGACGTGGTGGAAAAGCTCGCGGCGATCCTGGGCGCCAGTCCCGAATTCCTGATCTTCGGCCGCTCCGCCCATCGCACCTCGATCCCGGCGATCGGCCGCATCGCCGCGGCGGGCATGGTGATCGAGCACGGCCATGCCCGGCCCTCGCCGATGCTGGCCCTGCGCGACGAGCAGCTCGTCGGCTACGAGGTCGACGACGGGACGATGGCGCCGGCCTACCGCCTGGGGCAGATCCTGCTGGTCGCGGCGATCTCCGACGAGCGGGCCGAACGGCACCTGGGACGCGACGTGCTGGCCGAATTGCAGGACGGGCGGATCCTGTTGCGCACCCTGCTGCCGTCACGCGAGCGCGGCCGCTTCGACCTAGCCGCCAATGCCGCGCCGACGCTGCGCGACGTGGCGCTGGGCGGCGTGCGACGGGTGTGGGGCGCGCTCGATCGCGCGGCCTTCGCGGCCGACGACGAGAGCAAGGGCTAGCATCTTACGGTTGACGAGAAATACTCTTTTTGTCTAGAAGTTTAAAAGTTGCCCGGTATTTTATCCAAATACGGTTTAGTTTTTCATCAAAACGCGAACGTCGCGGGTGCTCTTGGAGGGTTTGGGTTGATGAC
Source organism: Geminicoccaceae bacterium (assembly GCA_020446525.1). Taxonomy (GTDB): domain Bacteria; phylum Pseudomonadota; class Alphaproteobacteria; order Geminicoccales; family Geminicoccaceae; genus JAGREO01. The sequence continues at coordinate 3,911 of JAGREO010000328.1, read as the reverse complement.
GGCAGGACAAGAGGCTTTGGCTCAGGTCGCCGGAAACGCCAACAAGCCGGCGGCCCGTGCCACCGGCGGCCGCTCCCGCGCGCTCGACGTCGACCATTATGTCAGTCTGCGCATCCGCCAGCGCCGGATCATGCTCGGCTACACCCAGCAGCAAATGGCCGAGCTGATCGGCGTGACCTATCAGCAGGCACACAAATACGAAACCGGCATCAACCGCATTTCCGCCGGCCGGCTCTACCAGATCGCCCAGGCTCTCGGCGTCGAGATCGGCTACTTCTTCGACGATCTCGATCCCGAGCGTCAGCAGAAGGTCAAGCAGGCCGAGATGATGCCGCAACAACGCATGCTGCTCGAGCTCGCCCGCAACTTCGCCGCCATCCAGAACCGCAAGCACCAGGACGCGATCTGCACGCTGGCCAAGGTGCTGGCCTCGGCCGAGCGCGCCGAAGCCTGATCGGCGGAGCCTTCATTCGGTCGAAGACGGACGACCGGCGCGGACCGCCCGGCATCCTCCTGCCCGCGTCATTCGTCGAAGAGACCCTCGTGCAACCGCGTGCGAGCCATCCCGAGAATCCGGTGGGTTTCGTTCCATAGCGGCAGACGCGCCGCATCGTCGAAGCTCACCCAAACCGCATCGGCCGCGTCGCCGGCCGCCTGCGGCTCGCCCGTGACGCTGGATGCCACGAGGTCGACGAGGGTGTAGTGGAAACGCACTTCGCCGGCCTCGTCCCGGTCGATCAGATCGACCACCGTCAACGGCGCCACCCGCTCCAGGTGCAAGCCCGTCTCTTCGAGCACCTCGCGCCGCCCCGCTTCTTCCACGGTCTCGCCCAGCTCCTGGGCACCGCCCGGCAGCGACCATTGTCCCTGGCGCGGCGGCTTGCCGCGGCGGATCAGCAGCACCCGGTCGCCGCGCACCACCACGACGCCGACCCCGACGATCGGCCGTCGCGGGTAGCGCCGCCCCTCGATCTCGTCGGCCTTCTCCTCGTCGTTCATCGATCGCCCCCCTCGGCCGCCCTGCCGTGCGCCTCCGATTATCAGTCATCGGGCATCGGTCTCATCCGTTATCGGTCATCGGTCATCCGATCAGCGCCAGGACGCCGGCGCCGGACGTCAAGGCACCCTCGTACAGTTCACCTTCGGTGCGCAGGCCGATGCAGGGCACGGGCCCGAGCGCCGCTTGCAGCAGGGCCGCTTCGCTCACGCCGGAGCCGAACAGTTCGGGGCCGCGACGGCGACAGGCGTGGTAGATCGCGAGCCGCGGCGGCATCGCGCGCGTAAAGGAACCGCGCAGACGCGCGCCCACCTCCTGCATCTCCGCCGCCGCCGTCGTGGCGTCACGCAGTGCCAGCCGCACCCATCGACCGATGCGCTCGGTGGCGCAGAGGATTTCGCCGCTGGCGCGATCGAAGCCTTCGACGAGCACCGGGCGGCCCCGTTCGACCGTCGGCGGCCCTTCCGGCCCGGTTTCGCCCGCTCCTGCCACCTCGATCAGGATGCGCCGACACACCAGCGACGGCTGGCGTGCCAGAACCTCGCCGATCTCTTCGGCGACGACGGCGGCGGCGGGCCGGCCCTCGATCTCCAGCAGCCTCCCGCCCAGCGAGGAGGTCACCGGCCGCCATCCGCCGAGCGGCCGAGTGCCGTGCATCAGACCGGCCACGAAGGGCGTGTCGGCCTCGAAGCGGATCCCGCTCACCCCGGCATGACAGCGCCCGCCGGCGATCTGCGCCGCGTCGAACCCCGACGACAGACGACCGCCGATCGAGCCGAGGTCCCAGCGGCCGGTTGCGCTGGTTACGTGATCACAGGGCAGATGCAGGATCGCGCGCCCGTCCCCGGCCCCGCGGCGCGCCGCCTTCTCGCCCTGCACCAGATGCAAACGACGCTCAGGCATCGACAGCGTGGCCACCGCCAGCGCGCCGCCCTGCTCGAGCTCACGGCCGCCGCAGAAGAGGCCGACGCCGCCGGCGCCGACCCAGCGCCCGATCCCGGTCGCCGCCACCAGCTGGTCGAGGATCGTGTCGGCGTGATCGGTGACCGGGTCGCCCATGAAGACGAAACCGAGATCGTCGGCGTCGGTCAGGCCGTCGAGCTGCGCCAGACAGAGCCGCAGCAGGTCGACCCAGGGCCGCCCCGACGCACAGGCGAGCCGGGCGGTCGGCAGAGACGCGCGCGGCGTCATCCGGTTCGGCCCGTCGGCGGCGCATCACCACCGCGGTCTGCAGGCTCCGATGACCAGGTTGAAATCGATGATTGACAGCCTTCGGCCGCCCATGCAAATTCAACCCTGCGTTGATCGACGGGCCTTGGACAAGCTACGAGGTCGACGTGAACGACTGATGAGATGGGACCCTGGGGGGGACTGTTCGCGAGAACAGTCCCCTTTCTCATCTCATCCGCGCGATGGTTTCGCCGCGAGCGCTTCACGGGCGGGATCACCGGGCGTCCGGCGGGTGTGCGTCGGCCGGCACGCCCGTCGACCCGTCCGCGGCGTTCGGAAGATCCGCCTTCGGCGCGAGCGCGTCGGCATCCCGGTCGTGTCGCGGTGCCGCCAATTCGTCCGCATCGGGTGCGGCGACGACGAAGCGCAGGTCGATCCGCCTGTTCTGCCGCCGCGCATCGGCGTCGGCGCCGATCGCAACCGGACGCCGGCGTTCGTAGCCCGCGACGCCGAACAGTTTTTCGCCTCGTGCATTGTCGAGCTCGTCGAGCGAGGGCATCATCTCCATCAGCGTCTTGAAGGTCGCCACGCCGCGTGCGGCCGAAAGCTGCCAATTGTCGCGATGGGGCCCGCCGGAAAGCGGCACGTCGTCGGTGTGTCCCTCGATCAGAACCGTCTCGAGAATGGCCGACGCGCCGGGCGGACAGGTCCGCGCTGCGGCTCGCGGCGCCCGTGCATAGCAGGGCACGGTCGCCTGCAGAACCTCGGCGAGCACCGCCAGCGCCTGCCGCCCGGCATCGATCAGCTCGGCCCGTGCGGAAGCGAAGAGCAGGCTTTCGGGCAGGCGGAGAATACCTTTTTCCGGTTCCACCACGACGTCGATGCCGCGGGCCGCCAGACGCCGGCGGATTTCCAGCAGCAATTCGTGACGCAGCCGGTCGCGATCGAGCAGCCGCATGGTGACCCGCTCCAATTCGTCCCGGCGCAGCGCGAGCCGGTCGCGCTCGTCGGCCAGCAGGTCACGCTCCTCGGCCAGCAGATCGCGTTCCGCGGCGAGACCGTCACGCTCGCGTCCGAGACGGTCGAGCATGTCGCCGGCCTCCCGCTCGGCGGTGCGGAAATTCAGGGCGAAAGCCATCAGGATGATGATGAAGAGGAACAGCAGACCGATCATCATGTCGTTGAGCGAGACGTAGTAGGTCTCGTCGGCCGATTCGACCACGCGCATACCGCCGGCCATGATCAGCGCATATCCGCCAGCTCACGCGCCGCCTCGACGATGCGCGCCCGGCTGTCACGCAATTCGTCGTCGATCGCCGCCAAGGCCTCGTCGAACCCGCCGTCGGTCGCGGCCTCGTGGTCGATAAGGGCCGCCAGGGCGGAGCGGGCGTCGCGCAGCCGGTCGTGCGTCGCCTGCAGCAGATCGCGGATCTCGGCATGCCGCCGCCGCAGCGCACGGCCCTTGCGCCCCTCCGTCTTCTCCAGGCCCGCGCGCAGCACCTCGAGCACCGCCTGCAGGCGCCGATCCACAACGTTGCGCAATTCGACGGTGCGCGAGGCCGCCGGTCCGGCCGACACCACGCCATGCCCCGCCGACTGCACGTGCATCGTGCCCGAGCCGGGTCCGGCAGGCTCCTCGCGCGGCTCCGGCAGGGCCATGAGCGACATCGGCTGCTCCGTCGGCCCCGCCTGCTCGTGGCGGTGAACCGGCCCGAGCGGCTCCGGCATCGGCGGCTGCCACGCG
>JAGREO010000327.1 GCA_020446525.1 Geminicoccaceae bacterium | reverse complement strand
AGAAGATGCTCTACGACAATGCGCAACTCGTCGAACTGCTGACGCTCGCTCATCTTCGCAGCGGCGATGCGCTCTTCGCACGGCGCGTCACCGAGACGATCGAATGGCTCCAGACCGAAATGACCACCGGTGGCGGGCTGGCTTCGGCGATCGACGCCGACAGCGAAGGCGAGGAGGGTCGCTTCTATGTCTGGACCGCCGAAGAGATCGACCGGTTGCTCGGCGCCGATGCGGCTTTTTTCAGGCGCGCCTATGGCGTCACCGGCAAAGGCAACTGGGAGGGCAAGAACATCCTCAACAGGCTGCACGTGCGCCAGGCGCCGGACGAGGTCGAAGAGAGCCGCCTCGCCCGCTGTCGCGCCCGGCTGCTCGAAGCGCGCGGCCGCCGCACCCGGCCACTGACCGACGACAAGGTATTGACCGACTGGAACGGTTTGGCGATCCACGCGATCGCGACCGCAGGCATGTCGCTCGACCGATCCGACTGGATCGAATTCGCAACCCAGTTGTTCGAGCGGATCCTGGCGACACACGCTCGAGACGACACGCTGGTACACAGTCACCGGAACGGGCGCGCGCTCGAATTGGCCTTTCTCGACGATTACGCGCAGATGATGCGGGCGGCGCTGACCCTGTTCGAGGCCACCGGCGAGGAGCGCTATCTCGAGCGGCTCCAAGCATGGAACGGTGAAGTCCAGGCGCACTTCGCGGACGGCGAGGGCGGCTACTATCTGCACGGCCCCGGCACGGAAGAACTGATCGTGCGGGGACGAAACGCGCACGACGGGCCGACGCCTTCGGCCAACGGCACCCTGGCCCTCGTGCTCGAGCGGCTGGGCCGATTGACCGGTGACCCATCGGCGACGCAGCAGGCACGCACACTGGTCGAACGCTTCGCACTCGACGCCGCCCGCAACCCGTTCGCTCATGCGACCCTGCTGTCCGCGGCACTGGCCCTCGAGCGGCCGGCCCAGGTCGTGCTGATCGACGCCGGTGGCGACGAGCGGCGAGCGTTCGTCGAAGCGGTACGACGTACGGCACGACCCGATGTGACGCTGCAGATCGTCTCGAGGGGTGCCGCGCTCGCCGAGCAGCATCCGGCGCATGGCAAGAGCGCCATCGACGGTCGCTGCACGGCCTATGTGTGTATCGGACCCACCTGCCTCGCGCCGGTGACCGATGCAGCGGCCCTGGAAGCGTTGCTGCGTGCACCCATTGCGGCTACGTCCTGAGGAAAGACGAGAGACGAGCCCGGCTGATAGCCGATGCGAGGAGCGAAACGATCATGGTCATGCAGATCACCGTGAAGCGGACGGGTGGACCCGAGGTGCTCGAGCGGGAGGACGGCGAACTTCCGGCACCCGCAGCCGGCGAGGTCCGCCTCCGGCATACCGCCATCGGACTGAACTATATCGACACCTATTTTCGCACCGGGCTCTACCCGGCGCCGAACGGACTGCCCTTCGTTCCGGGTCTCGAGGCCGCGGGTGTCATCGAGGCGGTGGGTGACGGCGTGACGGAATTTCACGCAGGCCAGCGTGTGGCCTACGGCACCGGACCGCTCGGCGCCTACGCCGAGGCGCGCAACATTCCGGCGGCAAAGCTCGTAGCGCTGCCGGACAGCATCGACGACGAGACGGCGGCGGCGATGATGCTCAAGGGCATGACTGCGCAATACCTCCTGCGGCAGACCTACGAGGTGAAGCGCAGCGACACCATCCTCATCCATGCCGCAGCCGGAGGCGTCGGCTCGATCGCCGTGCAGTGGGCCAAGCATCTCGGCGCCACCGTCATCGGCACGGCCGGCAGCGAGGAGAAAGCCGCGCTGGCGACGAAGCACGGCGCCGATCACGTCATCCTCTACAAACAGGAAAATTTCGCCGAACGGGTTCGCGAAATCACCAATGGCGCGGGTGTGCCGGTCGTCTATGACGGCGTCGGGCAGGCGACCTTCATGAAATCGCTCGATTGCCTGCAGCCGCGCGGGCTCATGGTCAGCTTCGGCAATGCCTCCGGCTCCGTCGAAGCCTTCAATCTCGGGATCCTCAGCCAGAAGGGCTCCCTCTACGTCACCCGGCCGACCTTGATGTCGTACACTAGTACGCGCGAAGCTTTGCTCGCCTGTGCTCGGGACGTGATGGACGTGCTCTCCAGCGGTGCCGTGCGAATCGAGATCGACCAGCGTTTTCCGCTCGCGGATGCCCGTGCGGCGCACGAGGCGCTGGAAGGCCGACGGACGACGGGTGCGACGGTGCTCGTACCTTGACCCCGCGACGAAAGCCTGCGCCGCCGGTGCTCAATCCCAGGGCGTGAAGTGCTTGGCGAGCGTCAGGCCCTGTCGGGCGTAGTTTGAGTCGATGCCCTGTCCGTAGAGCCGTCGCGGCGGCTCGATCAGTTCATGGTAGACGATGCGGCCGACGATCTGGTTGTCCTCGACCAGGAACGGCACTTCGTGGCTGCGTACCTCGAGGACCGCGCGCGTTCCCCGACTGCCGTCCGCGTGACAACCGAAGCCCGGATCGAAGAAGCCCGCATAGTGCACGCGGAACTCGCCCACGGCCGTGTCGTAGGCGATCATCTCTCCAGCAGTGTCGCCCGGTACCCAGACCGCCTGCTTGGAGGCCAGGATATAGAAGTCGTCCGTGCGAAGCACGATACCGCCGCGTGGGGGTCGCTCGACCGGCTCCCAGAAATCCCGGGCGCGATACCCGCCGATCCGCTCGACGTCGATCGGCACCTCGACGTCCTTCTTCGCCCGGTAGCCGACGATCTGCGCACCGGGAACACCTGCGACATCCACCCGTATGGCGACTCCGGCGTTCTTGATGTCGGGCGCGGCTTCGTCGGCGATCAGGTGGAAGCGGTCGTGCAGGTCCCGCACCGCGCTGTCCGAGAGCCTCGGCGAGCCGTACTGGATGCGAAGCTGCAGCAGGCGGCTGCCCTCGCTCACGCGGATGTCGAACGAGCGCGGTGAGATTTCGGCATAGAGCGGCCCGCGATAATTCGCCGGCACCCGATCGAATTCGGTGCCGCAATCGGTGATCAGGCGAACGAAGACGTCGAGTCTGCCGGTCGAGCTCTTGGGATTGGCGATGCCGGCATAGCGCTTGCGCAACTCGAGCCGCTCGAGCAAGGGCGCGATGTAGACCTGACCGCGTCGAAGCACCGCGCCGGGTCTGAGGTCGATGCGCTCGATCTCCAGTTCGCGAATCCGCTCGGCCACCGTGCCGCGTTCACCGGGCAGAAAACTCGCCTCGACGCGCCGCACCTCGGCACCGAGCCGCAGATCGATGCTCGAGGGCTGAATCTGATCGGCATCGATCGGGCGCGCGGCGAAGATCTGCCAGCCCACCAGCTCTTGGAGGCGTTGTGAGGGCAGGATGCCGGTGGTGCGGCCCTCTGTTTCCCGTAGCGCGTGCTCGGCGTCCCGTCGCTGCATCGGCAGCGCGTCGAACAGCGGTGTCTGTCGCTCACCCCAGTCGCTGGTATCCGCCATTCGGCCAGTCGCCACGAAAAGAAGAAGAGATCAGTTGTTCATCGACGCCCAGAAATCCTCGTTGGTCTTGGCGTATTTGAGCTTGTCCGTGAGAAACTCGACGGCGTCGATCGTGCCCATCGGGTTGAGGATGCGGCGCAGCACCCACATGCGGGTCAAGGTCGCCTTGTCGACCAGCAACTCCTCCTTGCGGGTACCGGACTTGTTGATGTCGATGGCCGGATAGACCCGCTTGTCGGCCACCCGCCGATCGAGCACGATCTCCGAGTTGCCCGTGCCCTTGAATTCCTCGAAGATCACCTCGTCCATGCG
>JAGREO010000326.1 GCA_020446525.1 Geminicoccaceae bacterium | reverse complement strand
CACCGTCGCGGGGATACGAGCACCCCACGGCCGGCGAGCGGCACGGCTGGATGATGCGTCACGTCGAGCGCAGATTGGACCCGAGGCCATGATCGTCACCGAAAACCGCGCCGCGTTCATCGCCGCGACGCTCGCGGAGTCGGCCCTGCGGCAACTGGCGGCGGCCGGCGACGCGCGGGCTGCTGCGGCCCTGGCGGCGTGGCAACGCCCGACCGAACCGCCGTCCGCCTCAAAGGGCAACGGCGCGCGCGACCGGCTCATCCGCGACATGTGGCGACAGCACTTTGCCGGCTCGACGCCTGACCAGGCCGCGCGCTCCATCGATCGTTCCGCTTCGGCATATCAGGCCAACGGGTGGCTCCGTGACCGTGACCGCTCGACCCCGCCGGCAAGGCTCGACGGCACCGCCGAGCGGTTCGTGTTCCTCGCGCTGAAAACCGGGCGGCCGTTCCCAGGCTACGCGCGGCTGCGCCAGATCCTCGCGTGCTAACTTTTTAGGAAGAAATTAGCACGCCAGCCGGGGGACAATCCTCCTCGCCGAACGTGAGAGGTTTTTTTGATGCCGACCACCAGCACCGATACCGCCGCCTCGCCGCACACGCGCCTGGCCGGGCTGCTCGACCGCCTGCGCGACCTGGAGTCGGGGCGCGACATGCAAGTGACAGGCATGGACCGCCCGTTGCGCGACGACCTTCCCGAGCCGGCACTGGCGGTGATCGAGCGGGCGCGCGCGGCGGCGACCAGTTTCCGGCCGCATCGGCTCGAATCCGAGATCGAGAAGACGCGCGACCTGATCGCCGCCACGACCACCGAGGCGCAGGCCGCGCGAGAGGCCGAAGACCGCCGCCGGGCCGAGGACCAGGACGCGCGCATCGGCGCGCTGGCACCCGAGCACAGGCGCCTCGTCGCCGTGACCGCGCACCATCTCGACGAGCTTGGCGCCTGTCTAGCCGAAGAGCAGCGCTTGCGATCCGCCGCCGGGCTGGGGCGCATCAGCGACAACCCGCGAATGCCGGCGTTCGGGCTGCCGGAATTGGGCCGCGCCGCCGATCCGAACTCGCGAATTTCTCAATGGTTCCGCCGGGCTCGCGCTCTCGGCTATCTGGAAGGCTGATGATGAACGGGCTGGGCGAATTTCTTCAATCGACGATCCGGGCGACGCTTGGGGACGCCGACGCGACGCGCGAGCTGCGGCTTGGCGCGACGGCGGTGGGCCAGTCGAGCAAGGTGCCTGCCGATGGCGGCTTTTTGGTGCCGTCCGACTTTCGCGCTCTGCTGCTGGACCGCATTTTCAGCGCGGGCCAGCTTTTGCAGCGCGTCCGCCGGTTTGAGACCGACGCCAAGGAGCTGCACTTGCCGTTGGTCGACGAGACCTCGCGTGCGGACGGCTCGCGCTTCGGTGGCATCGTCCTCGATTGGCGCGACGAGGCCGAGCTTTTGCCGCTGAGCAAGGCGAGGTTCCGCACGGCGGCTTTCATTCCTGAAAAGTTGGCGGCCGTCATCCCGGTGACGGCCGAGCTGGCCGAAGATGCCGTGGCGCTCGAAGAGCTGTTCGCGGGCATCTTTTCGAGCGAGGCGGCTTTCCGGCTCGAAGATCATGCGATCAACGGCACCGGGTCCGGCCGCCCGCTGGGCATCCTCAATTCGGGCGCGCTGATCACCGTCGACAAGGAAGGCTCGCAGCCGGCCGCGACCGTCAACGCCGCGAACTTGACCGCCATGGCATCGCGATTGTTCCCGAACAGTTGGCCGAACGCGATCTGGCTCGCAAATCAGACGACGCTCGAACAGTTGTTCAAAGTCGACACGGGCCGGCTGGTCGACTTCGGGCCGGACGGGACCACCATCACCGGCCGCCCGCTGATCGTGCACGAAAGCTGCCCGGCGTTGGGCGGTGTCGGAGACTTGATGCTGGTCGACCCGAGTGCTTATGCAGTAGTCGAGCGCAGCTTCACATTCGCCGTGTCACCGTTCGTCAACTTCCACAATGACGAAATTCACTTCCGCGTCACCTACCGCGTCGACGGGCAGCCGTTGTGGCACACGGCGACGACGCCGCAGCGGGGCGGCTCGACCGTTTCGCCGTTCGTCGCCTTGGGCGAACGCGCATGAGTTCCGGCAACCCTACTCCGGTGCCGGGTGTGGGGCCGGGAGGCTGCTGGGCAATCTTGCCTGACCGCTTCCCGGCGATCACCGCGTTGATGGCCCGTGGCGAGGCCGCAGCACGTCCCCAGGCGCCCAA
>JAGREO010000325.1 GCA_020446525.1 Geminicoccaceae bacterium | reverse complement strand
CAAGTCGACCCTGATCAAGATCATGTCGGGCGTGCATGCGCCCGACACCGGCCGGATCACGCTGGACGGCCGGCCGGTGCGCTTCGCCGACCCGCAGGAGGCCCAGCGTGCGGGCATCGCCACGATCTATCAGGAACTGCTGCTGTTTCCCGAACTCAGCGTGGCCGAGAACATCTTCATGGGCCATGCGCCACGAGGCCGCTTCGGCATCGACTGGCGGCAGATGTGCCGCAAGGCGGAAGAGCTGCTGGCGTCGCTCGACATCCACGATCTCGATCCGACCCGCATCGTCGGTGCGCTTTCGGTCGGCAACCGCCAGCGCGTCGAGATCGCCAAGGCGCTCTCCCACGACGCCCGTGTGCTGATCATGGACGAGCCGACCGCGGCCCTGACCGAGCACGACGTCGAGCGGCTGTTCGGCATCGTCCGGCTGTTGCGCGAGCGCAGCGTCGGCATCGTCTATATCAGCCATCGCCTCGAAGAAGTGTTCGTGCTGGCCGACCGGGTCACCGTCCTGCGAGACGGGGCGCACGTGGCGACAAAATCCGTCGCCGAAACGGACCATCACGACCTGATCGAGATGATGGTCGGGCGGCGGATCGACGCCCTGTTCCCCAAGATCGCGGTGCCGATCGGCGCGCCGGTGGTGAGCGTCGAGAACCTGGTGCGGCGACCTACGACCAACGGCGTGAGCTTCGACGTGCGTGCCGGCGAGATCGTCGGCCTCGCCGGGCTGGTGGGCGCCGGCCGCAGCGAGCTGGCACAGGTGCTCTTCGGCATCACACCCGCCGAGCGCGGCACCATCCGCATCGACGACCGGCCGGTCACGATCCGCGATCCCGGAGAGGCCAAGGCGCTGGGCATCGCCTATGTGCCCGAGGATCGGGGCCAACAGGGCCTGGTGCGGCCGATGACGATCACCCCCAACGTCACGCTCTCGGTGCTGCGCCGGGTCTCCCGCAACGGCTTTCTCGATTTCGCCGCCGAGGACGCGCTGTCCCGTGAAAGCATCACCCGGTTTCGCATCCGTGCGCATGGTCCGGATCAGGTCGTGGGCGAGCTCTCGGGCGGCAACCAGCAGAAGATCGTGCTGGCCAAATGGCTGGCGACCGAGCCGCGCCTGCTGATCATGGACGAGCCGACCCGCGGAATCGACGTCGGGGCGAAGGCGGAAATCCACCGCCTGATGTGCGAGCTGGCGGGTCGCGGTCTGGCGATCCTGATGATCTCGAGCGAGCTGCCGGAGATCATGGGCATGTCCGATCGCATCCTGGTCGTCCGCGAGGGGCGCATCGTCGCCGACTTCGATCGCGACGGCGCCAGCCAGCAGAAGATCGCCGCCGCCATGATGAGCGATCGCTCGGCTACGATGGCCGCCTGATGCGCACGCTCCGGCGCATGCTCGGCAGTCAGGAAGCGGTGCTGCTATTGGTGATCGTCGTGCTGTTCGCCGTAGTCGGCACGATCAATCCGCGCTTTCTCGCCGAACGCAACCTGCAGAGCATCTTCTTGGGCAACGCCTATATCGCGGTCGCCGCCATCGGCATGTCGATGGTCATCGTCTCGGGCAATATCGACATATCCGTCGGCTCGCTGATCGGCGTGCTGGCGACCGTCAGCGGGACGCTGGCGGTGGATGGCGTGCCGATCCTGCTCGCCTGGACGATCCCGATCGCTCTGAGCATCGTCGTCACCACCGCCATGGGCCTGCTGGTCGCCTATCTGCGCATCCCCTCGATCGTCGTCACCCTGGGCATGCTCTCGATCCTCAAGGGCGGGCTGATCGTCGTCACCGGCGGCGCCTGGATCAATGGCCTGCCCGACGGCTTCGCGCTGGCCCAGCTCAAGCCCATGGGCGTGCCGATGCCGATCTGGTTCATGGCCTCGCTGACGGTGGCCGCCGCCTTGTGGATGCACCGCTCGGCGACCGGCCGGGCGATCTATGCCGTCGGCGGCAATGCGGAGGCGGCACGGCTCTCGGGCATCGACCGCGAGCGGACGATCGTCAAGGTCTTCGCCATCCACGGCCTCTTCGTCGGCATCGCGGCCATACTCTTCGCCACTCAGCTGAGCGTCATCCAGTCCACCGTGCCGGCCAATCTCGAATTGACCATCATCACCGCGGCGGTGGTCGGCGGTGTGAGCATATTGGGCGGCACCGGCACGGTCGTCGGCGCCACGCTCGCGGCGATCCTGCTGGCCGGCATCGCATCGTCGCTGATCTTCGTCGATCTCTCGCCCTACTGGCTGCGCTCCGTTCAAGGTGTGCTCATCCTGCTGACCGTGCTGGCCGACCTCTGGCGCCGCCGCCGGCAGCGGGCGGGGCGCTGAGGTGAGGGCCTTCCTCCACCGTTACGCCCACGAGCTGGTGCTGTCGGTCATCCTGATCGCGGCGCTCGCGACACTGGCGTCGATCACCGATACCTTCTTCACGACCGCCAACCTGCTCAACCAGGGGCGGCTGGTGGCCGAGGTGGGGCTGGTGGCGCTGCCGATGACCTTCATCATCATCACCGG
>JAGREO010000324.1 GCA_020446525.1 Geminicoccaceae bacterium | reverse complement strand
TGGTCGCCCTCGAAATTGACCAGCACCTGCGTCTTGTATTCGAGACGCCTGAAGGCCGTCGAGTGCAGCACCCGGTCCCGGTCGCGCTGGAACGCGTCGCGGTGCCGGCTTCCGGTCTCGGGCACCGCCCGGCCGAGGCTGCGGTCCGGTCGGCAGGCGAAGGCGGCGAGATCGGGCATCGGGCGATGGTGTCCGCAGATGACGTGAATTTGACACCGGCACGGCGCTGCCTACATATCGGCCAGAGATTCCCCGGCGGCAAGACGTCCTCCAGCGACGATAGGGCGAGCGGATGAGCACGAGCCTCGACGACGCGACCCGCGAGCAGCAGGCGGGACCGGCCACCACCGCACCGCTCGCGGTGACGGATGCCGCAGCGCAGCGGATCGCCGCCATCGTCGACGCGGAAGGCGATCCGGCAGCGCGGCTGCGGGTGAGCGTCAGCGGCGGCGGCTGCTCGGGCTTCCAGTATCATTTCGATCTGGACACCGCGCGCGAGGAAGGCGACGTGCTGATCCGCCATGGCGCCGCCGAGGTCGTGATCGACGACATGTCGCTCGCCTATCTGGCCGGCTCCACGCTCGATTATGTCGAGGATCTGACGGGCTCCTACTTCAGGCTCGACAATCCCAACGCCTCTTCGTCCTGCGGCTGCGGCACCTCCTTCTCCATCTGAGCGGCGCGACGGGACGGCGGATCGTCACTCATGCGGATCGTCACCTGGAACGTCAATTCGATCCGCAAGCGCGAAGAGATCGTGCTCGACTGGCTCGACGCGCACGCCGCCGACGTGCTGCTGCTGCAGGAGACCAAGGTCGTCGACGGGGCCTTTCCGCGCTCGGGCTTCGAGGCGCGCGGCTATCACCTCGAGCTGTTCGGCCAGCCGGGCCTGAACGGGGTGGCGATCGCCAGCCGCACGCCGCTCGACGAGGTCCGCCGCGGTCTGCCGGGCGACGATACCGACACCCAGGCCCGCTATGTCGAAGCACGGACCGCGGGGCTGATCGTTGCCTCGGTCTACGTGCCCAACGGCACGGCGGTCGGGTCGGACAAGTTCGCCTACAAGCTGCGGTTCCTCGAGCGCCTGCGCCGGCACGCGACGACGCTGCTCGAGACCGAGCGCCCCTTCGTCGTCGCCGGCGACTACAATGTGGCCCCCGATCCGATCGACGTCTTCGACCCCGAGGAGCTCGACGGCACCGTCTGCTATCACCCCGACGAGCGCGCGCGATTGAGAGAGCTGCTCCATCTGGGCCTCTATGACGGCTTTCGCGCCCGGCATGCGAGCCGGCGGCAATACACCTGGTGGGACATGCGCGGCGGCGCGTGGGAGCGCGACGAAGGCATGCGCATCGACCACCTGCTGCTCTCCCCCCAGGCCGTCGACCGCCTGAAGGACGCCGGCGCCGATCCCGCCACCCGCGCCGGCAAGGGCGTGTCGGATCACATACCCGTATGGGTCGATCTCTGACGTTCGAGGAACCCGTCGCCCGTGCCGCCGGTTGGCGCGAGAGTTCCACAGCGACGGGAGAATCTCTCATGACAAAGTGCATCGTCCGACGGACCGGCGCCTCGTTCGCCGCGCTCGCGATCGGAGCGTTCGCGGCTCATGCCGGCGCTCAGGAAAAGATCGATCTCGCGACCTGGGATCAGGCGAGCCTCTACGACGGCATCAGCCTCGAGGACATGCTGGGTGAGGACGTGGTGGACCCGAACGGCGAAGAGATCGGCGACGTCCGCAACATTCTCGTCACGCCGGACGGCAGGATCAGCCGCATCATCGTCGAGGCGGGCGGCTTCCTCGACATCGGCGACACCCACCTCGCCGTCCCCTGGGATCAGCTCCAGTTCGACGACGACGCCGTCGTCGTCCCGATCTCCGAAGACAGCGTCGACGAGTTCGATCTCTTCGGCAAGAACTACCCCGAGATCGCGCAGAACGAATGGAAGGCCTTCGATCTTCTGTCCGACACCGTCTATCTCGAGGACGGCAAGGTCTACGGGATCGTCGACGACATCATCGCCGACACCGACGGCCGGATCCAGGCGATCCTTGTGCAACGTGGCGGCACATACGGCACCGGCGAGTACGCCTACCCCTACAGCGGCTATTACGGCTTCCGCTATCCCATGGGCTACGGCGTAGCGCCGGGCAGCGAGGGCGAGGTGGCGGCCGAGGACGTCCGGGCACCCGGCTACCATCTGCCCTATGCCGAAAGCGAGGTGATGGAGCTCGGACCGTTCGACACCAGCCGCTTCAAGGGCTGATCGCCGGACCGGCGAGGTCCCGAATCAGGGGGCATCCGTGAGGGTGCCCCCATTTTCGTGGACGGTCAGCCGAGCGTCACGTCGAGGAACATCATCAGGACGAGACCGATGGTCAGGCCGGCGGTGGCCTCGTTCTGAAAGCCGCTGCGGTGCGTCTCGGGGATGATCTCGTGGCTGATGACGTAGAGCATGGCACCGGCGGCAAACGCCAGCGCCCACGGCAGCAGCGGCTCGAAGACCTCCACCGCACCGGCACCGAGCAGGCCGCCGACCGGCTCGACGAGGCCGGTCAGCGCGGCGATCGCGAAAGCCCGCCGCCGGTCATAATCCTGGCCCAGCAGGGCCACGGCGACGGCCAGGCCTTCGGGCGCGTTCTGCAGGCCGATCCCGATCGCCAGCGTGACGCCGTTGGCCACGTCGCCGCCGCCGAAGCCGACCCCCACGGCCAGCCCCTCGGGGACATTGTGGATCGTGATGGCGATGACGAACAGCCACACGCGCTGCAGTGCTTCGCTCGGCGGCCCCTCCCGGCCGGCGAGGAAATGCTCGTGCGGCAGATGCTCGTTGATCAGCGCCAGCACCACCACGCCGA
>JAGREO010000323.1 GCA_020446525.1 Geminicoccaceae bacterium | reverse complement strand
GGCTGGTTCGGCTTCAACGGCGGCTCGCAACTGGCGCTGGGCAGCGGCGCCGACGCGATCGCGGTCGCCAACATCTTCATCAACACCAACATCGCCGCCTGTGGCGGCGTGGTCGCCGCCATGTTCGCCTCGAACCTGCTGTTCCGGAAGATCGACCTCACCCTCGCGCTGAACGGCGCCATCGGCGGCCTCGTCGCCATCACCGCCGAGCCGCTGACGCCCTCGCTCGGTGCCGCGGTATCGATCGGCGCGATCGGTGGCGTGCTCGTGGTGGTGACGGTGCCGATCCTCGACCGGCTGAAGATCGACGACGTGGTCGGCGCCATCCCCGCCCACCTGGTCTGCGGCGTCTGGGGTACGATGGCGGTGCCCCTGACCAATGGCGACGCGACCTTCCTCACCCAGGCCGCGGGCGTATTCGCCGTCGCCGCCTTCACCATCCTCACCAGCGGCATCGTCTGGCTGGCCCTCCGATCGACCACCGGCATCCGCATCCACGAGGAGGACGAAGCCATGGGCATCGATCAGGCCGAAATGGGCATGGACGCCTACCCCGAATTCGGCCCCGGCACCGTCGCCTGACCCGATCCCCGCTCCGGTCGGCATCGACGGGCCGGCCTTCGTCCATCGGTGACGATGCGCCCGGCCCGAAGCGTTCGCGGCACGGCCCGAGGTACCGCAACCGCCGATCATCAGGGATGTTGCTCATCCGCCGTCTATCTTCTTCGTGTCCGTGCTGTAGGATCGCCCGGCTCGGACCGTTCGAGAAGAACCGGGCGGGACGGACCGATGGAGACGCGGGGCGGCGATCGCCGCTCGGGCCGAACGGGAGGGATCGGGCGTGCGCTGGCGCAGAAGTCGACGCAGCAGCAACATCGAGGATCGACGCGGCGGAGGCTTCGGCCGGCTGGGCGGAGGCATGGGGGCCGGTCCGCGCATGGGCAAGGTGGCCGGCGGCGGCGGGATCGGCGTGATCGTGATTGCGCTGATCGCCATGTTCTTCGGCGTCGACCCCAGCTTCCTGCTGAGCGGCCTCGACCAGGGCACCACCTACACCACCACCGATCGCCGCGAGACGCCGCCCGCCGACGATCAGCAGGCCCAGTTCGTCGCCGCCGTCCTGGGCGAGACCGAAGACGTCTGGAATTCGATCTTTGCCGATCTGGGCGCCGACTACAGCGAGCCGACGCTGGTCCTGTTCGAGAGCCAGGTCACCTCGGCCTGCGGCATGGCCAGTTCGGCGACCGGTCCGTTCTATTGTCCGGGCGACCGGCAGGTCTATATCGACCTCGATTTCTTCACCGAACTGGAGCGCCGCTTCGGCGCTCCGGGCGACTTCGCCCGCGCCTACGTCATCGCCCACGAGATCGGCCACCACGTGCAGACACTGCTGGGCATCTCCGCCAAGGTCCAGGACCTCCGCCGCCGGCTCCCGGAAGTCGAAGCCAACCGCTATTCGGTGCTGCTCGAGCTGCAGGCCGATTGCTTCGCCGGCGTATGGGCCCGCACCGCCCAGGAAGCCCGCCAGATCCTCGAAGCCGGCGACATCGAGGAAGCGCTCGGCGCCGCGGCCGCCATCGGCGACGACCGCCTGCAACGCCGGGCCCGCGGCTACGTCACCCCCGACAGCTTCACCCACGGCACCTCCGAACAACGCACCCGCTGGTTCGAACGCGGCATGCGCACGGGCGACATCGACACCTGCGACACCTTCGCCGCCGAAGGCGCATGAATTCCCGGGCAGCATCCCGAGCGAGCCGCACACGATAAGGCATTGCACGATGGCGCGCGGGAATCAGAAAACCCGCCGGTTGGCGGACGCGGCGGGCTGTGTGTGATGTGGTTGC
>JAGREO010000322.1 GCA_020446525.1 Geminicoccaceae bacterium | reverse complement strand
ACAGTTGCTCCGGACCACCGGCTTTCTCTTTTTGATTCCGCAAGTTGAGGTGCTTGGGAGAGAGCGTGATGCTTCCAGCTTGGAGCGGAGCGCGCGCAGTCATCTATGTCTCGTGACCCGGAGCACCACGTGGATCATGACGAGAAGCTTGCGTGACGCGTACGATATTTGGTACAATCGAGCATGAATGAACGAAAGTGATTGCCGGCGCGGTTTTTCGAGTCCGACGTGGGCAACACGCCGGTGCGGGAATGGCTGCTCTCGCTCGACCCGAAAGACCGGAAGATCATCGGCGACGACATCCGTACAGCAGAGTTCGGCTGGCCCGTCGGCATGCTGCTGTGCCGCGCGATCCAGGGACGCGAGGGATTGTGGGAAATCAGGAGCAGCCTCCCCGGAGGCCGTATCGCCCGGGTGTTGTTCTGTGCTCACAAGGGCGAGATGATCCTCCTGCACGGATTCGTGAAGAAGACTCGGAAGACCAGCGAGCTCGAGTTGGACGTTGCCGAAAGACGCATGCGAGGCTTGCGATGACCGAGAACGCAGAGACTAGGAGAGAGCCGGGCAGGCCCGGCCAGCTCTTCGAGGACTTCCTCGAGGAGCAAGGCACCCGAGAGGAGACGACGGAGCGCGCGATCAAACGGGTCATCGCATTCCAGATCGCCGAGGCGATGAAGGCGCAGAACATCTCGAAGGCGGAGATGGCACGACGGCTCGAGACGAGCCGGTCCCAGCTCGACCGGCTGCTCGATCCCGACGACGGCAACGTGACGATCGCTACGCTCACGCGCGCCGCGAGAGCGGTAGGCCGGTCGCTCAAGTTGGAGCTGGGCTAAGTGATCGCGTCGGTCCAGGCTGTGGAGCCAATCAACATGACATCGGCCGTACGATTGTTGTCGACGACAGTCATGTGAAGCTCCACCGGTCGGCTGCCGGCGCTCCAAAAAAGAGGGGGTAAGGTCAGGCGATCGGCACCTCGTGCGGCGGGCGTTCCACGACGGCGCAGCTCGCCAACGGCCTCCTCGCGTCACTGGCCTGCTCGATCGACCGGACGATCGTCATCCATCCGACCTCCGAGCCAAAGGCGAAATCCGCCGCGCCGACGTTCTGTTCGGCAGGGTCGGACCTTGTGTACGCCTCGGCGCCCACTGCGCCCGTGATGCCGACGCTTCAGGGCGAATGCGTCGCGCTCGCTGCGATCTGCATGTTCCGGTCGTGTTCGGGTCCGGACCCCGAGGAGCGCCCGGCTTCGCACTTTCGCCGGCTGCGGGCGGCGGCGCTGGCGGCGTAAACCAAGACCGCGATCGTCAGCACGCTCTCGAAGACCTCGGTATTGGAATAGATGAAGATCTCACTCGCGACCGGGAGCCAAATCGTCACGCCGATCAGTGCTTCGGGCGGACGTACGTACGCGATCGCCTGCGCCCGGTACGGCCATGTCTTTGCAGCGAGGTCGGCGGCGATAGAGGCGAGGATGGAGCCGATCGCGACTGAAAACGCGACCGCGTAGTAGATCGGTGTGAGAAGATTATTGAAGAAATTGTGGGCATTTGTTTCTTTTTGGTGATTGTACACGACGAAGAAGTCGGGAGAGGACCAGGCAAACCAGGTTTGGCCCCAGCTGATCTCCTCCATACCGATGACAAAGGCAGCGGCGGCGAAGGTGCCGAGCGCCAAAGCGGCCCAGGTGCTACCGGGCTCGAGTCCGCGCCTGCGCCAACTGCCTCCGGCGGCCAGGGCGAACAGGAAGGCCGAGACGAGAAAGCCGACGGCGTGGGCGAGATCGACCGGACCTTCCTTGGCAAATAGGCTGCAGGCCGCGCGCGTGCCCTCCCGGCCGAAAACGGGTGAACCGAGGAAGCAGGTCGTGGCGTACAGCGCGATTACGCCGGCCGATGCCAGAGCCATGAGCCAGGGGAGCAGGTGCGGCAGGCTCCCCATAACCGACTTCGACGCGGTTCGACCGGATCCGCCGTCAGCGCCTGGATGACGATGCGGACGCCAGTGCAGCCAGTACCAGCCGGCCAGCGCGCAGACCAGTACAAGCTGCAGTGAGAGCACGATCATGTGAGCCCGGAAGCTCGAGACCTTGAGCTCGGTGCGAAACCCGCCCGAACGGATGAGCTCGACGTAATTGGTCTGCGGCAAGGACAGATACCAGGTCTCCACCGCCACGAACGGCGGCAGCCGCAATGCCGCAGCGACGAACAAGGTGAGCGCCGCGAAGACCGGGATCACAACAAGCCAGGTGGCCGAGCGCGCCGCGAGTTCAATCGTCATTCGGTCATGGCACGAAGGCGATGTCCCGGTACCAAACACAACCTGCGAAGACATGGTCGTGGTCCTCGATTTGCCTCGAAACGGCCGTGATGGCGGCTCCCCACATTTCCTACCACGCGTCGATGAACATACCGTTAAAGTGGACGTCCACCCTTCTCGTCGAGCGCAAGCGGCTGGCGCCCTCGTGCACCCGTCGATCGGTTCCGAGCGAGACCGGCTTCGATGTCGCGCCGGGCCGCTAGCGCTTCAGGCGCGGGCGCAGGCGCTTCTCGACGAAGACGTCGGCGTCCCTGGACCACCGTCGACACGTCTAGATCAGGCCCTGGCTCCTGAAGCTGGTGTGGCGGTTCTTGCCGATGATGACGTGGTCGTGGACGGTGATGCCGACGGGTTGGAGGGCGTCGACGACCTGGCGGGTCATGGTGACGTCGGCCTGCGAGGGGGTCGGGTCGCCCGAGGGGTGGTTGTGGACCATGATGACGGCCGAGGCGGCCAGCTCCAGCGCGCGTTTGACGACTTCGCGCGGATAGAGCGGCGTGTGGTCGACCGTGCCCCGGGACTGGACCTCGTCCTTGATCAGGATGTTCTTGCGGTCGAGGAACAGGAGCCGGAAATGCTCGGCCGGCTCGTGGCTCATGACCTGGGTGAGATAATCGATCAGCGCCGTCCAGGAGGAGATCACCGGCCGCGCCTTGATCTCCTCCTTCAGGGTGCGCTCGAGACAGGCCTTGATCGCCTTGAGCAGCACCTGGGTGAAGCGCAGATCCTCGTCGCGGCGAACCTCCGCCTCGCTCCTCGCCGCGATATCGTCGCTGCCGGCACCGTCGTCGGGGGCGATGCGGGTGGAACCGGCGACCAGCTCGGCATAGCGCGACGGCTCGGCCGCGAGCACGCCGCCCAAGCTGCCGAAACGCTCCAGCATCGCCTTGGCGAGCGGCTTTGTGTCGCGCCGCCAGACGCTGAAGAAAAGGATCATCTCCAGAAGCTCGTAGTCGGCCAGGGCGTCGGCGCCGCTCTCCAGGAATCGCGTGCGCAACCGCTCGCGGTGCCCGTGATAATGCTTGCTGCCATAGGCCGCGCGACGTCCCGCTTCAGGCGCCCGAGCCGGCACGCCGCCTCGGGGATCCGCCGGCTCGAACCGGTCGGCCGTCTCGCGCAAGCCGCCGTCCCCGGCCAGAAGGGCTCCGAGCCGCTCGAGCTCGGCAGTCGAATGCAACCGCCAGCATTGCCCGGTGCGACTCCAGGCACCGCCCGCCTCGCGAATCCGGTCCTTGTGCCGGAAGGTGGCACCCTGGAGCACCAGCGGCCGCTCGACGCCCTCCTCACAATGCAGCGACAAGCCGTGTGCCGCCAGGGCGGTCACCAGCTCGGGGGCGACGGCGATGTCCGAGGGGGCCGGTGTCGTCATGCCGGGAAGGATTAGACGAAGGCGATCTCGCCTGCCATAAAAATCGCTTCATGGTTGATTTCGCAGCGATAGGCCAGCACACGGACGCCGGCGCGCCGGGCCTCTTCCATGGCCGCCGCATAGGCGGGATCGATATCGGCGGCGACGGTCAGGGTGTCGATGTCCGGCCGCTGGGCGACGAACAGCAGGACGGCGCTCTCTCCGGCCGCCGCCCGTCCCGTCAGAAAGCGCAGATGCCGGGTGCCGCGCAGCGTCGGCGCATCGGGAAATTCACCGCGATCGGTCGAGGCGGTCCGCCGCCGCCAGGTGACGTTCTTGACCTCGAGAAAGACGGGGCTCCCGTCGGCACCGTCGAGCACGAAGTCGAGGCGGGTGCCGGTTTCGACCGCCACTTCCGCACGAACGGCGATGAAGGGCGGCAGGGCCTGGTGGAGGTGACGGACCGCAGCGGTGACGGGCGCACTCGGATCCGGCCGGCCGAGGGCATGGGCGACCAGCCGGTTGGCGTTGGCCGTGTCGGCGCCGACCCAGACTCCCGCCTGCCGGATCAGTTCCACCCGATGGACGAGCTTGCGCCCGGGATCGCTGCTGGTCGAGAGCCGGACGGCCGCACCTTCGACGGCGAGATCCGGCAGGCGGCCCGGATCGGCACAGTGCGCCGTGACGACCCGCGTCCCGCCCCGGCCGTCGGCGATCGCCACATCGGCCAGAAAACGCTTGTAGCGTCGGATCAGGGTGCCGTTTATCAACGGTGCCGGCAGGTGAATCACGGGTCGACGCGCCTCGCTGCAGTGAATCGGGCCGCCACGCATCGGGCTACGATGGATGGGTCCGGGACGGATGGGCCCGAAACTGATTGGCCCGGGATCGACTGGAAGGACGGGACGATGGCCGAGACGCGGATCGTGACGGCTTGTCTGATCATCATCGGCAACGAGATCCTCTCGGGCCGAACGGTCGACGCCAACCTGCCCTACATCGCCACCCGGCTGAACGAAAAAGGCGTGCGGCTGGCCGAGGCGCGGATCGTGCCCGATATCGAGGCGGAGATCGTTGACGCGGTCACCGTCTGTCGCGCCAGGCACGACTATGTGCTGACGACCGGCGGCATCGGCCCGACCCACGACGACATCACCGCAGCCTCGGTCGCCAAGGCGTTCGGCCTCGCCCACACCTATCACCCGGAGGCCAAACGGCTGCTCGAATCGTTCTACGGCGAACGGGTGACCGAAGCACGGATGCGCATGGCGATGATGCCCGAGGGTGCGGCGCTGGTCGCCAACCCGGTGAGCGTGGCGCCGGGTTTTCGCGTGGAGAACGTCTATGTGCTCGCCGGCGTGCCGAAGATCATGCAGGCGATGCTGGACGACATCCTGCCCGAGCTGGTCGGCGGCGCACCGGTGCTGGCCCGCACGGTGACGGTATACGCGCCGGAGAGCGAGATGGCGGCGGTGCTGGGTCGCATCGAGGCCGATCATCCGGGCATCGAGGTCGGCAGCTACCCCTTCTTCCGCATGGAGAAGCCGGGCACGGCGGTGGTCGTCCGCGGCACCGAGCAGGCGGTGATCGACGCCGCGGTGGCGCAACTCCGGCAGCACGCGGCACAGCACGGAATCGAAGCGATCGACGGCCAGGTCTGAGCCCGTCGCCCGCCCGCCGCCCGATCCGCGATGACCCGGCCACGCCTCGGGGCGGTCGTTCATCGCGAAAGACCGGCGGACGCGGCACCGGACGATGATCTGGCGCGCCCGACAGGACTCGAACCTGTGACCCCCAGATTAGGAATCTGATGCTCTATCCGGCTGAGCTACGGGCGCGTGTGGCGGGTTGTGTAGCAGCAGCGCGGCCGTGGTCGCAACTGCGGCGGGTCGCCCTCGTGATGCTGGTGATGGCGCTCGTGCGTGCGGGCGGGGCGGCGGGCGAGGCTTCGTCGGATGCGGATTGGCGAATGCACGGGCCGTTCGAGGTGGTCGGCTTGAGCGAAGAGCTTCATCTGCGGCTGGCGGACGGGCGCATGGTTCGGCTCGCGGGCGTCGTCGTGCCTTCGTCGCCGGAATCCTCGTCGCCGGAATCTTCGGCCGGGGGACCGCCGGTGTGGCGGCCGCGGGCGGAGGTGGTCCGCGCGGTCGGCGACTGGCTCGAAGTGCATGGCGCGGTGCGCCTGATCCATGCCGATGCGCCCTACGATCGGGCCGGGCGGGTGGTGGCGCAGGTCGAAGCGGCCGACGGTGACTGGCTGCAGGCCCGGCTGGTCCGGGACGGGCTGGTCTGGGTGCGTCCCGATCTGCAGACCAAGGACGACGCCTTGCGCCTGCTGCCGCTCGAGCGCGAGGCACGTGCCGCCGGCCGCGGCATCTGGCGTGCGGGTGGCGCGGGTGTGGTCGATGCGGCGGACGCAGAGGCGGTCGAGGCGCGCGTCGGCCGTTACGGGGTGGTGCGCGGGCGGGTTCGGCATGCGCAGGATGCAAGACGGTACGTCTATTTGAATTTCGGCGCCGACTGGCGCACCGACCCGACCTTGCGTCTGCCGCACGATACCGCCAAAGCGATGCGGCAGGCTGGGCGCGACCCGCTCGATCTGCAGGGCTCGACGATCGAGGCCCGCGGCTGGATATTCGAGGAGAACGGGCCGATGATCGAGATCGGTGACGGCTTGGAGATCGAGGTGGTGCGATGACGAAGCGCAGCAGGGCGGTGACGGCACGGGTGGCGACCGCACGGGTGGCATTGGCACTCTCGCTGCTCGCCAGCGTGTCACTCGGCGGATGCAGCAGTGCGCCTTCGGGCGAGGGCCTGTCGCTGGCGGCGGGTGACATCGAAGACGACATCCAGCTCGGCAAGTCGCAACACCCGCAGATCCTCCAGCAATATAACGGCGCCTACGACGATCCGGCGCTGCGGGCCTATGTCGACCGCATCGGCCAGCGGCTGGCCGCGGTCTCGGAACTGTCCGACATCCCCTTCACCTTCACCCTGCTCGACAGCGACGTGGTCAACGCCTTCGCGCTGCCGGGCGGCTACGTCTATATCAGCCGCGGCCTGCTGGCGCTGGCGCAGGACGAGGCGGAGGTCGCGGGCGTCATCGGCCACGAGATCGGTCACGTCACCAGCCGCCACGGTGCGGCCCGCCAGACCGCCGGCATGATCGGCGGGCTGCTCGGCGTGCTGGCCACGGTGGGCGGTGCGGTGCTGGGCGGCGAAGCCGGCGCGCAGCTCGGCGGCCAGCTGGGCAATCTCGCGGTCGCCGGCGGCGTCGGGCAATATTCGCAGAGCCAGGAATTCCAGGCCGACAAGCTGGGCGTGCGCTATCTGGCGCGGGCCGGCTACGACACCGAGGCGATGGGCGACTTCCTCCAGGCGCTGCAGTCGAACGCCGAGCTGCAGGCCAAGCTGACCGGCACCTCGGTCTCGAGCGGCGGCATCGACCACTTCTTCGCCAGCCACCCCTACACCCCCGATCGCGTCACCCGGGCGCGCGAGCGATCCGAGGAACGCGGTGCGGCGGGCGAGGAGCGCGATCGCGAGCGCTTCATGCGGGCGATCGACGGGATGATCTTCGGCGAGAGCCCGGCACAGGGCTACGTGATGGGCCGGACCTTCGCCCATCCGCTGCTGCGGTTCCGTTTCAGCGTGCCCGAAGGCTTCAAGCTGCGCAACACGTCGAGCGCGGTGTTCGCCGACGGCGACGACATGCTGTTGATCTTCGACATGGCGCGCAACGAGGCCGGCCTGCCGCTGACCCGCTACAAGGCGGACAAGTGGGCGGACATGAGCAAGACGAAGGACCTCGACACCGTGACCACCCGCGGTGGCGCCCGCGCCGCCATCGGCCACGGCACGGTGAAGCTGAAGAGCGGCTCGGCCGAAGCGGGGTTCGCGGTGATCGAAGGCGACGGCGACACCGTCTACCGCTTCGTCCTGCTGACCAAGAATTACGGCGGGCGCGAGGCGGCGGCCCTGCGGGACGTCGTCGCCGGCTTCTCGCGCCTGAGCGAGGCCGAAGCGGCGAAACTCGAGCCGCTGCGCATCGATATCGTCGAGGTGCGGCCCGGCGACACGATCGACGGACTGAGCGCGCGCATGCAGGTCGACCGGTTGCCCCGCGAGCAGTTCGAGACGCTCAACGGCCTCGACCGCGGCCGCACGCTCGAAGCGGGTGATCTGGTCAAGATCCTCGTGCGCCGCCGCTGATCCGCCGGCGATCAGGCGGCCCGGACACTCTGCGGACGGGCCTGCGTACCGCACTCGTCGGCGACGAACACGCGGTTGCGCCCCTGCCGCTTGGCGGCGTAGAGCGCACCGTCGGCGCGGGCGAGCAGATCCTCGAGATTGGCCGAGCCGCCGTCGACCGTCGCCACACCGATGCTGACGCTGAGCCCCGCCTCGTCGAGGCCGCTTTCGACCTGCTGGCGCAACCGCTCGGCGCCGGCCGCCGCGGCGTCGGAATCGGTCTGCGGCATCATGATGACGAACTCGTCGCCGCCGAACCGCGCCACGAGGTCGCAGCGACGGAGTGAGCGCCGCAGCACGCGTCCCAGCCGTTGCAGCACCTCGTCACCGCCGGCGTGACCGCGGCGGTCGTTGATCGATTTGAACTCGTCGACGTCGAGCGTCAGCAGCGACAGGGGCTGATCGTAGCGCCGGGCGATGGCGACGACGTCCCGCGCCCGGGCGACGAAGCAACGTCGGTTGGCGAGGCCGGTGAGCTCGTCGGTCGTGGCCAGCCGCCGCAACTGCTGCTCGGCGATGGTCCGGCGATCGATCTCGACCAGGAGGCGATCGCGCGTGCCGGCGATATGCACGATCAGGCGCAGGCCGGCGGCGACGATCGGTGTGGCGACGAGCGCCGTGCAGAGGGCCGCGACAGCGGCGAGCAGAAAGGCCGAGGCGCCGTCGAGCCCGGCCAGCGTCGCCGAGCCGACCGCCAGCGCCGCGGCGGCCGCCGTGGCGAGTGCCACGCAGGCGAGCGTGGCGTTCCACCAGCCGAAGCGATCGAGCAGGGCGAGCAGGCGGTCCCAGTGCGCCGGACGATCCTCCAGCACGTAGGGATCGAGCTCGGCGAACGGATCGTCCGACCGACGTCTGCCGAAAGGTTCGGCAGTCGTGCCGCAATTCTCACGAGGCGTCTCGTCGTGGGCCATGGCGGTCGTTTCCTCTGGTTCGCCGGTGTTCTCTACCAGCGATTAGCAAGAGCTACCAGAAAAACACCTCTGGATGTAGAGGAAACCGACGAGGAGCGCCGCGTCCCGACTCACGGACGCGTGAGCGAAGGGCCCGCCTTCAGGCGCGGGTGTATTTCCAGACGGCCGCCGGCGGGAAGTTGCGCAGCACGTAGCGCGCCCGGGTCACCTTCAGACCCAGCCGCTCGGCGGGCAGAGGTGCGATCGGCGAATAGCTGTATTGCAGCATGAAGCCGTCGTCGTTGCCCTTGCCGTGCATCGCCTGCATGCCCTGATCGACGATGGCCTTCTGGAACTCGAAGGGCATGCCGACCACGGGCAGACCGGAGATCACGGTGCCGACGGTGCCGATGTCGTGCCGGGCCAGGATTTCGCCGAGCCGCGTGGCGTCGCCCTGGATGACCCTCGATTCGGGAAAACGGTCGCGCAGATATTCGAAGAGGTGCGTCTCGAGCTCGACGACGATCAGTCGGTCCTTGGGGATGCCGCGCTCGATCAGGCCCTGGGTGATCGAGCCGGTGCCGCCACCGAGCTCGACGATGTATTGGCCGGGGTGCCAGGCCACCTCGGCCGCCAGCGCCCGTGCCAGATATTTCGACGACGGGATCACCGAGCCCATCGACTTGGGTGTCCTCAGCCACTGGCGAAAAAAGACCTCGCCTTCACGAATGAGACTGCTCGATTGCATACGATCGTCCTCCGACCGGCGCCTGTTCCGATGGCTCGTGCGACGCCGCGTTTCCGGTCCCTGAAGGTTCGGGCGAGACCGGCGCACCGGCCGGTGCCCCGGCAGCATGCCCCCCACTCGCGCGCACCCGGCCGCTGCCGTTTGCAATGCGGCACGGCGTTAATTGGCAAAGCCTCTAGCGAGAAGCAAGAGGAATGGGCGCGATTTCGTCACGCGGCATTGACGACGGTGCGCGGCAGTAGTTTACCGACAACGCCCACCGCGACGTTGAGCATCGCCAGATCCGGCCGCTCGGTGCTCTCGAGCTCGTCCAGCAGTCGGCGATAGCGGTCGACGGCGGCGAGATTGGCGCCGATCCACCGGCGCGCCTGCGGCACCGTCTCGCCGGTCTGGTCGCCACGTCCGACGCCCGCACCGATGGCCGCCACCGTCAGCCGCTGCAGCGCCTCCGACAATTCGTCCTCGAGCGCGCTCAGCGCCATGCGATCCCAGCGCGTCTCGATGGCCGCGCGCTCCACCTGCTGACGCAGCCAGGTCAGATTGAGCTCGGCATCGAGCGCGAAATAGACCCGCGCCGTGGTCAGCAGATCGGCGTCGCCTCCCTCACCCAGCGGGCCGGCCACCGTGGTGATATCGCAGGCCGCGAGCAGATAACGCAATCCGGCGACGGACCGCGCCAGATCCTCCTCCACCCCGGCCTTGGTGTAGCGCGAGGTGACGTCGGAGAGGATCTTCGCCTGTTGCGGGGCGGTCACCTGGTCGAGGGCCGCCATCACCCGGGCGATCGGCTCGCTGAAGCGGCCGACCGCCTGGGTGATGCTGAAGGGCTTGGCGGTATGGGCGAGGAACCAGCGCGTGCCGCGGATCAGGGTCGCCCGCGCCTCGTTGAGCATCGCGATCTGTGTGTCTGCCGGCACCTCGCGGCCGAGCGCTTCGACCGCGCTCCACAAGGGCAGCAGCGCGAAGCTGTCGCGGGTGACGACATAGGCCATGGCGATGTCGGCGAGGGCGGCACCGGTTTCGTCCTCGAGTTCGCTGACGAAGATGTCGAGGCCGCGATTGACGATGCTGTTGGAGAGCCAGGTGGCGACGATCTCGCGACGCAGACGGTGGCGGGCAATCGCATCCTGGAATTGCCGGCGCAGCGGCCGCGGGAAATATTTCGCCAGATCACCGACGAAATATTCGCGATCGGGCAGCGCCGTCTCGAGCAAGTCGGCATAGAGCGTGGTCTTGGCATAGGCCAGCAACACCGCCGCTTCGGGCCGGGTCAGGCCATGGCCCGCCTGGCGGCGCTCGGCCAGCACCTCGTCGGGCGGCAGGATCTCGATCTCGCGATCCAGGCGTCCGGCGCTCTCGAGCTTGCGCATGAAGCGGCGCTGCGCGTCGAGAGCGTCGATGCTGCGCGCGCCGGCCATGCTGAGGGCCAGGTTCTGCAGGATATTGTCGCGCAGACAAAGCTCGCCCACCTCGTCGGTCATCGACGCCAGCAGCTCGTCGCGCTGCTTCATCGTCATGTCGCCGGCCTGTACCACGTCGCCCAGCAGGATCTTGATGTTGACCTCGTGGTCGGTGCAGTCGACGCCGGCCGAGCTGTCGATGAAGTCCGTGTTGATGCGCCCGCCCTTGAGCGCGTACTCGATACG
>JAGREO010000321.1 GCA_020446525.1 Geminicoccaceae bacterium | reverse complement strand
TCGCGCAGGCCGTCGCCGAGGAAGTTGAAGGCGAGGACGACGAGGATGACCGGCAGGACCGGCAGCATCAGCCAGGGGTAGAGCGCGACCACGTTGATGTTCTGTGCGTCGTTGAGCAGCACGCCCCAGCTCGTCATCGGCGGGCGGACGCCCAGACCGAGAAAGGAGAGCGCCGTCTCGCCGAGGATCATGCCGGGGATCGACAGGGTCGCCGAGGCGATCAGGTGGCTCATGAAGGAGGGTACGAGATGGCGGCCGATGATGCGGGCCGGCCGCGCCCCCATCAGCCGGGCGGCCTGGGCGAATTCCTCCTCGCGCAGGGCCAGCACCTTCGAGCGCACGGCGCGGGCGAGGCCGGTCCAGTCGATCAGGCCGAGGATGAGGGTGATGCCGAAATAGACCCACAAGGGATCCCAGGTGACCGGCATGGCGGCGGAGAGCGCCATCCAGAGCGGGATCATGGGGAAGCTGCGGATCACCTCGATCAGCCGCTGGATGAGGCTGTCGATCCAGCCGCCGTAATAGCCCGAGACGCCGCCCAGGATGATGCCGAGCACGAAGCTGACGGCGATGCCGATGAGGCCGACCGTGAGCGAGACCCGGGCGCCGTAGAGGATGCGCGAGAACATGTCGCGGCCGAGGCGGTCGGTGCCGAAGAGGTGCAGGCTGCCGCCCTCGCCCGGACAGACGAGGTGGAAGCTGCCGGGGATCAGGTCCCAGAAGCGGTATTCGTCACCCAGGCAGAAGAAGCGCAGCGCGTGGGTCTCGCTCAGATCGGGCGCGTAGACGCGCTTGAGCGTGTCCATGTCGAGCGTCATCTTGTAGCCGTAGGTGTAGGGCCATTTGAGCGTGCCCTGATCGAGGATGTGGACGCTCTGCGGCGGCGCCAGGATCATCTGCGGATTGCGGGTGTGCTGGCTGTAGGGTGCGATGATCTCGGTGATGAGCGTCGAGCCGTAGAAGGCGGCGAGCACCCAGAGCGCCACCATCGCCAGCTTGTGCCGCTTGAAGCGCCACCACATCAGCTGCCATTGCGAGGCGGTGTAGAACTTCTCCTGCTCGGGTGTGAGCGGGACTTCCTCGTGGACGTCGAACGGCGTCTCGTCGACCCAGTGATCGTCCGCCGGCCTGCGCTCCGTCATCGGGCCTGCCCTCCGCCGAAGCGGATGCGGGGATCGAGCATCGCCAGCAGCAGATCGGAGATCAGCACACCGACCACCACCAGCATCGCCTCGAGCATCAGGAAAGCACCGGCCAGATACATGTCCTGGCTCTGCAGCGCGCGCACGAGCACGGGGCCGTTGGTCGGCAAGGAGAGCACGACGGCGACCAGCGCCGAGCCGGAGATCAGCTCGGGCAGCAGATTGCCGATGTCGGCGATGAAGGGGTTCAGCGACATGCGCAGGGGATATTTCACCAGCGCCCGGCCGCGCGGCAGGCCCTTGGCGCGGGCGGTGACGACATAGGGTTTCTGCAGCTCGTCCATGAGGTTGGCGCGCAGGCGGCGGATCATGCCGGCGGTGCCCGAGGTGCCGATGATGACCACGGGGATCCAGAGATGCTCGAGCACCGAGACGAACTTGGCCCAGCTCATCGGCTGGTCGAGATAGACCGGATCGACCAGCCCGCCGATCGAGGTGCCGAACCAGACGTTGGCGTAATAGACGGTGAGCAGCGCCAGGAGGAAGTTGGGCGTCGCCAGACCCAGATAGCCGATCAGCGTGAGTCCGTGATCGCCCCAGCTGTATTTGTGGGTGGCGCCGTAGATGCCGATCGGAAAGGCGACGACCCAGGTGAAGAGCGTGGTCGCCAGGGCCAGAACGGTGGTCAGGAAGAAGCGGTCGCCCACCACCTCGACCACCGGCCGGTCATATTCGAACGACCAGCCGAAATCGCCCTGCACGAAGCCGGCGATCCAGTAGAGATATTGCTGCCAGAACGGCCGGTCGAGACCGTAGAGCTCGCGCAGATAGGCGATCTTCTGCTGATTGGCGCCCTGGCCCTGCGACTGCATCTCGGCGATCATCGTGCTCAGATAATCGCCCGGCGGAAGCTGGATGATGACGAACGTCAGAAAGCTGATGGCGATGAGCGTCGGCACCATGACCAGCAATCGATGCACGACGTAACGCAGCACGCGCCCTCACCTCGCCCGACCCTTCACGGCCGCCACTCTAACCGCTCGTGCCGGCCATACCACCCCTTTTCCCGGCGACGGCGTCCGAACCGGCGGACGGTCGCCACCGGCCACATGAGAGATGGTTTTCCTTTACATCATCCGATCAGCTTTGCATGATGCGGCCGCGTGGTTCCCCCTGCGCACGGGGCGCACCGGTGGTCAGATCGAGCACCAGGCGTTGCAGGATCAGCCGCTCGGGCATGCCGGTGCTCTTGCAGAGCCGCTCGGCCCGCGACAGTTCGGCCAGCGCCCGGCCGAGCGAGGCCGCGTCCCACCGTTCGAGGGTCCGGCGCATGGCGGGCTTGGTGCGGAAGAAGACCGGCGGTCGCGCATCGTCGATCACCTGCCGGGCCGAGGTCCCTTGCGCCACCTGCAGGCTCATCGGGATCAGCCGCATGACGGTGGCCGAGAGGGTTCGAACCAGGCTCACCGGCGGCCGGCCTTCGGTCAGCAGCCGATCGAGGATGGTCTCCGCCCGGCCGCCCTCGCCGGTGAGGACCGCCCAGACGAGGTCGTCGAGATCGAGAGCCGAGCTGTCGCCGATCACCGCATCCGCGTCCTCGACGGACACCCGCGCGGGCTCGGCACCCTGCATGTAGAGGACGAGCTTTTCGAGCTCGCGGCGGGTCACCTCACGGTCGGATCCGAGATGCGCCAGCAGATGGGCGCGCGCCGCGGGCTCGATCCCGAGGCCGGCGGCGCTCAGCGTGTCGTCGATCGCGGCGCCCAGATCACGGGCCTCGTCGCGATAGCAGGGCACGGCCGCGGCCGCGGTCCTGGCGTTCTCGAAGGTCTTGCGCAGCGGCGAGCGGGCCGGCAAGTCGCCCGCCTCGACCAGCACGAGCGCCTCGATCCGCGGCAGTGCGAGCAGGTCGGCGAAGAGGCCGGCCTGGGCGTCGGCGGCGCGCCTGATGCGCACCACCCGCCGGCCGCCGGTCAGCGAGAGCGCCTGAACCTCCTCGAACAGCCGCTCGGGCGCCTGCCGCAGGCTCTCGGCATCCAGGTCGGCGATCTTGAACGGATCCTCGAGATCGCCCGCGACCCGCTGCATGACGCGGCGCACCCGCTCGCCCGCCAGGCCCTGATCGGGACCGTGGAACAGGAGGGCGGCGATCGCGGCATCGAGCCGGGCGAGAAAACGATCGGCGTCGGCGGCCTTGACCTTCATGCCCCGGCGTCGTCGAAATGGAGCGCCAGCAGGGAGCGGATCTGCTGGGCCACCGCCTGCGCCGCCTGCCGGTCGGCATCCTGCTCGGCGATCAGGGTGGCGAAGGGCTCGCGCACCACATTGTAGCTGGTGACCCGGCGCACGGCCGAACGATAGAGCGTCCGGTCGTCCGAGAGCCGGGCGAGCCGGAAGAAGGCGGCGAGCGAGACGTCGAAGCGGGTGATGCGGTCGTCGAGCTGGATCGCCAGGGCCGTGCGCTCGCGCTCGAGCGTCACGTGGAGACGATAGCGCGGCTCGAGGGTCAGGCCGGCCGGGTTGAGCGCGTCGGCCAGTTCGTCGCGCAGGGCCTGTCCGACCGGGGTCAGCGGGGTGTCGATCTCGATCGCCGCCATCAGCGCATGCAGCCGCTCACCCTCGAGGCCCATGTGCAGCGGCCGCAGATTGCAGGCGCCGGCGAGCGACGCCAGCGCCGGCACGAAGAGCCCGCGCCTAGACCACGACATTCACGATCCGGTCGGGCACCACGATCACCCGGCGCGGCGGCTTGCCCGCGGTGGCCTTGAGCACCGCCTCGTCGGCCAGCGCGATGCTCCGGGCGGTGGCTTCGTCGGTCCCGCGCGGCAGCTCGATCTCCGCCCGCCGCTTGCCGTTGACCTGGACCGCCAGCCGCACCGTGTCGGCGACGAGCCAGGCCGGATCGACGGCGGGCCAGGGTGTCGCCGCCAGCATCGCCTCGTGACCGAGCTTCGACCAGAGCTCCTCGGCCAGATGCGGCATCATCGGATTGACCAGGACGACCAGCGTCTCGAGCGCCTCGCGCAGCACCGGACCCGAGCCGTCGTGGGCCTCGATCGCGTTGGAGAGCTCGCGGATCAGCGCCACCGCCTTGTTGAAGTGCAGCTTCTCGAGCTCGCGGGTGACGCCGTCGATGGTGCGGTGCACGGTCCGCTTGAGTTCGGCGTCGGCGCCGGCGGGCTCCCCGGCCCCGCCGTCCCGCCCGTCGAGCCGGTCGAGCCGCTCGTCGACCAGGCGCCAGAGCCGGTTGAGATAGCGCCAGGCGCCGTCGATGCCCTGATCGGTCCATTCGAGGTCGCGCTCGGGCGGGCTGTCGGACAGCATGAAGAGCCTTGCCGTGTCGGCGCCGTAGCCTTCGATGATGGTGGTGGGATCGACGGTGTTGCGCTTCGACTTGCTCATCTTCTCGACGCGTCCGGGTTGGACCGGGTGCCGGCCGTCGACCGTCACCCAGCCCTCGCCCTCGCGCTCCACCTCGTCCGGCTGCAGCCAGCGGCCGTTCGGCCCCTCGAAGGTCAGATGGGTGACCATGCCCTGGGTGAAGAGGCCGGCGAAGGGCTCGGCCAGATCGAGATGACCGCAGGCCGACATGGCGCGGGTGAAGAAGCGCGAATAGAGCAGATGCAGCACGGCGTGCTCGACGCCGCCGATATACTGGTCGACCGGCAGCCAGTAGTCGACCGCACGGCGCTCGAACGGCCCCTCCTCGTATTGAGGCGAGCAGAACCGGGCGAAATACCAGGAACTCTCGGTGAAGGTGTCGAAGGTGTCGGTCTCCCGGCGCGCCTCGCCGCCGCAGCCGGGGCAGGTGGTGCGCAGGAACGCCTCGTGCCGGTCGAGCGGATTGCCCGGTTCGTCGAAGCGCACATCCTCGGGCAGGCGCACGGGCAACTGCTCTCTGGGCACCGGAACGATGCCGCACTGCGCGCAGTGCACCACCGGGATCGGACAGCCCCAGTAGCGCTGGCGCGAGACGCCCCAGTCGCGCAGCCGGAAGGTGACCTGCCGCTCGCCGACCCCGGCCTCCTCGAGCCGCTCGATGATCCGGGGTTTGGCATCGGCGACGGCGAGACCATCGAGGAAGCCGGAATTGATGAGCGTGCCCTCGCCGGTATAGGCTTCGTCGCCGATCGTGAAGGCGGCCGGATCGGCACCCGGCGGCAACACCACCGGCAGCACCGGCAGATCGTATTTGCGGGCGAAGTCGAGGTCGCGCTGGTCGCCCGAGGGACAGCCGAAGATGGCCCCGGTGCCATAGTCCATGAGCACGAAATTGGCGACGTAGACCGGCAGATCCGGGGTCGCGTCGAGCGGGTGACGGCAGCGCAGGCCGGTGTCGACGCCGCGCTTCTCCGCCTTGTCCATCTCCTCCTGCGAGGTGCCGCTCCTGAGGCATTCGGCGACGAAGGCGGCGAGCCTGGGATCGTCCTTCGCCCGTTCCTGCGCCAGCGGATGATCCGGCGCGATCGCCATGAAGGAGGCACCCCAGAGCGTGTCGGGACGGGTGGTGAACACCACGAGACCGTCGTCGCGGCCGCGGATCGGAAACCGCACCCGGGCGCCCTCGGAGCGGCCGATCCAGTTGGCCTGCATGGTGCGGACCTTGTCCGGCCAGCGCTCGAGCCCGTCGATCGCCGAAAGCAGCTCGTCGGCGAAGGCTGTGATGCGAAAGAACCACTGCTCCAGCTTGCGCCGCTCGACCGGCGCGCCCGAACGCCAGCCGCGCCCCTCGATCACCTGCTCGTTGGCGAGAACCGTGCGGTCGACCGGATCCCAGTTGACCCAGCTCTCCTTGCGATAGACCAGGTCCCGCTCGAGCATCTCGAGGAACATCGCCTGCTCGTGGACGTAATAGTCGACGTCGCAGGTGGCGAATTCGCGGCTCCAGTCGAGCGACAGGCCCATGGTGCGGAACTGCGCGCGCATCTCGTCGATATTGGCATGGGTCCAGCGGCCCGGATGCACCCCCTTCTGCATGGCGGCGTTCTCGGCCGGCAGACCGAAGGCGTCCCAGCCCATCGGATGCAGCACGTTGTAGCCCTGCGCCCGGCGCCAGCGGGCGACGACGTCGCCCATGGTGTAGTTGCGCAC
>JAGREO010000033.1:12600-19615 GCA_020446525.1 Geminicoccaceae bacterium | reverse complement strand
GCGCGCCGGCGGCGATCAGGCGGCGCACGACCTCGGCATGGCCGAGATGCGCGGCGGCGATCAGCGCGGTGCCGTCATAGGGGCTGGTGACGAGATCGGCGCGGTTGCCGAGCTCGAGCGCACTCTCGAGCAGGGCGACGTCGTTCGCCACGGCGGCGATGGTGACGACGTCATAGGCCTGATGCTCGAGCGCGTTCATGTCGGCGCCCGCCCCGGCCAATGCGCGGAGGGCGTCGTCGTTCGAGGCGAAGGCCGCCACGTGCGCCGGCGTGCGTTCGCGCCCGTCCCGGCCGTCCAGGTCCGCACCCGCTTCGGCCAGCCGACGGATCGTGGTGACGTCACCGGCATGCGCCGCGGCGTGCAGCCCCTCATAGGCGGCGATCTCGTCGAGCGAAGGCGGCATTTGAGCCATGGCGGCGACGCCCATCGAAAGCAGCGGCAGCGCGAGGAGAAGTCTGTTCATCACGATCCACCATGACGCCGGATGCGGCCATTGTCGAGCCCGCGGCCGATCCTTCGTGACGATGGGCCGGTCACGTTCAGCCGAATTTGAGACCGGCGATGCCGGCGACGATGAGCACGACCGAGGTCAGGCGCAGCACGCTCATCGCGTCGCCATAGAGCCAGACGCCGACGAGGAAGGTGCCGACGGCGCCGATGCCCGTCCAGACGGCATAGGCCGTGCCGATCGGGATGAAGCGCTGGGCATAGAGCAACAGCCCGCCGCTGATCATCATGCACAGGGCGGCGAAGATCAGCCATCCCGGCCGCAGGCCCGTTGCCGTCCAGCCGTTCTTCAGGCCGATCGGCCAGCCGATCTCGAACAGGCCCCCCAGGACCAGGCTCAACCACGCCATCGAACCACACCCCGAGCCGAAACGACGAGAGCGATGAGCTTCCGCCGACCTGCGCGCTGCCGCACGTCATAGGAAACGGCGCACCTTCCGGCAATAATCGTCGAATGCGCGGCCGTGTCTCTCGCGCAGCCACGGCTCCTCGGCGAAGGGCGCCAGGATGAGCGCCGATATACCGAGACCGATCACCGGCAGGGTGGCGGGTACGGCACAGAGGATGGCCCAGCCGGCGAGGATCGCGATGTCGGCCACATATTGCGGGTTGCGCGACCAGCGATAGAAGCCGCCCGTCTCCAGCGCTCCGGCCGCGCCCGAGGTCCGCGCCGGGCCGAGGCGGAAGAAGGCCGTCCAGACGACGAGATTGCCCAGCAGCACGAGCGTGCCGCCCACGCCCCAGCGCAGGAACGCCGGCCAGCCGAGCGCGTTCCAGTCCAGAACCCCGAGGATGAACGAGGCGACGAAAACCAGAATCGTCGGCAGCCAGATCGAGAGCTGATTGCCGATCGTCAGCCGTTCGATCGGCCACAAGCGGTGCCTGGGCACGAGGATCGAGGCCGCCAGCATCGAAGCCAGCCAGCCGGCCGAAAGCGTCCCGCTCACCAGCGCTGCCGTTCCGATCGCGTCGGTCACGGACCGGCGTGCCGCAGCGACACCGTCGACGTCAGCCGTCGTCGGATATGGCCGGCGCCCGGAACGGCCAGCGGGACGAAAGGTTTGATGCCACGCCCGTACCATCGGATCGCGTGGAGCCGGGCGTCAGCGATAGCCGACGCCCATGACGAACTCGCGCAGGAGCGTCTCTTCATATTCGACCTCGCCCAGAAGGGCCTGAAGCACGTCGCGCGCAGCCAGTAGGCCGACCGGTCGGCCTTTGGCATCCACCACCGGGACATGGATGAAGCTTCTCTCCTTCATCCGCGACCAGACCTCCATGAGCGGATCGCCGAGGCCGCACGTGACGACTTCGGTCGTCATCACGTTGGCGACCATCTCCGTGCAACTGCTGCCGTGGCATCGGGCGATCCGTGAGACTATGTCGGTCTTGCCGACGACACCGCACAAGAGGCCCTCCTCGTCGCAGACGACGACGAGATCGGCGCCATCCTGTCCGAGACGTGCGGCCGCCTCGGTGAGCCTTGCCGTGTGTTTCACGCTCACGAGGCGGTCGCGGGCGACCAGGATCAGCGTCTCGACGTTCACGACACTCTCCTCGAGCCGCCGAGGTGCATCCCGGACGGCGTTGTTCTGCAGATGATCCGCTTGATCTGGTACCGGACTCCTACCGTTTCACCCCTCTCAAAAACTCTCCCTCGGACGACCGCGGGTGCCCGCGCCGGGCCGTATGAAGGCACGGTAAAGGCCGACGGCGGCGAGCAGGATCATCACCGTGACCAGCAGGCGCGCACCGATGGCGTGCGGAATACGCGGCGCGAATGCCCAGAAATTCGGCAGCGGCGCGTCGTCGAGGCTTAAGAGCACCTCATGCGCGCCCGAGAGCACCATCATGCCGATCCCGCTCGCCGCCATTCCGGCGAGGACCACATAGAACCCGCCCGTGACGATAGGCAGCAGCATCGGCCGCGCGTCATTCTTCTTCGTCGTCTCATTCCGACCGTCGTCTCGCCGGGCCAGCATTCGACGGCCGATCTGCACCAGCACCAGTGCCAGAACGAGAAGACCCAGCGGCGCGTGCAGGCTGAGGACGATCCGCTGCGACGCCGCATCCGCCGCGAGCGTCGCGGCGACGCCGGAGCCCAGTGCGATCAGTGCCAGGCCGGCGAGCAACCCGTCGTGCATCGAGAGCCGCCGCTTCGGCACGCGTCCGGACGGCCGCCGCAGCGTGCCGGTGAGCCGCAGACCGTCGCGCATGTTGAGGCTGAGAAGTGCGATATTGGCGGCACCGGCGATCAGCTCGACCGCCTGCATGACGACGAAGCCCTCGTCGAATTCTCCGGCCTGCGCCTCGAGCGCCAGATAGATGGCCGACGGCACGAGGATCAGGATACCGTTGGCGGCGATGAACGCCATGCGCCGGCTCTTGGCGCGCACCAGCGGCCCGCCGCGCAGGCGTGCCATGCGCGTACCGGAGATGCCGGTCGCGGCGAGTGCCGGGACGAGAACCAGAAAACCCCAGGGGATCGAGGTCTTGACCAGGACGATCGCCGCCTCGTCACCGAAGAGCTCGACGACGACCGTCGAAATCCAGAAGGTGAGAATGGTCAGCAGCGCCACGCTGCCGGCGATGGAATGGATGCGGCGGGCCATCGGTCGTCTCCTCCTTGCGCGGGGATGAGTGCGCGATAAAGATAGCAAGCTATATATCATTGCATAGCTTGCTATGCAAGTGCAGAAGAGGCGGATGAACTTCGTCACGGAGCAATCGGCCGGCTATCTGGCCAATCACATGGCTAGGCTGTTCGCCCGCGGTCTGCAGGCGCGGATCCGGCCGCTCGGCCTGACCACGGGCACGTTTCCGGCTCTTCTGGAGCTATGGGAACGAGACGGGCTGACGCAAAAGGAACTGGTCGACCGGCTCGACATCGAGCAGGCGACGATGGCGAACACGCTGGCGCGCATGGAGCGCGACGGGCTGGTCGTTCGGCGCAAGGATCCGGGTGACGGGCGGGTTCAGCGGGTGTGGCTGACGGAAAAAGCCCGCGATCTGCGCGCTCCGGCACTGGCGGCGGCAATGGCCGAGAACGAAGCGGCCCTGGCGCTGCTCTCGCAAGCCGAGCGGGAGCAGTTCCTCACGCTGATGCGCAAGGTCATCGCAGCGAAGAGAAGCGCAGCCTAAGGCGACACGGACGTCGACGCTCGTGCGTCCGCCGCCCGGTCCGACGTGAATGCGCGCTAGAACCGGTCCTTTCGGGCCCTGATCTCGGCGAAAACGTCGGCGTCGCCCGCATCCTCCATGCCCAGATGCCGGCGGATGCCGGGGTCGTGCGGTCGCAGGAAGGGGTTGGTCCGGCGCTCGAGCCCCAGGGTGGTCGGGATCGTCGGCCGGCCCGACGCGCGTGCCTGCTCGATCTCCGCCGCGCGTGCGCCGAGCGCCTTGTTGTCCGGATCGACCGTCAGCGCGAATCGTGCGTTGCTCAGCGTGTATTCGTGCCCGCAATAGACCAGCGTCTCGTCCGGCATCGAGGCGAACTTCTCGAGCGAGTGCCACATCTGCGCGGGCGTGCCTTCGAACAGGCGACCGCAGCCGAGCGCGAAGAGCGTGTCGCCGCAGAACAGCACCTTGGCGTCGGCGAAGAAGAAGGCGATGTGACCCGACGTGTGGCCGGGTGTCTCGAGAATGCGCACGTCGTGCGACCCGAAGACGAAGTTCTCGCCCTCGACCAGCTCCACGTCCAGCCCCTCGATCCGATGCGCGTCCGCCGCGGGCCCGGCGATCTTCGCACCCGTCGCCCGCTTCACCTCGAGATTGCCCGCGGTGTGGTCGGCGTGGTGATGGGTGTTCAGGATCCAATCCAGCTTGCGGTCCCTCTCCTCCAGCGCCCGCAGGACGAGATCCGCCTCGGCCGGATCGACGACACCGCTCGTGCCGGTCGCCGGGTCGACGACGAGACAGACGTAATTGTCGCTCAGCGCCTCGAGCAGTTCGACGTCCAGTGCGGCCACGATCGCACTCCCTCTTGGTCGTTCATCTCTTCACATTGTGATCGCAGCACCAATATTGCAATGCGGGGACCGGACGACCAGCAGCCATCGGAATCGAAATGCGGCCGGACATCGTCGAGCTCGACGCCTTCTATGGCAGGCTTCAAGGCCAGTATGCTCGCCGCCTGATCAATCTGGAGCTGCGCAAGCTCTGGCCCGACACCACTGGTCAGCGGATCCTCGGCCTGGGTTATCCGGGCCCGTTCCTCCAGCTCTTCGACGAAGCCGAGCGGCGCATCGTGATGATGCCGGCGACCCAGGGCGCCGCGCGCTGGCCCGCCGACGGCGCCAATGCGGCGACGCTGGCCCGCGAGGACGAGCTGCCCTTCGCCGACGGCAGCTTCGATCGGGTGCTGCTGGCGCATGCGCTCGAGTGCAGCCCGCACGCCAACCGCTTGATGCGGGAAGTCTGGCGGGTGCTGGCCGATGGCGGGCTGGTGATCGCCCTGGTGCCCAACCGCCGCGGTCTCTGGTGCTGGAGCGAGAAGACGCCCTTCGGCTACGGCCAACCCTACAGCGCGGGCCAGCTCGAGCGGACGCTGCGCAACCACCTCTTCGCCGTGACCGACGAGCGCGCCGCCCTGATGATGCCGCCCTTCCGCCACAATCTGATGCGCCGGCTCACCGTGCCGGGCGAGCGCGTCGGGCTGCAACTGCTGCCGCAACTGGCCGGTCTCCTGATCATCGAGGCCAGGAAGGAGATCTATGCCGGCACGCCGGCCGTCGACCATGTGCGGCCCTCGAGCCGTCGCTACGTGCCGATCCTCGAAGGCGTGGCCGCCAACCGCGCGCATCCCCGCGACCCGCGGCCGCATGGTGGCGGGCCGCACGACGAGCGATCGAGGCCGAACGCCCGCCCCCCGCCGAAATTCGCCGGGCTGCCGCCGCACGGTGGTGCGATCGATGAAACACTTCGACCGATTGACCGCGCCCCCGCTTTTTGATCCACTCCCTGAGCAGCGGTTTCAGGGAGCCGGCATGACCGAGAACAGGCGAGAGGTGCCGTTCGCGCCGTCGATTGGTGATCGGACGGATGGCGTATATGCATCCGGCATTCGAGCCGGCCGGCTCGATCCCGTCACCTTGGCCTCGAACTTCGCCGATCTTCATCCGCCGTTCGACGACCACGAGGCGCGCGTCGAAGCGGACCGCTGCTATTTCTGCTTCGATGCGCCCTGCATGCAGGCCTGCCCCACCCGCATCGACATTCCGCTGTTCATCCGCCAGATCGCGACCGGCAATCCGATCGGCTCCGCCAGAACGATCTTCGAGCAGAACATCCTGGGCGGCATGTGCGCGCGTGTCTGCCCGGTCGAGACGCTGTGCGAGGAAGCCTGCGTGCGCGAGACGGCCGAGGGCAAGCCCGTCCAGATCGGCCGCCTGCAGCGCCACGCCACCGACGCGGCATTCGCCCTGGAGAGCCACCCCTTCGAGCGTGCCGCCCCGACCGGCAAGCGCGCGGCCGTCGTCGGTGCCGGCCCGGCCGGGCTCTCCTGCGCCCATCGTCTGGCCGTGCTCGGCCACGCCGTCACCCTGTTCGAGGCACGCGACAAGTCTGGTGGACTGAACGAATACGGCATCGCCGCCTACAAGACCCCGGACGATTTCGCCCAGCGCGAGGTCGCTTTCGTGCTGTCGATCGGCGGTATCGAGTTGAAGGCGGGTTGCCGCCTCGGCCGTGACGTGACGCTGAGCGACCTGCGCCGCGATTTCGATGCCGTGTTCCTCGGCCTGGGCTTGGGTGCGGTAGCCGCGCTGGGCCTCGAGGGCGAAGAGCTCGAAGGGGTCGTCGACGCCGTCCGCTGGATCGCCGAGCTGCGTCAGACCCGCGACCTCTCGACCATGCCCGTCGGTCGTCGCGTGGTTGTGGTCGGTGGCGGCATGACCGCCATCGACGCCGCGGTGCAATCCCGCCTTCTGGGCGCGGAAGACGTGACCATGGTCTATAGGCGCGGCCCCGAGCGCATGAACGCCAGCCTGTATGAGCAGAACCTGGCGCAGACCAGAGGTGTGCGTATCCGGCATCATGCCCGGCCGGTGCGCGCCCTGGGCGGAGATCGCCTTCGCGCCGTCGAGTTCGCCCGTACCACCGAGCGCGACGGCCACCTCGTCGATACCGGCGAGACCTTCGAGCTCGAGGCCGACATGCTCATGAAGGCCACGGGCCAGTCCTTCGAGGTGGATCGGGACGCCGACGAGCCCCTGATGGAGCAGGGCCGCATCCGCGTCGACGCCGATCGCCGGACCGACCTCGCCGATGTCTGGGCCGGCGGCGACTGCGTTTCGGGCGGGCAGGATCTGACCGTGGTCGCCGTCGAGGACGGAAAGATCGCCGCCAGGTCGATCCATCGCCACCTCCAGGGAGCCTGAACCATGGCCGACCTGCGCAGCGACTTTCTCGGCATCACCAGCCCCAACCCCTTCTGGCTCGCCTCCGCCCCGCCGACCGACCGCAAGACCAACGTCGAGCGCGCCTTCAAGGCCGGCTGGGGCGGCGTGGT
>JAGREO010000033.1:11923-12500 GCA_020446525.1 Geminicoccaceae bacterium | reverse complement strand
AGCTGATCACCGACCGGCCGCTCGACGTCAATCTGCGCGAGATCAAGGAGGTCAAGCGCGCCTGGCCCGATCGCGCCCTGGTCGTTTCGCTCATGGTCCCCTGCGAGGAGGCGAGCTGGCAGGCGATCCTGGCGCAGGTGGAGGATACCGGTGCGGACGGTGTCGAGCTGAATTTCGGCTGCCCGCACGGCATGTCGGAGCGCGGCATGGGCTCGGCCGTGGGCCAGGTGCCCGACTATGTCGAGATGGTCGCCCGCTGGTGCAAGGCGCACACGCGCATGCCGGTGATCGTCAAGCTCACCCCCAACGTCACCGACATACGCGGCCCGGCGCGTGCGGCGAAGAAGGGCGGTGCCGACGCCGTTTCGCTGATCAACACCATCAACTCGATCGTCGGTGTCGACCTCGACCTGATGGCGCCCGAGCCGCACACCGACGGCAAGGGCACCCATGGCGGCTATTGCGGCCCGGCCGTCAAGCCGATCGCGCTCAACATGGTCGCCGAGATCGCCCGCGATCCCGAGACGCGCGGCCTGCCGATCTCCGCCATCGGCGGCATCACCACCTGGCGCGACGC
>JAGREO010000033.1:596-11881 GCA_020446525.1 Geminicoccaceae bacterium | reverse complement strand
AGGTCTGCACCGCCGCCATGACCTACGGCTTCAAGATCATCGACGAGTTGACCTCGGGCCTCGCCCGCTGGATGGACGAAAAGGAATACGGCCATATCGCCGATTTCGTCGGCCGCGCCGTGCCGAACGTCACCGACTGGCAGTTCCTCAATCTGAACTATGTCGTGAAGGCGCGCATCGACCAGCAGCTCTGCATCCAGTGCGGCCGCTGCCACATCGCCTGCGAGGACACCAGCCATCAGGCGATCACCAGGGAAGTCGACGGTCACCGTCATTTCGAGGTGATCGACGCCGAGTGCGTCGGCTGCAATCTCTGCGTCCAGGTCTGCCCGGTCGAGAACTGCATCACTCTCGAACACCTCACCGCGGGCGTGGACCCGCGGACCGGCGAGCGCATCGACCCGGCCTACGCCAACTGGACCACCCACCCGAACAATCCGAACCGCGCCGCCGCCGAATAGGCCATCCGTCCGGCACGGATCGGGGATCGGCGACGAGGTCCGCCGCTCGACGTATCGATGTCGAGCGAGTTCGATCCCGTCCGATCCTACTGTTGCGCGAACAGCTTCGGATGATATGCGCCAAATACCATGACGCCCCGTGTCCTGCAGCGCACACACGCGACGGCTGATTTCCAGTCGAGCCCATTAAACATGCGAAGACGCGCGTCCTCGAATGCATGGGATCGACTGTCGCATTGACACCCATCCTGCAGCTCATCCAGAAAAAGCATGGTAGGGCTCTACGCGCAGGTGCCGACGGCATTTGACGATGCGGCCTGTCCGCACCGCGCCGTTCACCTCGTACGCATCGGAGCTCTCCATGCCGATTCGTGGGTGGAGACCGAGACATGACGCTTCACGAGGTGCGTCCGTCCTCTCCGGTCCATTCGGACGCGGATACTCGAGCGTCCGGCACCGGAATGACCGCAGCGCCGGGGCGGGATCGGCCGGGCCGGCCGATGAAGGTGCTGATGGTCGGTCAGCCGCGCGACACCTTCCGCGGCCGGGGCGCCGAATTCGGCTCGGTATCGATCGTCCTGCGCGCTCTGGCCGATCGCCTTGCGGAGCGTGTCGATCTGCACGTCGTGGCGCCGGCTACGGAAGGGATCACCGGCACCGCGGCCAGTGCCGCGGGTTATCCCGTGCATCACGTGCAGGCGCGGGGGCGCAGTCTGTACAAGGCGCTCGACCTGGCGCAGGGCCTGACCGCCTTCGGTCTGCCCGTCTTCGCCCGCGACATCTATTATCGCGGCTATGCGCGGGCGGTCGCCGACGTGGCCGCCGCCCTTCGGCCGGACATCGTGCACATCCAGAGCCACCCGCAACTGGCGATGCCGGTACGGTCGGCGGTGCCGGAAGCCCGCCTCGTCCTGCATCTGCACGACGAAGCGCTGGCGCGTCTGCCGGCGGCGAGCGTCCGCAGGCGGTTGCGACCGTTCGCGGCGGTCGTCACCTGCTCGCA
The DNA here is from genome assembly GCA_020446525.1 of Geminicoccaceae bacterium. Lineage (GTDB taxonomy): Bacteria > Pseudomonadota > Alphaproteobacteria > Geminicoccales > Geminicoccaceae > JAGREO01. The sequence continues at coordinate 10,417 of JAGREO010000033.1, read as the reverse complement.
ATGGGTGGCGGAAAAGCTGCGTCGTTCGCAGCCGGATTTCGCGGGCCCGATCGAGCCCGTCGGCAACGGCATCGACACGGCCCTCTTCTCGCGCCGCCGCCTCCGGCCGGAAAAGAAGGCGAAGCTGCTCTTCGTCGGCCGTGTATCGCCCGAGAAGGGGCCGCACATCCTGATCGACGCTTTCGTGAGGCTCGCCGATCGCTGGCCCGAATTGCAACTGGTGCTCGCGGGGCCCGTCGGCCTGATGCCGCATTCCTTCATCCGGCTCGTCGCCGACGACCCGCCGATGGCCTCGGCACTGCCCTTCTATGGCCGCGGCATCGTCGATCGGCTGCGCCGTCAGGTGCTGCACGCCCGAACCGATCTGGCGCGCGAACTGCAGCAGGCCGTTCCCGACGCGTTGCGGTCGCGGGTGCACTGGCTCGGCGCCTTGCCGCACGACCGCATCGTCGAGCTGATGGGGACCCGGACGATCCTCGTGCAGCCTTCCTTGTGGCGCGAGGCCTTCGGCCTGCCGCTCGCCGAGGCCATGGCGACCGGCGTGGCCGTGGTCGCGTCACGGCGCGGCGGCCATGAAGAGCTGGTCGACCACGAGCAGAACGGTGTGCTGGTCGAGGCCGGCGACACCGAAGCGCTGGTCGAGGCGATCGACGGCCTCTTGCACGACCCGGGCGCCGCCCGCGCCCTGGGCGACCGCGCGGCCGAGGACATGGCGCGAAACGTCCGCTGGCGGATCGCCGCGGACAGGCTTTTCGCCGTGTGGGACCGGCTCGTCCCGACCCGCGCGGCGTCACCCGTCCGCGCACCGGCCCCGACCCGCCCGGACAATTGACGGCATCGGCCCTCTTCTGCGATCCAGAAAGGAGTCCGGCTGAAGGGAGCGATGTGATGGCTACGGCGAGCAATCTGCGGATCGACGGCGATCGTCTGTGGGACTCGATCATGGAGATGGCGAAGATCGGCCCGGGTGTCGCCGGCGGCAACAATCGCCAGACCCTGACCGACGAGGATGCCGAAGGCCGCGCCCTCTTCAGGCGCTGGTGCGAGGCCGAGGGGCTGGAGATGGGCGTCGACCGGATGGGCACCATGTTCGCCCGGCGCGAGGGCGCCGACCCGGACGCCCTGCCGGTGATGGTCGGCAGCCATCTCGACACCCAGCCGACCGGCGGCAAGTATGACGGCGTGCTGGGTGTCTTGGCCGGGCTCGAGATCGTCCGCACGCTCAACGAGCGCAAGATCGAGACGAAACACCCGATCGTCGTCGTCAACTGGACCAACGAAGAGGGCACCCGCTTCGCCCCGGCGATGCTGGCCTCGGGCGTCTTCGCCGGCGTCCACGAACTGGACTGGGCCTACGACCGCCGCGACGCGAACGGAAAGACGTTCGGCGACGAGCTGGCACGGATCGGCTGGAAGGGCGAGGAGCCGGTCGGTGCCCGCAAGATGAAGGCCATGTTCGAACTTCACATCGAGCAGGGGCCGATTCTCGAGGACGAGGGCATCGACATCGGCGTGGTCACCCACGGCCAGGGGCTGAAGTGGCTTCAGGTGACCTTGACCGGCCGCGAGAGCCACACCGGCTCCACGCCGATGCCCAAGCGCATCAATGCCGGCCTCGGCATGGCCCGAATCACCCAGCTCGTCGACGAGATCGCCTGGAGCCACGCGCCGCACGCGGTGGGCGCCGTCGGCCATTGCGACGTCCACCCGAACTCGCGCAACATCATCCCGGGCAAGTGCGTCTTCACCATCGACTTCCGCTCGCCCGACAAGGCCGTCATCACCGACATGGCCGCCCGCCTCGAGGAAGGTGCCAAGCGGATCGCCGAAGAGATCGGCCTGAAGCTCGAGATCGAGGAGGTCGGCGCCTTCGATCCCGTCACCTTCGACGAGGGCTGCGTGAAAGCGATCCGCGACGCCGCGGAGAAGCTCGGCTACAGCCACCGCACCATCGTCTCCGGCGCCGGCCACGACGCCTGCTGGATCAACCGCGTCGCCCCGACGGCCATGGTCATGTGCCCCTGCGTCGACGGGTTGAGCCACAACGAGGCCGAGGAGATCAAGAAGGAATGGTCGACGGCAGGCGCGGAGGTGCTGTTCCACGCGGTGGTGGAGACGGCGGGGGTCGTGGGGTGAGGCGTACGCTATCAAAATTTCTAAAAGGTGGGTGCAAACGGGAACCGGTATACGGTCATGGTAGCGCCCGAAGCGATAAAGCGTGCGAGCGTATTACAAAATGCACCACATAAGCCCTTAGCCTACGTTGATTTTTAGCGCCCAATCTGGTTTGTCAAAGAGCGCTTTCACTAAGGAGAAAGAGTGCTCTCGATCTCGGACGCCGATGTGGCGTTTCAAGCCCTACGTCGGATGCTCTCAAGGCGAAACGGGCGCCCCGACCCGGGCGACGACGGCAGCGCGAACTTCATCGTAAACCGGTATCGCCGAGCTGACGCCCACCTCGATGCTCACCGCGAGGGCATAAGGAACCCGGCCGGTGAACTCGCCCGCAGTCTCGCGTGCCGCAACGCGGACAAGCATGTCACCCCCATCTACATACGGTGCCGCACGCCTCCCTTCCCGACGGTCATGATAGACCGTGCCGCGAGCGATGGCCTTATCGTGAGGCTGGTCCTTGGCGCGCTCTACACCGAGTGAAAGCTTCTTGTCTCCAGCGGGCTTCGCCTCCAACGCGACCATCCGATAGCCTTGATGGCGGGGGTTGATGGGCGAGAACCATGCAAGCGTCACCGCTACTGAGCGCGGTTCAAGAACGCCCTCAAGGCTTGGTGGTAGCGGAATCCTGCAACGAGACGCGGAGCCCGGCGTTATCTCGCCATACCCGATAAGGGTCGCCCGTCCGGCCGTGCAAGCGACGATGCGCGAGGCATCGAGCACGCCATGGCCGACAAAACGGCTGACGTTGTCTTTGATTGCGTGGTGCTTTCCACCGGAAAGTGCCTCAAGGACGGAGGCACCCTCACCCCACGCAGAGCCGTGAACGAGAAGGGCCTTGATGATCAGCGGCAGGTACTGAGGCGGCGTATCGGCGAGCATCGCATTGTCGGCGCTGTCCATGAGCGCATCGAGAACAAGATGGCCAGCACGTGTTGCAAGGGCGGTCGCGGCGCTGGTGCCCCACGTCAAGGCGGTCTTCGCGAGATCGCCACGCGCATCAGGGGCGGCTGCAAGCAGCCCAAAGGCGCGCGCTGCCTGCTTCGCCGGTGCGACATGAAGGTGAGGGTTTGTGGAGGTCCAGCGAACGTACTCTCGGCCACCTTCGGCAAGCAGGTCGGGCTTGATCACCTTCCGGAACCCGAGACCAAGTCGGGAGGAAAGGTTCGGAAGGTCCGATTTGCCGATGGCGTCCATGCCACTCGCGATAGCGCCTCCGGGCGGCACGGCGTCGCGATGGGCAGCACCAATGGTCAGGACGTTCATGGCTTCGGCTGGCGAAAGAATGGTCCGGGTCGCCTTCCGGGCGTCGATGGCAGCAAATAGGGCGGCTTCGCGTTCCGCTGGTGTTGCCATCTCAAACGCGGTCCAGTTGGAAAAGCCAGTCAGGCCTAGCGTGTCGCGGATGTTGCCCGCGCTGACGAGGAACAGGACGTTGTAGCGATAAGCCAGGTGATCCAGCAGCCGTGCCCAGGGACTCATCGGGCCACTGAATTGCCGGCTTTCGTCGCCCATCGACAAATTGATGATGAAAACGCTCGGCGCCGTCGGCGGCTCGCCGGCTTCGCCTTCCTTCATTCGCCGCACGGCGCGATAAACATGGTCGACAAGCAGCCGATCAGCGGGCGTCCGCTCGTCCCAGCCAGCCGGCGTTTGTACCGGCTCCATGATCGGCCGAACGTAGAGAGGTCGGCTGAGAGGTGGTTCGTCACGGTTAATGTCGCCGTGGATGATCAGCGACGCCATTTCGGTGCCGTGCTTGCGCGCGGCCACCTGGTAGGTCGGCTCGAGGTCCTCGGGGTCATCGATGACCAGGCGACTGTCGAGCCGCCGATGGTTCTGGACGGGAAGGCCATCGAGCAACGCCGCGATCGGCGGCAGCGGCGCCGCGGCACTCGGCTGACTAGGCGCAGGATCATCTTCCCGCTCCTCGTCGACCGGGAAGGCCGCCATTGATTGAGGCCGGATGAACATGATCTCGTTCACGCGCGCCAGCGTGACCGTGGGGTTGGCAAGGAGCTCTCGGATGCGCGCGGCCGGGAGGTCAATGAGCGCGGCATCGTACCGGATTTCGGGGATCGAGGCGTGATGCACGAGGGTTCCGCCGAGTTCTTGGACGGCGGCACTGAACGCGGCGAAAGCCGCTCGTCTGGTCTCGGGGTTCTCGCGGTACCAGAGTTCCACTTCAAAGCGCACCGGCTCATCGGGTGCTTCCGCGAGCTGGTCCCGCCAGACGGCGAGTGTTTCGGCCGTCAACCGATCCTCGGGACCCCATGCCCGGACATCCTTCAGAAGGCCAAATAGCTGCGTCCAACGCCCGAAGCCGTCGGCCATCCGTCCACCGGATTGGTAGCGTTGCCAAAGGCTCACCAGCTGCCGCAGCGCGTCGAGGTCGGGCATGGCGAAGTAGACGCGGCCTGGGATCGCGTCCTCGGGTTTTTCGGTCAGCCGGAAGTCGTCGTCGGGCTCGATTTCGAGCTCGTCGTCAGCTAGGTACTCCAGCCCGATGCGGCTCGCCTCTTGATAGAAGGTCGCCAGCGAGCCCGTGACTTCGAAGACGATGGCCCGCTCAGGCGCGATGGCTTCCGGGTCTTGGCGCGACTGCAAGATCTGCGCCGGATCGCCCGCAACGCGCTCCAGACGCTCGAACTTCGGGTCGAGGCGTTCACCCTGTCGCTGGCGCGAGGGTTTTGTCAGCTTCGCACCGCCGCGCGGCGGACGGGGCGGCGCAATGGGCTCAGGTGCCGGGATTTTCAGGAGCGGACGTTCCGGCACGGCTCAGCCCTTCGTCTTGCGGTTGCGATGCGCTCACCCGAGCGGCCCAGAGCTTCAACTGCTCGGCGACGATCGTTTTCAGCGGCCGCTCGCCCATGGCGAGCACCTGCTGGCGGAACAGATCGAGGCAGAATTGCTCGGCCTCACTATAGCTGACGGGGCCGAGGCGTTTGGCGAGCGTCTCGGCTGTCATCCCGGCGGGCTCGTCGAGGCGCGCAAGAAACGTCGTGATGAAGGCTGCCATCTGCTTCTGCGTTGGCCTTGGCAACTCCATCCGGATCTGAAAGCGTCGCCACACGGCACGATCGAGCAGCTCGGCATGATTCGTCGCCGCCATGACGATGGCGTAGCTGGGCAGGTCATCGATCTGGAGTAACAGGCTGGAGACGACGCGCTTGATTTCGCCGGTTTCGTGCGTATCCCCGCGTTCTTTGCCGAGAACGTCGAACTCGTCAAAGAACAGGACGCACGGAGTCGTGCGCACGTAGTCGAACAGCCGCTTCAGGCGACTGGCCGTCTCGCCGAGATAGCTTCCGATCATGAGCTCGTAACGGACCACATATAGCGGCAGGGCCAGCGCTTCTGCTACGGCCTCGGCCAGGGTGGTCTTCCCGTTGCCGGGCGGGCCGACCAACAGCACGCGATGGCGCGGCTCTAGACTATGGGACCGCAGCACATTGGCGCGGTGGTGCTCTTCGATCAGCTGACTGCATGCCGTCCGGACGAGGTCGGGCAGCACCAGCTCCTCAAGGCGCCGCTGAGGCTGAACCTCGGCAATGAAGTCTCGTCCCCGATGGGCTGGTTCGACAGGCACGGCCTGCAATTGGTGGACGCCGTTTCCCATCCCGTTCATGGCCTTGGTCAGTTTTTCGGCCAGCACGTTGTGCTGCTTTGATCGTTCTTCGGCGATGATGGCCTCGACCGTCGACTTCATCAGCCGCCGGTCGCCAGAGGTGCCGGCCCTGACGAGGCTGACGAGGAGATCACTGCGGGCCATCGGTCCAGTTCCTTGGGTCAGACGGCATCACGTGTTGGTCTGGGTCAGGAGGGATGTCAATCTTAGCCTTCTTCGCCAGCCTGCCCGTTAGGAGAGCCGCCGCGTCGGTGCTAAGCTGCAGCCAGCAGGCATTGCCGGGGGAGACACGTCATGAGCACGGTCATCAAGGGCGGGACGGTCGTCACCGCCGATCGGAGCTACGAGGCGGACGTGCTGGTCGAGGGCGAGAAAATCGCCGAGATCGGGGCGGGGCTCAAGGGCGACAGGGTGGTGGATGCCGAAGGGGCGTTCGTCATCCCCGGGGGGATCGATCCGCATACGCATCTCGAGATGCCGTTCATGGGCACGACGGCGGCCGAGACCTTCGAGAGCGGGACGTTCGCCGCGGCTTCGGGCGGGACGACGATGCTGGTGGATTTCGTCCTGCCGGGGGCGGACGGCTCGCTGCTCTCGGCGTTCGACGACTGGGACCGGAAGTCGGCGCCGCAGATCTGCACCGATATCTCCTACCATGTGGCGATCACCGACTGGAACGAGCGCATCTTCGACGAGATGGCCGAGGTGGTGAAGCGCGGGGTGAACACGTTCAAGCACTTCATGGCCTACAAGGGTGCGCTGATGGTGCAGGACGACGAGATGTTCGCCTCGTTCAGGCGCTGCGCCGAGCTGGGCGCCCTGCCGCTGGTGCATGCCGAGAACGGCGACATCGTGGCCGAGCTGCAGAAGAAATACATGGAAGCGGGCATCACCGGGCCCGAGGGGCACGCCTATTCGCGGCCGCCCGAGGTCGAGGGCGAGGCGGCGAACCGGGCGATCATGATCGCCGATGCGGCGGGCGTGCCGCTCTATATCGTCCATGTCAGTTGCGAGCAGGCGCACGAGGCGATCCGGCGGGCGCGGCAAAAGGGCATGCGGGTCTATGGCGAGCCACTGATCCAGCATCTGACCCTCGACGAGAGCGAATATTTCAATCGCGACTGGGAGCATGCGGCGCGACGGGTGATGTCGCCGCCCTTCCGCTCGAAAGACCATCAGGACAGCCTGTGGGCCGGGCTCGCCGCCGGCTCGCTGCAGGTGGTGGCGACCGATCACGCCGCCTTCACCACCGAGCAGAAGAAGATGGGACTGAACGGCTTTCCGATGATCCCCAACGGCACCGGCGGGCTCGAGGACCGGCTCGCCGTCCTCTGGACCAGAGGCGTCGAGACCGGCCGGCTGACGCCCGGCGAGTTCGTCGCGGTCACCTCGACCAACATCGCGAAGATCCTCAACTGCTATCCGCAGAAGGGTGCCATCCTGCCGGGTGCGGATGCCGACATCTGTGTGTGGGATCCCAAGGAGAAGAAGACGATCACCGCGGCGTCGCAGAAATCGATCATCGACTACAACGTCTTCGAGGGCGTCGAGGTGACCGGTCAGGCGCGCTATACGCTCAGCCGCGGCGAGGTGATCTGGGCCATGGGCCAGAACAGCCAGCCGCAGCCGGGGCGCGGGCGGTTCGTGCGGCGCAAGCCCTTCCACGCCGCCAACAAGGCGCTCTCGAAGTGGAAGGAGCTCACCGCACCGCGCATGGTCCAGCGGGATCCGACCAACATCCCCTCGGGCGTCTGAGCCGGTGGCGATCGCCGTCCGCGATCTCTCGCTCACCTTCGAGACCGCGGACGGGCCGGTGCACGCGCTCGACCGCATCGACCTCGAGATCGCCCGTGGCGATTTCGTCTCGCTGATCGGCCCTTCGGGTTGCGGCAAGACGACCCTGCTGCGGCTGATCGCCGATCTCGAGCAGCCGACCTCGGGCGCGATCACGGTCGATGGCGCGTCGCCGCGCGAGGCGCGCATCGCGCGGGCCTATGGCTACGTCTTCCAGGCGGCGGCGCTCTTCCCATGGCGGACGATCGAGAAGAACGTCGCGCTGCCGCTCGAGATCATGGGCCTCGATCGGCGCGAGCGGGCGGAGCGGGTGCGGCGCAATCTCGAGCTGGTGGATCTGGCCGGCTTCGCGCGGAAATATCCCTGGCAGCTCTCGGGCGGCATGCAGCAGCGTGCCTCGATCGCCCGGGCGCTGGCGGTCGAGCCCGATCTGCTGCTGATGGACGAGCCCTTCGGCGCGCTGGACGAGATCGTGCGCGACCATCTCAACGAGCAGTTGCTGCACTTGTGGGCGAAGACCGAGAAGACCGTCGTCTTCGTCACCCACTCGATCCCGGAAGCCGTGTTCCTCTCCACCCGGATCGTCGTGATGTCGCCGAGGCCGGGACGCATCCACGATATCATCGAGAGCGACCTGCCGCGAAGGCGCGGTCTCGATCTGCGCGAGACGCCCGAATTTCTGGCGATCGCCCATCGGGTGCGCGAGGGTCTGCGCGCCGGCCACAGCTATGAGGACTGAAGGCGGCAGCCTCGTGCCCATGGCCACAGTTCTGCTTTGCATCGTGGCCGTCTGGTACGTGGCCGCCTTCTGGCTCAACACCCCCTTCCAGCTCGACACCTATGCCCGCGGCAAGGTCGGGGACTGGAGCTATGCGGGGCTCCTCGCCGACACGATGAGCCAGGAACGCCCGGTCCTGCCGGCGCCGCATCAGGTGGCGGTCGAACTCTACGACACGGTGATCGACAAGAACGTCACCTCCAAGCGCAGCCTCGTCTACCACGCCTGGATCACGCTCTCCTCGACGCTGCTGGGCTTCGCCATCGGCACGCTCCTGGGCATCGTCCTCGCCGTGCTGATCGTCCACGACAGGAGCCTCGATGCGGCGGCGATGCCCTGGATCGTCACCTCGCAGACCATCCCGATCCTCGCCATCGCACCGATGATCATCGTCGTGCTCAACGCCGTGGGCGTCACCGGTCTCCTGCCCAAGGCCTTCATCTCCACCTATCTGAGCTTCTTTCCGGTGGCCGTCGGCATGGTCAAGGGCCTGCGCACGCCCGAGATCATCCACCTCGATCTCATGCGCACCTACGACGCCTCGGCGTGGCAGACCTTCTGGAAGCTGCGCTGGCCCGCCTCGCTGCCCTTCCTCTTCACGGCCATGAAGATCGCCGTCGCCATCGCGCTGGTCGGTGCGATCGTCGGCGAACTGCCCACCGGCGCCGTGGCCGGCCTCGGCGCCCGGCTGCTGGCGGGATCCTATTACGGCCAGACCATCCAGATCTGGTCGGCCCTGGTCATGGCGTCGGTGCTCGCCGCCTGCCTCGTCGGCCTGGTGGGCCTCGCCCACACGCTGGTTCTGCGCCGCATGGGCCGCACACCGTGACCCGCACCCTCACGATCGCCGCGGGTCTCTTCGCTCTGATCGGCCTCGCCACGCTCGATGCCGCCGCCACCATCTTCGCCATCGTCACGATCGCCCTCGCCGCAACCGTCGCCGGTCGCCGGATCGAAGGCTGGACGGCCGTCGCGGCACTCGCGCTGGCGGCCCATCTGGGCGCCTTCGTCCTGCTGCGCCGGGAGATCGACGGCGTCGCCTGGTGGTCGCTGGTGATCGCCGCGTGGCTGCTCGCCTGGGCCCTGGTCGATGCGCTGGCCCATCTGCCGGCCCGCCGGGGCTGGGTGGCACGCCTGATCGGCCTGCTGGTGCCGCTGCTGTTCGGGCTCTGGCTGCTGATCCTGTGGGAACTGCTGGTGCGCGGCCTGCAGATCCCGCCGGTCCTGCTGCCGGCTCCCTCGGCGATCGGCGCCCGCTTCGCCTCCTCCATCCCCACGCTCTGGGCCGATTTCCGCCAGACCTTCCTCAAGGCGGTGCTGATCGGCTATGCGATCGGCTGCGGCGCGGGCTTTCTCGTGGCCCTGCTGATCGATCGCTCGCCCTTCCTGCGGCGCGGTCTGCTGCCGATCGGCAATCTGGTGAGCGCCCTGCCCATCGTCGGTATCGCG
>JAGREO010000033.1:0-582 GCA_020446525.1 Geminicoccaceae bacterium | reverse complement strand
TTCGACTGGCCGTCCAAGGCCGCCGTGGTCGTCGTGATGACCTTCTTTCCGATGCTGGTGAACACCACGGCCGGCCTCGCCGCGGCGGGCGCCATGGAGCGCGACCTGATGGAGACCTACGCCGCAGGTCATACCCAGACCCTCCTCAAACTGCGCCTGCCGGCCGCCCTGCCGTTCATCTTCAACGCGCTGAAGATCAATTCGACCCTGGCGCTGATCGGTGCCATCGTCGCCGAGTTCTTCGGCACGCCGATCGTCGGCATGGGCTTTCGCATCTCGACCGAGGTCGGGCGGATGAACGTCGACATGGTGTGGGCCGAGATCGCCGTGGCGGCGATCGCGGGCTCGCTGTTCTACGGTCTGCTCGCGATGCTGGAACGCGGCATGACCTTCTGGCATCCTTCCTATCGGGATTGAAACGAGAGAAAGGGCAGGGAGATGAAGAGACTTTTCTCGACGATGCTGGCGGCGGGCTCGCTCGCACTCGTCGCCACGGCCGCGACCGGCGCACGCGCCGCCGACGAGGTGACGCTGCAGCTCAAATGGGTCACCCAGGGCCAGTTCGCCGGCTATTACGTCGCC
>JAGREO010000320.1 GCA_020446525.1 Geminicoccaceae bacterium | reverse complement strand
CTGGGCTACATGGCGCAGAAATTCTCGCTCTACGGCGATCTGAGCGTGCGGCAGAACCTCTCCTTCTTCGCCGGCGTCTACGGGCTGGATCGAAGGCGCGCCCGGACCCGGATCGAAGAGATGATCGCCATCTTCGGGCTCGGTCCGCATCTGCGTACGTCGGCCAAGCTCCTGCCCCTGGGCTTCAAGCAGCGGCTCGCCCTGGCCTGTGCGGTCATGCACGAGCCCGAGGCCCTGTTCCTCGACGAGCCGACATCGGGCGTCGATCCGATCACGCGTCGTGAGTTCTGGAACCACATCAACGGCCTGGTCGAGAAGGGCGTGACCGTGCTGGTGACGACGCACTTCATGGACGAAGCCGAATATTGCGATCGCACGGCGCTGATCTACCGGGGCGAGACGATCGCCCAGGGCTCGCCGGACGAGCTCAAGGCGCGGGCCACCAGCGAAGAGACGCCCGATCCCAGTCTCGAGGACGCGTTCATCGCCCTGGTCGCCGGCTCGCAGGGGACGCACGCCACGGCGGGTCACGCCTGATGGCAGCTTTCGATCGCTGGCGGCGGCTGCGGGCGCTGATGGTCAAGGAGACGCTGCAGATCGTGCGCGACCCGAGCAGCATCCTGATCGCGCTCGTATTGCCGCTGATCCTGCTCTTTCTCTTCGGCTACGGCGTCTCGCTCGACGCGACCCGGCTGCGGATCGGCGTGGCGCTGGAGACGACCTCGCCCAGGGTCCAGGAACTGGCATCGGCGTTTCGTGCGTCGCGTTTCTTCGACGCCCGCTTCGGCCGTGACCGGCGGGACTTCGAGGCCGATCTGGTGGCGGGCCGGATTCGCGGCATCGTCGTCGTGCCCGCGGACTTCGACGCCGAGACGGCGGGCGGCGGCGACCGGCCGCGCATCCAGGTGATCACCGACGGCTCGGAGCCGAACACCGCGCGCTTCGTGCAGAACTATGTCCGGGGCGTGGTGGCGACGGCGCTGGCGCAACGGGCGGTGGAGGGTGCGCCAGTGGTGCCGCCGATCACCGCCGAGCCGCGCTTCTGGTTCAACGCCGGGCTGCAGAGCCGGTGGTTCCTGGTGCCGGGCTCGATCGCCATCGTCATGACGCTGATCGGCACGCTGCTCACCGCCCTCGTGGTCGCGCGCGAGTGGGAGCGCGGGACGATGGAGGCGATGATGGCCACACCGGTGGGCGTCGCCGAACTGCTGCTGGGCAAGCTCCTGCCCTATTTCGTCCTGGCGCTGGGATCGATGGCGCTCTGTACCGCCGTGGCGGTGCTGATCTTCGGTGTGCCGCTGCGCGGCTCGCCCCTGGCCCTCCTGCTGCTCTCGTCGATCTTCCTGGTGCCGGCACTGGGCCAGGGGTTGCTGATCTCGGCACTGGCGAAGAACCAGTTCGTCGCCTCGCAGGTCGCCCTGCTCTCGGGCTTCCTGCCGGCCTTCGTGCTCTCGGGCTTCATCTTCGAGATCGGCTCGATGCCGCGACCGATCCAGTGGCTGACGCTGGCGGTGCCGACCCGCTGGTTCATTCCGAGCCTGCAGACCGTGTTCGTCGCCGGTGACGTCTGGCCGCTCTTCTGGCGCGATATCGCCGGCATGACGGCGATCGGTGCGGTGTTCTGCACGGCGGCGGCGCGCGCCACGCGCAAGCGGCTGGTGTGAGCCGTGCGGGGCCGGCTCGCAGCCCTGATGATCAAGGAACTGCTGGCGATCCTGCGCGATCCCAAGGGCCGGATCGTGCTGATCGCGCCGCCCCTGATGCAGCTCCTGATCTTCAGTTTCGCCGCCACGCTCGAGGTCTCCGGCGTCGAGATCGCCGTGGTGCACCGGGATTCCGGCCGCTGGAGTCACGAGCTGCTGCAGCGGGTGGCGGCCTCGCCGACCTTCGCGGAGGTCCGCCCGGCGGAAAACCTGGCCGCGGCACGACGGGCCCTCGACATGCAGCAGGTGGTGGCGGTGCTGCACCTGCGCGCGGATTTCTCGCGAGCGATCGAGGCCGGCCGGCCTGCCTCGGTGCAGATCCTGCTCGACGGACGGCGCTCCAACGCGGCGCAGATCGTCGCCGGCTACCTCGAGCAGATCATCGGTTCGCTCTCCGCCGAGGCGCCGGCCGCCACCAGCCTCTCCTCGCCGGCCCAGGCGCTGATCGTGCGCAACTGGTTCAACCCCAACCTGATCTACATCTGGTACACCGTGCCGAGCCTGGTCGGCATCATCACCCTGCTCGTCGGCCTCATCGTCACCGCCCTTTCGGTGGCCCGTGAACGCGAGCTGGGCACCTTCGACCAGCTGATGGTCTCGCCCCTGCGGACGCACGAAATCCTGATCGGCAAGGTCGTGCCGCCGCTGGCGATCGGCCTCGTCCACGGCACGCTCTACGTGCTGGCCGCGGTGCTGATCTTCGGCGTGCCGCTGCGCGGCTCGCTTCCGCTGCTCTATGCGAGCCTCGTCTTCTATCTGGCGGCGGTGGTCGGGGTCGGCCTCTTCATCTCCTCGCTCTCCTCGACCCAGCAGCAGGCGATCCTGGGCGCCTTCCTCTTCGCCGCACCGGCCGTCCTTCTCTCCGGCTTCGCCACACCGGTCGAGAACATGCCGCCCTGGCTGCAGACCGTCACCCTCGCCAACCCGCTGCGCCACTTCCTGGTGGTCGTGAAGGGCATCTTCCTCAAGGACCTGCCGGCCGCCGAAGCGCTCTCCAACACCTGGCCCCTGGCGCTCATCGCCCTCGCCACCCTGACCACGGCCGCCTGGCTCTTCAGAAGCAAGACCGCCTGAGCCACGCGATAAACCGACCCCGACAACCCTTGCATCGCCCCCTGTCGACCGCTATACGGCCCGACGAAGCGAGGGGCGCATAGCTCAGTTGGTAGAG
>JAGREO010000319.1 GCA_020446525.1 Geminicoccaceae bacterium | reverse complement strand
ACAAGGGTGCAACCCTCCGGCGTCGGCTCCGGCGTCGGCGTCGGCGGGGCAGGGTGCGTCGTGTAATGGAGATGGCTGTCTCGTTAACAACGCATCATGATTCTTGTCGGGCGTTTTCTCGGGTATATTTCAATCATTGGACGTCAACCTGGAGAATTCCAATGATTGGTAAGAAGATCGTTGCCGCGACCTTTGCCGCCGCCCTGCTGGGCGGCACGGGTCTGCTCGCGCCGTCGGCGCTTCGTGCGGACGAAGCCGGCTATACGGATTATGTCGGCGCCGCGGCCCAGAAGGCCGACGAGGCGAAACCCAACCCGATGAAGCTCTCGCAGGAGGGCTATGTCGCCATGCGCGCCGTGCGGGGCGCCCGGATCGCCATCTTCAACGGCGAGCCGCAGATGGCGGACAAGATGCTGGAGACCGCCAAAAAGGCCATCGAGGCGGTCGAAAAGCAGGCGTCGGACTCCGCCGCGAAGAGCGAGGCGGACGCCAAGGGCAGCGGGACCGAGAGCGCGAGCGGCGATGCCCAAGGCTCGGTGGATCTGGTGCCGATCGACGGCAAGCTGCTGGTCGCCGACGATTTCGTCGTCACGCCCGAGAAGAAGGGTCATGTCGACACGGCCAACGAGCACTTCGAGAAGGGCGAGCACGAGAAGGCGATCGAGGAGCTGCGTCTCGCCGAGATCGACGTCACCTATCAGCGGGTGCTGATGCCGCTCGCATCGACCCGAAAGAACATCGAATCGGCGCTCTCGCTGGAGAAGGACCACAAATATTACGAAGCCAATCTGGCGCTCAAGGACGCCGAGGACGGCCTCGTCGTCGACACCGTCAGCCTGATCGGCCCCGTCCCGGCCGACGGGTCCGCCCCGGCCGATTCGGGCACGGCCGACTCCGCGAAGACGAAAGGCTGACCCCGGGTCGAAGCATCGACCCCGATACGAACGATCCGCGACACTCCGGGCGGCCGTCAGGCCGCCCTTTTTCTCGTCCTCGGGGCCGTCGTGACCGGCTCTTTCGAGGGCGGCGACGGGTTTCCGGCGGGGGTTCGCCACGCCGCGCTTGACTGCATACCATACGGTCGGTATGTTCATCTCATGCCACGCCCGACCCGACACGCGCCCGAACGCGGCGATGCCCGCACCCGGCTTCTCGAAGCGGCCCGCGACGTGATCCGCACCAGAGGCTTCGCGGCGACCACGGTGGACGATCTCTGCCGGGCCGCCGGCGTGACCAAGGGGGCTTTTTTCCATCACTTCAGGTCCAAGGATGCGCTCGGCGTCGCGGTGGCCGGGTTCTGGGCGGAGACGACCGGGGCGCTCTTCGAGGGGGCGCCCCATCACGCGCCCGCCGACCCGCTCGACCGCGTGCTGGCCTATGTCGATTTCCGCCGGGCGCTCGTCTCGGACGACATCCCCGCCTTCACCTGCCTCGCCGGCACGCTGGCGCAGGAGGTGCACGCCACCGCGCCCGACATCCGCGATGCCGCCGCCGCCGGCATCTTCGGTCATGCCCGAACGCTGGAACCGGACATCGCCGCGGCGATGGAGGCGCACGGCATCGTGCCGGACGGCTGGAGTGCCGCCTCGCTCGCCCGCCATTGTCAGGCCGTCGTCCAGGGCGGCTTCATCCTCGCCAAGGCGGCGAACGACCCGGACCTCGCGCGCGAGGCCATCGACCATCTGGGCCGCTATGTGCGCCATCTCTTCGGCGTCGCGCCGGCCGCATCGAGGGAGGACCCGAAATGACCGATCCCGTCACCGTCGAGACCCGCGTTCCCGTCCCGCCGCGGGAAGCCTGGCGGGCCTATACCGATCCGGCGGCGATCGTGCGATGGAACTTCGCCACGCCCGAATGGTGCTGTCCCCGGGCGGCGGTCGATCTGCGCGAGGGCGGCCGCTACACGGCCCGCATGGAGGCGCGCGACGGCTCTTCGGGCTTCGATCTGG
>JAGREO010000318.1 GCA_020446525.1 Geminicoccaceae bacterium | reverse complement strand
GGGCGCCCCATCACGCGCCCGCCGATCCGCTCGACCGCGTGCTGGCCTATGTCGACTTCCGCCGGGCGCTCGTCTCGGACGACATCCCCGCCTTCACCTGCCTCGCCGGCACGCTGGCGCAGGAGGTCCACGCCACCGCGCCCGACATCCGCGATGCCGCCGCCGCCGGCATCTTCGGTCATGCCGAAACGCTGGAACCGGACATCGCCGCGGCGATGGAGGCGCACGGCATCGTGCCGGACGGCTGGAGTGCCGCCTCGCTCGCCCGCCATTGTCAGGCCGTCCTCCAGGGCGGCTTCATCCTCGCCAAGGCGGCGAACGACCCCGACCTCGCGCGCGAGGCCATCGACCATCTGGGCCGCTATGTGCGCCATCTCTTCGGCGTCGCGCCGGCCGCATCGAGGGAGGACCCGAAATGACCGATCCCGTCACCGTCGAGACCCATGTTCCCGTCCCGCCGCGGGAAGCCTGGAGCGCCTATACCGATCCGGCGGCGATCGTGCGATGGAACTTCGCCACGCCCGAATGGTGCTGTCCCCGGGCGGCGGTCGATCTGCGCGAGGGCGGCCGCTACACGGCCCGCATGGAGGCGCGTGACGGCTCTTCGGGCTTCGATCTGGGCGCCACCTGCCGCACCGTCGAGGCCCCGCGCCTGCTGGTGCTCGAGCTCGACGACGGGCGGCTGTCCCGCACGACCTTCACCGCCGAAGAGGACGGCACCCGCGTGCGCACCACCTTCGATCCCGAGACGATCCATCCGGTCGCGATGCAGCGCGAGGGCTGGCAGGCGATCCTCGACCAATACGCCGCTCATGTGAAGGGAGCCCGCTCATGACCGCCCGTCCCCCCGAAGCCCGTTTCCGGGCCCGTCCCGAGGCCCGTTTCTGCATCTTTCTGGAGAAGGGTGCCGAGGAGGCGGCGCGTTTCTACGCCGCGACCCTCCCCGACACCAAAGTCGAGCAGATCCATCCCATCGGGCCGGACAGGTCGCTGGTCCTTTGGAGCTGCATGGGCGCATCCTGCATGCTGATGGACGGCAATGCGGGTTTCGAGGCGCGGCACGATCACTCGATCGCCGTCGCCACGCTCGATCAGGCCGAGACGGACCGTCTGTGGGGCGTCCTCACCGAGGGGGGCGAGGAGGGTCCCTGCGGCTGGCTCTGCGATCGTTTCGGGGTGCACTGGCAGCTCGTGCCGACCGCGCTCACCGACATGCTGGGCGACGCCGACCGCGCCGCGGCGGGGCGGGCCCAGGCCGCGATGATGCGCATGAAGAAGATCGACATCGCCGCCCTGCGCACCGCCTTCGAGGAAGGCCGCGCCCCTCGCCGATCCGCCGGGGCCGGTGTGTCGTGAACGAGGCGACGAAACGGGCGGGACGCGGCACGGCGTGAGGACCGGCGGGGCGGCTCCGCCGCTCGGGGCGGCGGAGCTCCGGGCAGGGGGGATCGTTTCGGGTGGTGGTGACCCTCAAGGAGCGTATTCGACCGAGTGGCGGACCGTCACGCGGCACTCGAAATCACTGCCGTCGGTGCTCGGTGTGACCGCCACCAGGGTGGCCTGGTCCAGCACGCTCTCCATTCCCGGTCCCGAAGGGGTCGCCAGGGGCACGTCACGGCTGGCGGCCCCCTCGTCGCCGCCGGGATCGAAGATGCCGTCGAACTCGGTTCCCCAGACCCGGACGACGACCTCGCGGTCGCTCCGGGTGACGGGCTCGAAGCCCTGGACGGAGACGAAGTTGAAGGGAGTGAGCGTGTAATGGCGCTCCTGCAGCTTGTCGGAGATGCTGCCGTGCTCCCAGTGGAACGAAGCGACGAGATGCAGCCCGCCCGGATGGTTCTGTCCGCGCAGCACCTGGAAGTCGAGCGCCGCCTCGCCGGTGCCCGACGGATCGGAATCGTTGATCACCTCGAGATGCTCGAAGCGCACCGTCACCCGCCGCTTCAGCGTGGTGAATTCCTCGGCGAAGGAGCTCCAGCGGCCCTGGGCGTCGATCAGCAGGATGGTGGCGAAATAATGATGTCCGGGGAGCAGATCGACCGCCGTCAGGATGTGGTTCATGTCGGCCGGCGCGTCGAACGTCTCGAACGGTCCTGGAAGCGTCCAGATGCCGCTGTCGGGATCGCGAAACGGGGCTTCCTCGCCGACGCCCATGCGCATCGCCGTCGGGAAATCGGCGGTGAAGACCTGACGGCGATAATAGGTGCCGCCCACGTCGATATTGCCGTCGGTCACCCAGCCGGTCCGATTGTCGCCGGCGAGCAGCGCGAGGATGGTCAGATGAGCGAGGAACCGGCCGGCGGAGAAGCCGGACATGTTCGGATCGAACTCGCCGTCGGCCGGCAGGAGCCCGTATTCGAGCACCTGGCCCGCCGTGAGTGCCGGCGTGGTGAAGCGGCCCCGGCGATCCGCTCTGGCGGCTTCGGCCGGCTCGAGGGCCGGGTTCTCGGCCAGCGCCAGGCCGACCAGGTTCAGCCGCGCCCAGGGACCATTGTCCAGGCGCCGCCAGATGGCGACCCGTGATCCGTCGCCGTCATATTTGATCCGGGTGGCGGCGGTCCCGCCGATCGCCGGGATGACGAGAAGTGTCGATGCGGCCTGCATGTCGGCCATGGATGTTCCTCGACGGGCATGAAACGCGCGCCGGCGGGCGCCCGCTGCTCAGCCGGCACCGGACTGCGCATTTATCATGCATGGGTTGTCCGCAAGCGATCGTGATGAAGATCACAAGTTGGAGATCACGGATCGGGGCGGGACGGGGACCGGTGGGGATCGGGAGGTCGGGGCGCGGTGGATTTTTCTTCGGCCCGCGCACGGGCTTCGAGCATCGCCTGCTCGAGCTGCAGGAAGGGGCCCTCCCAGGTCCAGTGTTCTTCGACGAAGCGGCGGCCGGCGGCGCCCAGCTCGGCGCGGCGGGCCTCGTCGTCGAGGAGGGAGAGGATGGCGCGGGTCATGGCTTCGGGCTCGTCGGCGAGCAGCAGGTCGCGGCCGGGGACGGCGCCGATGCCCTCGTTGGCGACGGTGGTGGCGACCACGGCCTTGCCCATCGCCATCGCCTCGAGCAGCTTGTTCTGCAGTCCGGCGGCGGCGCGGATCGGGGCGATCGAGACGGTGGCCCGGGCGATCCAGTCGGCCGGATCCTCGACCGTGCCGGTGACCGTGACGCCGTCCTTGCCGTCGAGTGCCAGAAGCGCCGGGGCCGGGTCGCGGCCGACCAGACAGAGCCGGGCACGGGGCCGCTCCCGGCGCAGCCGCGGCCAGACATGGCCCGCGAACCAGGTGGCGGCCTCGACATTGGGCGCGTAGCGCATCACGCCCGACATCACCAGCGTCGCCTCTTCGACGAGCGCCGGGTCGCGCGGGCGGAACTGCGTGACGTCGACGCCGTGCGGGCCGAAGACGTGGTTGTCGATCTCGCCCGTGCCGTGCCGGCGGCAGACCGTGCGGATCGCCTCGAGATCCCTGGGGCCGATCAGCACCGTGCGGCTGACGCCCCGCCAGACCTTCGCTTCGTAGCGCGCCATGGCCCGGGTCTCGAAACGGTAGAAGAGGCGCTCGAGCCGGCCGTGCGCGGTCTTCGACAGGCGTTCGGTATTGAGCGTCTGCGCCAGCTGCAGGGCCAGAAAGCTCACCGGCACGCGCTCCTTGACGGCGTGCAGCACCTCGGCACTGCGGATGTAATAGGCATAGGCCAGATCGTAGGTCCGGCCCGTCACCGCGGCTTCGGCCCGGCGCATCTGTGCGCGGCTCCAGAGCAGGCCGATCTGCAGCGGCCAGCCCCTGAAGAGGCCCAGCACCGCCCGCAGGGCACTCTCGACCCGGCCGA
>JAGREO010000317.1 GCA_020446525.1 Geminicoccaceae bacterium | reverse complement strand
TGGACCGACCGGCATTGCCGCTATCTGCACCGGCTGTTGTCGCGCCGCGCGTTGCTTTATACCGAGATGGTGACCGCCAAAGCGGTGATCCACGGTGACCGGCAGCGGCTTTTGGGCTTTCATCCGGCGGAGCATCCGGTGGCGCTGCAACTGGGTGGGTCTGATCCGGCCGACTTGGCCAAGGCGGCGCGCATCGGTGAGCAATGGGGCTACGACGAGATCGACCTCAATTGCGGCTGCCCCAGCGACCGGGTGCAGGCCGGCCGCTTCGGCGCCTGCCTGATGGCCGAGCCCGACCTCGTCGCCGCCTGCGTGCGCGCCATGATCCAAGCGAGCCCGCTGCCGGTGACCGTCAAGACGCGCATCGGCATCGACCACACGCCCGACGAGTTCCTCGACCGCTTCGTCGATCGCGTCGCCGAGGCCGGTGTCACGAGCTTCGTCGTGCATGCGCGTCAAGCCTGGCTCGACGGCCTGAGCCCGAAGGAGAACCGCGAGGTGCCGCCCTTGCGCTACGACCGCGTCCACGCCCTAGCGCGGCGGCGGCCCGATCTCGCGATCACCATCAACGGCGGCATCCGCACCCCTGGCGCGGCGCGCGCCCAGCTCGATCACGTCGCGGGCGTGATGGTCGGCCGCGAAGCCTATCAGAACCCGATGAGCCTGCCGGCGTTCGAGCGCGCCGTCTTCGGCCCGGACGGCGGGGCCGGCGCGCCGATGGACGAGCCGATGGATGATCGCGCGGTGGTCGAGCGGATGGCCGTCTATGCCCGGGCGCAGGCCCGGCGCGGCGTGCCCTTGCGGGCGATCGCGCGGCACATGCTCGGTCTCTTCGCCGGACGACCGGGTGCGCGGGCCTGGCGCCGGCGCTTGAGCGAGGGGATGCACGATCCGACCGCCGACGCCGATCTGCTGCGCGCGGCGGCCGATCTCGTCGACCGGGCTTCGCGCGCGCCGGCTGCAACCTTCTGTTAACGCCTCGGCCGTTAGAATGGGTTCTCGAGCGGGTGAACCGGGCCGGATCGATCGATGGACTGCACGACGAGGCGAAGGCGAGGCGGTGACGGGCATGGAGGGGTGCGAGCGTGCGCCGGCGGGGCACGGCTGGCGTGCGCGGGCACGGCGACGCGCACGGGCCGACGGTACGGGCATGGGTGAGCTGGACGGGCGAAGCCGCCGTTCGACCGACGCGCCGCGGCTCGGGTCCGACCGCTCGGGTTCGACGGCGATCGAATATGCGCTGCTGGCGGCCGTCGTCGCCATCACGACCATCGGCGCCATGCTGCTGATGGGCGGCGAGACCGGCGGCATGTGGGCGGTGACGGGCGATGCCATCGTCGACGGCCTCACCCGCAACGCGCCGCCTTGAGGATGCTGCCCCAAGAGACGCCACGATGTTCGTTCCGGACCATGCTCGCCCCGATGCCGCCGGTCGATGTTCCGACGCCGGTTTGCGATGCGGCACGCGGGGGGCGGCGTGGCGCCGTGCCCGCTCTCGGGCGTCGCGTTCCCGCGGGGCGGCGTGTCGACGGGAAGGGGCGTGTCGCTGCGGGGTCCTGTAGCCGTGCGGGTGGGATCCCGTGTCTTCAGCGGAAGGCCGGCTCGTCGAAGGTGCGCAGCTTGCGTGAGTGCAGGCGGTCGATGCCCTGCTCGCGCAGCAGGCGGACGGTCTCGAGACCGATCTCCAGATGCTGGTTGACCCGTTCCTGATAGAAGCGGTTGGCCATGCCGCGCAGCTTGATCTCGCCGTGCAGCGGTTTGTCGGAGACACACAGCAGCGTGCCGTAGGGGACGCGAAAGCGCAGGCCGTTGGCGGCGATGGTCGCACTTTCCATGTCGACGGCGATCGCCCGGCTCTGGTTGAGCCGCTCGAACAGCTCGTCGTAGCGCAATTCCCAGTTGCGGTTGGCGGTGGTCGCCACCGTGCCGGTGCGCATGCGCGTCTTCAGGTCCAGGCCGCTCAATCCGGTGACGTTGGCCACCGCCTGCTGCAGCGCCACCTGCACCTCGGCGATCGGCGGCACCGGGGCGAAGGGCGGTACCTCCTGATCGAGCACGTGGTCTTCGCGGACATAGCCGTGGGCCAGCACATAGTCGCCCAGTTGCTGCGTCCGCCTGAGGCCGGCGCAGTGGCCGAGCATGATCCAGCAGTGCGGCCGCAATACCGCCAGATGGTCGGTGATGGTGCGGGCGTTGGAGGGTCCGACGCCGATATTGACCATGGTGACGCCGCGGCCGTCCGGCCGGCAGAGATGATAGGCGGGCATCTGCGGCAGATGCTCGGGCGGCTCGCCCCGCCTCGCGTCGAGGTCGTCCTCCTCGAAGCGCCGGTTGTGGTGGACGATGTTGCCCGGCGCGACGAAGCGGTCGTAGGTGTCGCCATCCTCGATCTCGCTTCGGGCATGGGCGACGAAATGGTCGACGTAGCGCTGATAGTTGGTCAGCAGGATGAAGCGCTGGAAGTGCCGCGGTGCGGTGCCGGTATAATGATGCAGGCGATGCAGGCTGTAGTCGACCCGCTCGCCGGTGAAGATCGCCAGCGCGGCGGGCTCGCCCGGCCGGCGCCGCCAGGTGCCGTTGGCGATGTCGTCACCGGTCGCCGAGAGATCGGGCATGGCGAAGAGATGAACCAGGGCGCGCGCCCGCTCGGCTGAGATCGCACTGGCGCCGACGTCGACCAGGTAGGGCAGCGGCAGCGGCCGGCGACTGATCCCGACGACCAGCGGTGCCCGGTGATTGGCCAGGAGAATGCCGAGTTGCGTGCGGTAGTAGTCGGCGAAGAGGTCCGGCCGGGTCAGGGTGGTGCCGTAGAAGCCCGGATCGTGCAGGGCGCCGTAGGAAAGGCGGCTGTCGAGCTCGAGATCCTCGGCGCCGATCGACATGCCGACGAAGGGATAGAAGGCGTCGAGCGCCGGGCAGGGCGCGCCGGTCTCGACATAATCGGCGAAGGCGGCCTTGAGCCTCTGCGCGGCGGCGTCGTACAAGGCGGTGATCCGCGCCACCGCGGCATCGGCGGAACGCTCGACCGTCGGCGCGCGAAGGCCCCATTCGACGAAGGGTGCCAGCAGCGCCGCATCGTCCGTTCCGCCCGATCCCGCCTGCGGGTCGTCAACGTCGAGGTTGAATGTGCTCATGCCGCATCTCGTAGCACAATTCCCGCCGCCGCCAAGCATGCGGCGCGTGCGGCGGTGACGGGGGCGCGATGGCCGCACCCCTGATCAGTCTGCGTGGCGCCGCCCTCACCATCGGCGGCAAGCGCCTGTTCGACGGTCTCGGGCTCGACCTGCAGCCGCAGGCGCGCGTCTGCCTGATCGGCCGCAACGGCGCCGGCAAGTCGACGCTGCTGCAGGTGATGGCGGGATCGATCGAGCTCGACGCCGGCGAGCGTTTCGTCGCACCGCGCACGCTGGTGAGTTATCTGCCGCAGGAACCGGAGCTTCCCGTCGGCACCGATCTGACCGGCGCGGTGCTCGAGGGCCTTTCGGCGATCGATCGCGACGCGAGGCCTGTGCATCTGGCCGAGCAGTTGCTGGCCGAGCTGGGGATGGACGCACATCGCTCGACCGAAGCGCTCTCCGGCGGCGAGCGCCGGCGCGTCTCGATCGCGCGGGCGCTGGTCGCGAACCCGGACGTGCTGCTGCTCGACGAGCCCACCAATCATCTCGACCTGCCGGCGATCGAGTGGCTGGAAGCGCGCCTGGCGGCCTTCGGTGGTGCCCTGGTCTGCATCAGCCACGACCGCCGCTTCCTCGAATCGACGAGCCGCACCACCTGGTGGCTGGATCGCGCCACGCTGGCCGTCAACGAGGCGGGATACGCGGCGTTCGAGGCGTGGCGCGAGAGCGTCCTGGACGCCGAGCAGCGGTCGCTGGAACGACTGACGACCAGGCTCGCGGCGGAGCAGCACTGGCTGCATCGCGGCGTCACCGCGAGGCGCCGCCGCAATCAGGGCCGCTTGCGCAGGCTCGACGCCCTGCGCGCCGCCCGGGCGGACCTTCTGCGGCGTGATGCGACCGGCCGCATGCGTGCGGCGCACGAGGCCGGCGGCGGCGCGCTGGTGATCGAGGCCGAGGGCCTTACAAAACGCTTCGGTGCGACGACCATCGTCGAGAATTTCTCCACCCGCATCATGCGCGGCGACCGGATCGGCATCATCGGACCCAACGGCAGCGGCAAGACCACCCTGATCCGCCTCCTGCTGGGCGAGCTGGCGCCGGATCGGGGCCGGGTGACGCAGGGCACCAACATCGCGCTCGCCCGGTTCGACCAGCAGCGGATCGATCTCGACGAAGCGGCGACGCCCTGGCAGCTGCTCTGTCCCGACGGCGGCGACCGGGTGACGGCGGGCGGCACCAGTCGTCACGTGGTCGGCTATCTCGGTGATTTCCTCTTTCGGGAGAGCCAGGCGCGCCAGCCGATCGAGGCGCTCTCGGGCGGCGAACGGAGCCGGCTGCTGCTGGCGAAGATCCTCACCCGGCCGAGCAATCTGCTGGTGCTCGACGAGCCGACCAACGATCTCGACCTGGAGACCCTCGATCTGCTCGAAGAACTGCTCGAGGGGTACCGGGGCACCGTGTTGCTGGTCTCGCACGATCGCGACTTCCTCGATCGCACCGTCACTTCGACCATCGTCCTCGATCATGGCGGCAGGGCCATGGAATATGCCGGCGGCTACAGCGATCATCTGCGCCAGCGCGCCGCCCGGGTGCCGCCCGTGGCGGCGGGGGCCGGAGCGGGCAAAGCCGGACCGCAGCGCCCGGCCGAGAAGACCCGATCGGCGATCGACCGCAGGCGTGAACGGGAGCTGGAGCGCCTGCCGGCGCGGATCGAGGAACTGGGCCGGGCGATCGCGCTCCGCGAAGCGGCATTGCAGGATCCGGACCTCTATGAACGCGATCCGGATGCGCTGGCGCGGCTCGGTCGCGAGATCGAGGCGATCGGGGCCGAACGGGCGGCGCTCGAGGATCGCTGGCTCGATCTCGCCCTGCGCGCCGAAGCCTGAGCGGGGCGAGGACGCCCATGTGCGGACGTTTCGCCCTCGTTCTGACGGCGGGCCGCTTCGCCCGCACCTTTGGTTGTCCAGCCCCGGCCGGCGACGAGCGCCGCTTCAACATCACGCCCGATCGGCCGGTCACCGTGGTGCGCGCCGAAACCGGGGCCGGGGGCCGCCGGGCACTGCACATGCGCTGGGGTCTGGTGCCGCCCTGGTCGCGCGATCCGGCCGACAAGGGCCGGCAGATCAACGCCCGCAGCGAGACGATGTTCGAGAAGCGGACATTCGCCGACGCCGCCCGCCACCGCCGCTGCCTGATCCCCGCCTCCGGCTTCTACGAGTGGCAGAAGCCGGTCGATGGAGGACGTGCCGCCGGCAAGCAACCCTTCTGGATCGGCCGCATCGACGGCGAGCCCATGGCCTTCGCCGGCATCTGCAACGACGCGACGCCGGGTTGCGCCATCCTCACCATGGAAGCCCGGCCGTCGCTCGCCGCCATCCATCATCGCATGCCGGTGATGCTCGACGCCGCCGCCTGGAACGCCTGGCTCGACCCCGACCGCACCGATCCCGAGGCGATCAGCGCCAGCCTGCGGCCGATCGCCGAAGACAGGCTCACCGCCTGGCCGGTGAGCCGCGCCGTCAACGATCCGCGCAACGACGACGAAAGCCTGCGCACCCCCATCGACCCGCCCAAACCCGCGCAGCCGAGCCTGTTCTGAAACCGTCCCGATCCGGCGGCACGACCGGATCATTCGGCAAATGCCGCGAAACGTCGCGTTGAAGAGAGACTCCAGTCTCGTCCGGTCGGCCACGGCACCATCGCGGATGCCGATCCGGTGGAAGCGGCGAAGCCTGCCGGGATTTCGATGAAACGAGGAGCTGGAGCGACTCGTGATCCCTTTCGCTCAACATTCGTCCCGGTTCGAGCCCCCGGCACGCCTGCCGTCACCCCCCGGGCGAACGGCGGTCCACAGGCCTTGGCTCCAGCGGCCGACCCGGTGGAACCCGTCCTGCACGCGTTCTGGGACGGGTTCCTCGTCCTGCAGGGCCAGCAGGAGGTCGCGCTGGGCACGGCGGAACTCCGGATCGAGGATACGAAGAGAGGCGGTGCGGTCGATGAGCTCGAGCGCATCGGCGACGGTTCCGCACGGCGTTTCGTCCAGCAGGACACGCTGTTCCGCGACCGTGACCCATTCGTCGTCCCTGCGTGCGTGCAGCCATCGCCGCAGGGGATCGTCCGGCGGCTCCGCAGGGTGGTGTCGTCGATGCAGCGCGAGCCGGCGATCCAGGACGGTGCAGGCGCTTCGATGAACGCGCCTCGCCGAGGAGACGACCCGCTTCGCCCATCGAGGCGAGAGCGTCTCCTCGAGGCGCCTGCGCACGCCCGACACGCCGACGAGTGCCGCGATGCCGCCCGTCGGCCCGAGAATGACGGCACCGGCGGGACCGAGCAGGACCAGTCCCGCCGTCGCCGCGGCCTTGGCGCCGAGCCAGCTCAGCGATCCCCGAACGGCCGCCTCCACGAGGAGATGACCGGGCAGGGTGGCGAGCGCCATGCGGCCCGTATAGATGTCGTGCATGCGGCGGACACAGCCGACCAGCACGGCGTAGAGTGGCAAAGGCAGATCGCCGAGCGTTCCGGCGGCTTCGAGGGAATCGGCGATGATGGATCTCACGGTGTCCAGATCGAACCCGTCGACGGTGAACACCATCGACGCCCAATCCTCACGCTCGATTCCGTCGAGCAGTTCGACGTTGGCGATTACGGGAATGTCGGGATAGCGATCGAAGTGCTCGGCGAGCATCGTGCGACTTTCGCCGCACTTGATCTGGAAGGCCTGATCGTCCACCACGATGTCGTATCCCGGAGTGAAATGCTCGGCGGGCATCTCGACCACGTGCCCTTCGGCAGCCAGGTTGAGCCGCACCCATTGCTCCGCCGTGAATCCCTGCAGCGCGCTCGAGATGCCGCGTGCGGCGGCGGGCGTCGCATCGCCGAGGCGTTGCACGATGTCGTCGAGTGGAACGGGTCCGTCACCCTTCGTCAGATGCGCGAACGCGGCCGCTTCGACCACGCGCGGGTCGATGGACCAGAGAGCATAGACGACATCGCCGGCCGTCAGCATCGCGGTGTAGCCGATATCGGCGCGGTCGGCGGCGGCCGCCTCGTCGGTGCGTGAACGCCGGCTCGACGCAGCCGAGGGCTCGGGCCCGCCGAGACGTCGATCGAGAGGCGGGGGCGGCGCCCCGGGCGGTTGCGGCAGCGGCGCCGCGAGCCGATCGAGCACCATGGTGCGGCGGTCGACGAGCGTCCGCCGCTCCCTTCGGGAGAACCATATGGCTCTTGCGAGCTGTTCGTCATTCATGGCGCCAAAATCGGCGACGGTTCGAGCGAACGCGTCACGTCCGTGCGCCGAACCGCGAAGGGCGAGCAGAACGGCGAGCCGTGCGGCGATCGCCCGGTTCGCTGCCGAGCCCGCGCTCGAGGCCGCGAACCATCCGCCGATGCCGAGGACGCCGAGCGCGATGAGGGGGTTGGCGAGCACGGCGAGCAGGGAAACGGCTGTCTTGCCGCCGACCAGCGGGATGAAGGCGGAAGCCTGCGCTGCGATGATGTAGGCGCTGAACCCGGCAAGATCCACGGCCAGTACGAGACCGGCGAGACTGCCGCCCGCGAGCGTGGCGCCGATCACCCTCGTGTCTCCCGTCGAGATCGCCTCGCGGAGCTTCTCATCGCGCAGATCGGCCGGCAGATCCTCGAACGTGCACCGGATTTCGTCCAGGAGACTCGATTCGGTCGCGCGATCGAGAAGACCTTTTTCGAGGAGCGTGCCCAGAAGTCGCGACGCTTCCGCGTTCACGATGCGGCCGAAGTCGGGAACGGCGTGTCGGTCCCCGCCGAACCCGCGTTTGAGCTTTTGCATCAGGGTGGCTTCGTCGTATCGGGGCGCCAGGAATTTGGCGGTTTTCCAGGCCAGCTCGACGCCTTCCATGCTCGCCGACCGGTGCGACAGAGGAAGGCTCGCAGGCAGATCCCAGGCACGCCGGAGCCGGCACCAGAGGCGATGCCGCAGTGCGAACGCGGAATAGCCGCGGGCTTCGATCGCTTCCTGCGCCGCCGCCAGCCGCTTCTCGAGCCCGTTCGCATCGGCGTCCGCTCGGAACTTTCCCGCGAGCTTTCGCCCTGCTTCGATCGTGACCGTGAGAAGACCGGCATTCTCCAGAAGTGCGATCATGCCGGCCGCTTCGCCACGATCGAGCTGGCCCAGCCCGCGCAGGATCGCATCGGAGGGAACGGAAGCGTTCGGCACGGAGAGGGCTCCTGATCCGGCCCCGAATGGGGAACGTGCAGATTTCGGTGCTACTCTAAAGCGGATAACGCCGGTGAAAAATAGCGCTGCGGCGAGAAGCACCGCAGTGGCATCAATCAAAGGTGCAAAGATGGCTCGGGAGACCGCGCCACTTGCGCGTGCAGAACCACCCACGGCAGGCCGGAGCCTCGGGCGTCGGGTGGCACACCTCCGGACATGTTCGGCCGGTTCAGCGGCCCCATCCGGCGCCCGATGACGACGGCCCAACGGGCATCGCCCCCGGAATCGCGGATTCCGGGGGTGTGGCGGGTGTGGGGGCGGGCGCGGTCAGTCGGGTGGGCGGGGTTCCCGGGGGCCGAGGCGCGTGGTTTCAGAGTGTGGGGGCTGTCGGCCGAAGGTGGGGCCGCCCGGTGTGAGGGACTCGTCCTCGAGCCGCCTGGCTCGGGCGCGGCGGACGGCGCGGGCGTGGGGGAAGGTCAGGTCGGAGATGGTTCGGACCTTGAGCAGCAGGCGCTCGGGCTCGTCGAGGTGGTGCGCCATGTAGAATTCGATCATCTGGCGGCACAGGCGGCGCTCGACCTTTTCGGCGTCACGCGCCGGGTCGAAGGGGCGCTGCGTGGCCGGGGGCTTTGTCCCGCGCTTTTCCGGGTCGGCCGCGTCCGGGGCGTCCGCGTCGGGGGCGCCAGCGTCGGGAGTGTCCGGGGCCGGGGAGTCAGGGGTCGGGCCGTTCGGGGCGGGCGGGGTGTTCGCGGCCTTTTTCGGCGGCGCGGGCGGGGTTCGGCGGGGCTGTTCGAGCATGGCGGCGAAATGGGCGAGGAGGCGGCGGGCGGGGTCGATGCCTTGGGCGCGCAGCCAGTGCAGCCATTGCGCGGCCATGCGGTCGGCTTCGGGAAGCTGTTCGACCTGCTCGACGACGCGCCGGGCGAAGACCGCCAGCCGCTCGCACAGCGCCAGCTTCTCGCGGGTGCCGTCGGGGCCGAGGGTGAA
>JAGREO010000316.1 GCA_020446525.1 Geminicoccaceae bacterium | reverse complement strand
TGCCACCACCAACATGACAGGCTTGCAAGAGACAAGGGTGCAACCCTCCGGCGCCGGCTCGCGCGGCGGACCGGCGGCAGGCGGCGGGGATCGGTTCGCTTGACAGTGCTCGCCTTGCGGGCGTAAAGGCCGCGTTCGCCCGGGAGGTACCGGGCTCGCGGCGAGGGCGGATCATGTTCGGCGATCAGACGGGGGGGAACCCCGCATTCGCGCCTCCATCCGGCGGACCGGAGATCGCTTCGATCCGGCGCACGCCCGGAGACGATCATCGGGCCGGAGGCGATCTTCGGGGGTACGAGCGCAACCGAAGGCCCTCTCGACCGTTCGCCACACCGTCCGCCCGCAGACCAGCCCCAGAGGTTTCTTTCATGGGTGATCTTGCCGGCCTCCTGACGCCCGATCGCGTGCGCATCGGCGTCGATGCCCGGAGCAAACGTCAGGTTCTGCAGCGACTGGCCGACGACTTCGCGGGCGACCTCGGTCTGCCCGCGGCCGACCTGCTGCGCGCCCTGCTCGAGCGGGAGAAGCTCGGCACCACCGGCATCGGCGAGGGCCTGGCGATCCCGCACGCCAAGCTGGCGGAGATCGACCGCGTCGCCGGCTTCTTCATGCGGCTGGACGAGCCGGTCGATTTCGACGCGCTCGACGAGCGGGCGGTCGATCTGGTGTTCTGCCTGCTCGCACCGGCCGATCTGGGTGCCGAGCATCTCAAGGCGCTGGCACGGGTGGCGCGCACCTTCCGCGACGCCGACCTCTGCGCCCGGCTGCGCGCCGCCCCCACGCCCGCGGCCGTCTTCGATCTGCTCGTGCCGCCCGCCGCCTCCTCCGCCGCGTGACCACCGACGGGCCCGCCGGCAAGGCCGCCCGTGCGCCGGCGCCGGGCCGGCATCTGCACGCCAGCGCCCTCGCCTGGCGCGGCCGCGGTCTGTTGCTCATCGGCACCGCCGGTGCCGGAAAGTCCGATCTCGCCTGCCGGCTGATCGAGGCCGGCGGCCATCTGGTGGCCGACGATCTGGTGCGGCTCGAGCGGCGCGGCGAGGCGGTGATGGCGCTGCGTCCGGAGCGCGCCTCGAATGCCCATGGAACGCTGATCGAGCTGCGTGGTCAGGGCGTCTATGCGGTGCCCGGCATCGCCGAGACCCGGCTCGATCTGGTGGTCGAGCTGGTGCCGGCGGCGGACCAGGAGCGGCTGCCGCCCGAGCGCACGCGCACCCTGCTCGGCTGCGCCCTCAAGCTGGTGCGGCTCGACCCGCAGGCGGCCTCGGCGCTGGCCCGCCTCGCCATCCTGCTGCAGCATCCGCGCGCCGCATGATCAGGCCGCACTCCCTCGTCGGCGCCGTGCCGGGTGTGGCACGGGCGTCCCGTGCGCGGTGGCACACGCGCGTCGCCGCGGGCCGGTCGCGATGAAGCCGCGGCTGCTGGTGGTCACGGGTCTCTCGGGCGCCGGCCGGAGCTCGGCCCTCAAGATCCTCGAGGACGAGGGGTTCGAGGCGGTCGACAATCTGCCCCTGCCCCTGCTCGAGCGG
The DNA here is from genome assembly GCA_020446525.1 of Geminicoccaceae bacterium. Lineage (GTDB taxonomy): Bacteria > Pseudomonadota > Alphaproteobacteria > Geminicoccales > Geminicoccaceae > JAGREO01. The sequence continues at coordinate 842 of JAGREO010000316.1, read as the reverse complement.
CTGGTGCGCGGCGACGAGGAGCTCGACGGCGATCTGGCGGTGGGCATGGACAGCCGCACCCGCGGCTTCGGCTCGAAGAAGCTGGTGGCGCTGATGCGCCGGCTCGCCGGCCGCAGTTTCGAGCCGCATCTGGTCTTCTTGGAGTGCGACGACGAGGTGCTGTTGCGGCGCTACACCGAGACCCGCAGGCGGCATCCGATGGCGCTGGATCGGCCGATCGCCGACGGCATCGCCCGGGAGCGGCGCCTGATGCGCGAGGCGCGCGCCGCGGCCGACGTGCCGATCGACACCAGCCGCCTCTCGCTGGCCGAGCTCAAGCGGCTGCTGCAGGCCCGTTTCGGCCGCCGCGACGAGCGGCGCATGACCATCTCGCTCGTGTCCTTCGCCTTTCGCGAAGGCCTGCCGCGCGAGGCGGACATGGTCTTCGACGTCCGGTTCCTGCGCAATCCGCATTACGACGACGCGCTGCGGCCGCTGACCGGCCTCGACGGCGCGGTGCAGGAGCACGTCGCGGCCGATCCCGCCTTCGCGCCCTTCTTCGAGGGGGTGACCGGCCTGCTCCTGCTCCTGCTGCCGCGCTACCTCGCCGAGGGCAAGAGCTATCTGACGATCGCCATCGGCTGTACCGGTGGAAAGCACCGCTCGGTTTTCACGGTCGAGCGGCTGGCCTCGAGGTTGAGGGGCGAGGACTGGGAGGTTATGACGCTTCACCGCGAACTGTCCCCGTCGCGCCGCGAGAACGCTTCATGACCGGCCGGGCGCGCTCGGCCGGGTATGATTGGGCGGGTGTGATCGGGCGGGCTTGATCGCGTGGACGTGATCGGGCGGGGCATGATCGGGCG
>JAGREO010000315.1:872-4987 GCA_020446525.1 Geminicoccaceae bacterium | reverse complement strand
ACGGCCGATGCGCCAGACGGGCGCCCGCGGCCGCCGGCCGGCGCCAGCCGCGCCAGTCGTCACCCTGCTCGCGCCGCAATGCCGCCACCGCACGCCCGAGCGCCACGGCCGCCCGGTCGACACAGCTTTCGCGCACCGCGGCCGTGGTGCGGTCGTCGCACCAGTGCGGCGCCGCCTCGACGATGTGCGCCATCGCCTCGGCGCGAACGCCGGCATAGGCGGCGAACGCCGGACCGAGCTCGTCCGCCAGCACCGCCTCGACCCAGGCATCGTACCAGCGGGCGAAGATCAGCGGCTCCGGCCGGTCGGCGCGCGCCCGTCGATCCCAGACGCGCAATGCCTCGAGAATCTCCGCCGTCGCCTCCGTCGGCGGCACCTCGAGCAGCGGCGGCAGAAAGTCGTCGGCCAGGGTCGAATGCAGATCGCCCTGCATCGCCGCCATATCCGCCGCATCGAACGGGGCCGCCTCCAGCAGCGTCCCGAGCCGTCGGGCGCGCAGCGCCGGATCCCAGTCCCGGGTCAGGAACAGAGGCGCATCCTCCGCCACCAGCGCGTTGTTGGCGTTGAAGAGGATGCCCGAAGGCGGATCGAACCGCCGCGGCAGGCGGGCCGGATCGACGAACCCCCGCCAGTCGAAGCGGCCCGACGCTCCGTCCACCGGCCAGCGTCCGTCACCTGCGGCCCGCACCGGGATGCGGCCGGCCAGCACCAGCCCCACATGCCCCGCCGCGTCGGCATAGGCGACGTTCTGCGGCGGCGACTGGAAGAGGGCGACGGCGGCCTCGAACTCGGCCCGATCGCCGGCCCGGGCCAGGGCGAAGCCCGCCTCGATCGTCCGATCGTCCGGCTCCAGCGCACTCCAGCGCAGCGCCACCGCGGTGCCGGGAGCCGCCAGATACGGCGCCAGATCGGAGATCACCGGGCCGTGCCGCGACCGGCGCGCCTCGAGCCGCTGCGGCTCGCCGCCGCGCACCTCCAGCGTCTCGGACGTCACCTCGAACGCCGCCGTGCCGTCCGGCGTGCGGTAGTGGTCCTGCTCTTCGTCCACGACCCGCTCGACGAACAGATCCTGCACGTCCGCACCGGAATTGGTGAACCCCCAGGCGATCCGTCGGTTGCGGCCGATCACCACCATCGGCATCGACGGCATGGTGGCGCCGGCGACGGTGAATTCCGGCGTCTCGAGATGCGCCAGGTACCAGACCGAGGGCGAGGTCAGCCGAAGGTGCGGATCGTTGGCGAGCATCGCCGCTCCCGTCCGGCTGGTCGCGCCACCCGCCACCCAGACGTTGGACCCGGCCCCCGGCACCGCCCCGAATGTCGCCTCGAATGTCCCGCTCCCGCCGAGGCTGACCGGCGCGTCGTGCGGCGGGCCCGGGAAGAGGTCGTCGAACGCTTCGGGCGCCGGCCCGAGGACCGTAGCGAGCCGCACGCGCAGCGCCTCGTCGCGCCAGTTCTTCGCCAGATCCAGCGCCATGACCTTGGGCCAGACGAGGCTGTCGGCCACCCGCCATGGCGCCATGTCGTGCCACAGAAGCTGGAACTCGAGCGGCAGTGCGCCGCGGCGGGTGGCGAGAAAGGCGTTCACCCCGGCGGCATAGGCTTCGAGATGGCCCCGGACCCGCGGATCGAGCCGCTCGACTCCCGCCTGTGCCAGAGCGTAAAGCCCCAGCGTGCGCATCAGCCGGTCGAGCGGCAGCGCCCGCTCCCCGACGATCTCCGCCAGCCGGCCTTGGGCGATGCGCCGGTTCATCTCCATCTGCCACAAGCGGTCCTGGGCATGCGCGAAACCGACCGCGAAATAGGCGTCGCCGGCGCTCCCGGCCCGGATATGCGGCACACCCCAGCCGTCACGGACGATGGCGACCGGCGCCTCGATGCCAGTGACGGCGATCCGCCCGGTGGTTCGCGGCAGCGACGACCATGCCAGCAGGCCGAGCACCGCGAGCCCTGCCGCGACGAGCGCCAGGAGACCCGCGAGAAGGCGGCGCACGGGAACCCTCAGGCGAGCAGGCCGCGCGCCTTCAGGTCGGCCTCGAGCGCCGGGGCACCGTCGGCCGGCGGCGGGGCGAACCGGTGGGTCTGAAAGCCGAGCCGCCGGGCGGTCTCGATGTTCGCGGCACTGTCGTCGACGAAGAGACAATCGCCGGCCGCTTCGCCCGAATCCTCGAGAAGATGCTGAAAGATCTCCGGATGCGGCTTGACCATGCGCAATGCGCCCGAGAGGTAGATCTTCTCGAACCGGTCGAGAAAGCGATAGTCCGGCTCGTGGCGGATCAGGGCGAAGGTCTCGGCCGACCAGTTGCTCAAGGCGAGCAGCCGCGCACCCTCGGCGTGCAGCCGCTCGAGCAGTCGCACGCTGGCGCCGATCGGCCCGCCGATGGTCTCGATCCAGCGCCCGTGCCAGGCCTCGATCAGCGCGCGCTCGGCCGGAAAGGCTGCGATCTTCTCGGCCACCGCCTCGGCACAAGGGCGGCCCGCGTCCATCTCGAGGTTCCAGGCGGGCGTGCAGACCTCGGCCAGGAACCGTTCCATCGCCGCCTCGTCGGCGATCAGCTTGCGATAGAGCCGGCGCGGATCCCAGGCGATCAGAACATTGCCCAGATCGAAGACGATGGTGGTCATGCGGCTCCTTTCGCCCGGTCGTCGCCGAATTCGGCCCAAGCCTGCATCGCCACGCCCGCATCGGCTCTGGCGATCCGAAGATCCCAATTGCCGCCGCCGTCGCGCGCCTTCACTTCGGCCCGGATGGTCTCGCCGACGAAGACCGGCTGCAGCGCGCGAAAGCCGAAGCGGCGCAACCGGCCCGCCTCGTGCGCCTCGCGCAGATGCTCGAAGAGGAAGGTCGCCAGGAGCGGCCCGTGGACGATCAGCCCCGGATAGCCCTCGACCCCGGTGGCGTAACGCAGGTCGTAGTGGATGCGGTGGCTGTTCCAGGTCAGGGCCGAATAGCGGAACAGCAACACCTCGTCCGGCGTCCATTCGCGGCTGCGGTCCGGCTCGAAGGACGGCGCCGCGGGCGGGGCGGCTGAGGGCGCACCCTTGCCCATGTCGCGATAGACGATGTCGTGCTCCTCGACCACGCGACCCGAGGGCCCCTCGATCAGGTGCTCGACCAGGACGAAGACGAGCGGCCCGCTGCGGCCGGCCTTCTCCTCGATCCGCCGCACCACCGAACGGCGCGTCACCTCCTCGCCGATCCGCAAGTGACCCTCGAAGCCCAGCCGCCCGCCGGCCCACATGCGCCGGGCCAGCGATACCGGCGGCAGGAAGTCCCCGCGCACCGGATGACCGTCCCTGCCGGTGCGCGCCGCATCCACCGGCGCGTGACCGTAGAGATGGTGCCAGAAGGGCGGCAGCGGCTCGCCCGTACCCGGCCTCCGCTCCTGCCCCAGGGCCGCGGCCAGCGCCGCCGCGGGGAAGGGGTCGAGCCGATAGCGGTCGACCCGCTCCCGACCCACCCAGGCGGAATGATCCACCATCGCCCTGCTCCTTCCCTCCACCGCTTCGCCCCGCACCGCCACGACTCCGCCCCGGGCCGCCCGACGCCTCGCCTCACGTCGCCAGCGCCCGGTCGAGATCGTCCATCACGTCCTCGACATCCTCGAGCCCGACCGACAGCCGCAGGAAATCGTCGGTGATGCCCAGCGCCGCCCGCTCGTCCTCCGGCAGCTTCGAGTGGGTGGTGGTGGCCGGATGGGTGACGAGCGTCTTGGCATCGCCCAGATTGTTGGAGATGGCGACGAGCCGCAGCGCGTTGAGCACACGAAAGGTGCGCTCCTTGCCGCCGCCCACGTAAAAGCCCAGCAGCGTTCCGCCGCCCCGCATCTGCCGGCGCGCGAGCTCGGCCTGCGGGAAGCTCTCGAGCCCCGGATGGAGCACCCGCGCGACGCCCGCATGCGCCTCGAGCCAGCGGGCCAGCCTCGCGGCATCGGCGGTCTGACGCGCCACCCGAAGATCGAGCGTCTCGAGACCCTTGAGCAGCACCCAGGCGTTGAACGGGCTGAGCGAAGGCCCGGTGTGCTTGAGCCAGGGATGCAGCTTCTCCTCGTGGAACGCCTTCGAGCACAAGACGATGCCGCCCAGACAACGGCCCTGACCGTCGATGTGCTTGG
>JAGREO010000315.1:0-808 GCA_020446525.1 Geminicoccaceae bacterium | reverse complement strand
CGATCACCTGCGCGCCGGCGGCATGGGCGAGCTTCGACACCGCCTCGATGTCGACCATCTCGAGCGTCGGATTGCCCGGCGTCTCGAAGAAGACCAGATCCGTCTTCTGCGCCAGCGCCTTCTCCCACGCGTCGAGATCGGGGCCGTCGACCAGCTCCACCTTCACCCCGAAGCGCGGCAGGATGTCGGTGAGGATGTAGCGGCACGAGCCGAACAAGAGACGCGCCGCCACCACCCGCATGCCCGAGCGCAACTGACAGAGAATGGCGGCGTGCACCGCGGCCATGCCCGAAGCGGTGGCGCAGGCCGCTTCGGCCCCCTCGAGCGCCGTCATCCGCTCCTCGAAGATGCGCACCGTCGGATTGCCGTAGCGGCTGTACATGAAGCCGCTCTCGCGATCCTTGAAACGATCCTCCGCCTGCTCGGCCCGCTCGTAGACGAAGCCCGAAGTCAAAAAGAGCGCCTCGGCGGTCTCGCCGAACTGCGAGCGCTCGATACCGCCATGGATCAGCCGGGTGCGGCTTCTCCAACCACCGCACGTGCGGTCATCCGACATGCTGCTGCTCCCCAATGCGCAACGCCCCGGCCGAAAGCCAGGGCGCCCAACGCATCCCGGCCTTTTAGCGGTTTCTTTAACGTGGCCCNNNNCAAGCCGACCGGCTCAAATCACCACGACCCCTGCCTACGCCCTGCCGCCGCCCCGGTCAATCGCCTGTCCAAGCTCGCCCGGTCGGGAGCGGCATGCGGGTGGTGATCTCCGTACCGTCGAACGGCCCTTATGGGGGCCGGAGACGACGCCGGAGGGTTG
>JAGREO010000314.1 GCA_020446525.1 Geminicoccaceae bacterium | reverse complement strand
CATGTACGGCCCGCGCGGCGCCGGCGTCGCCGAGCGCGACCGGGCGCTCGAACGGGTCGACGTGATCCAGGGCACGCTCGCCAAGGCCTTCGGCTGCATGGGCGGCTACATCGCCGGTTCCTCGGCGCTGGTGGACGCGGTGCGCTCCTGGGCGTCGGGCTTCATCTTCACGACCTCGCTCGCCCCGGCGGTGGTCGGCGGTGCCATCGCCTCGGTCCGCCACCTGAAGACCAGCCAGGCCGAGCGCCGGGCGCAACAGGAACGTGCCGCCACGCTCAAGCGCCGGCTCGTCACGGCCGGCCTGCCGGTGATGCCCTCGCCCTCGCACATCGTGCCGATCCTGGTGGGCGATCCGGTGCGCTGCAAGGCGGCGACCGACATGCTGATGGACGATTTCGCGATCTACATCCAGCCCATCAACTACCCCACCGTGCCCAAGGGCAGCGAACGCCTGCGGCTCACCCCGGGCCCCCTGCACGACGACAGCCTGATGGACGCGCTGATCGACGCCCTGCAGCAGGTCTGGGCCCGGCTCGACATCGCCAAAGCCGCCTGAGCGGTGCCGCGCGCCCGCGCCTACTGGGCGACGGCGCCGTTCGCCGGAGAAATCCGCAGCAGCGAAGTCCGGCCGCCGGGCCCGGACGAGGTCACCGTCCGCACCCTCTTCTCCGGTATCAGCCGCGGCACCGAATCGCTGGTCGCCGCCGGCCGTATCCCCGCCGCCGGGCACGAGCGCATGCGCTGCCCGTTCCAGCGCGGCGCCTTTCCGTTCCCGGTCTGCTACGGCTACGCCGCCGTGGGCGAGGTGGTCGAGGGCGTGCCGGAGCGCATCGGCGACGAGGTCTTCTGCCTGCATCCGCACCAGGACCTCTTCACCGTGCCCGCCACGGCGGCCTTCACCCTGCCGCCGGCCGTGCCCGCCGGCCGCGCCGTCCTCGCCGCCAACATGGAGACCGCGCTCAACGGCCTCTGGGACGGCCGCATCATGGCCGGCGACCGCGTCACCGTCCTCGGTGCCGGCACCGTGGGCCTGCTCACCGCATGGCTGGCCTCGCGCCTGCCCGGCAGCGAGGTGGGCATCCACGACATCGACGCCGGACGCCGTGCCGCCATCGAAGCGCTCGGACTCGAGCCGGGCCCGCTGGACAAGAGCGACGTCGTCGTCGATTGCACCGGCGATCCCGGCGCCCTGACGACCGCCCTGCACCACGTCGCCGACGAGGGCCTGATCCTGCTCGCGGGCTGGCACGGCGACAAGGAGACCACACTGCCGCTGGGCGGCCGCTTCTTCAGCGGCCGGCTCGTGCTCGAGAGTTCGCAGGTCGGCAGCGTGCCCCCGGCCCGTGCGGCCCGCTGGAGCCCGGCCCGGCGCCTCGCCAAGGCCCTCGAGCTGCTCGCCGACGACCGTCTGGATGCGCTGATCGACGGCGAATGCGCCTTCGGGGAACTGCCCCATGTCCTTCCGGCCCTTGCCGCCGGCCGGCTCCGGGCCCTATGTCGGCGGGTCCGCTACGACCGACGATAGGGAGGTCCTCGTCCGCATGTACACGGTGCGCGTTCGCGACCACATCATGATCGCCCACAGTTTCAGGGGCGAGCTCTTCGGCCCGGCGCAGAAGCTGCACGGCGCCACCTTCGTCGTCGACGTGGAATTCCGTCGCGCCGAATTGAACCCCGACAATGTCGTCGTCGACATCGCCCGCGCCACCACGGCCCTCAAGGCCGTCCTCGCCGGGCTCGACCTGCGCAATCTCGACGAGATCGACGCCTTCGCCGGAGAGAACACCACGACGGAGTTCCTCGCCCGCCACATCTTCGACTCCATGCGCGCCGCCATCGCCGAGGGCAGGCTCGGCCCCGGCAGCGAAGATCTCGCCTCGATGAAGGTGGAACTCGCCGAAAGCCACGTCGCCTGGGCCGGCTACGAAGGCACGCTCTGAAGCCGCAAACGGTCCTAGTACCCCGGCGGCCGGCGCTCGTCCAGGAGCCGCAGCCAGCCGCGCACCGTGCGCCAGGCGGTATAGACCCAGGCGAGCGCGAGAAAGACATAGCCGATCAGCACGACCCAGAGCAGGAGCCCCAGAACCAGCCACAGCAGCGACCACCAGAAGGTCGAGATCGCATAGCTCAGATGATCGCGATAGCGCGGACGCGCACCGCCCCGGGTGACATAGGCGACGATCACCCCCAGAAACATCGGCAGCCCGCTGAACAGCGACACCGCATAGAGCGCATAAGTGATGTGCGCCGCACTGCGCCCGCTGCGATCCTCGTCGTCGAAGTCACTCATCGCCGATCCCGTTCCCGTCGCCCGTCCCGCACGAGGAGCTAGCACGAAATGCAGGGCGACCGCGGCAAAGATCCGCCCCACCTCGTCCTCGCCCATCCGGGCCGCCTCGAAACCCGCACCGGCGGCTTCATTTACGACGCCCGGATCGCCCGGGGCCTGATCGGGCGCGGCTGGCGGGTCGACCCGCTGCCGCTCGGCCACGGCTTTCCGCTTGCCCCCGACGCCACCCTCGACGAAGCCACCCGCCGCCTTCGCACCCTGCCCGCCGGATGCCGCGTGCTGATCGACGGTCTGGCCTGGGGTGCCCTGGGCGCCCGTGCCGCCACCGTCGCCCGCCACGTCCGGCCGATCGCTCTCGTCCACCACCCGCTGGCCCTCGAGACCGGCCTCACGCCGGACCAGGCGGCACGGCTGCATCGCTCCGAGCGCCGCGCCCTCGCCGCCGCGCCCCGCATCGTCACCACCTCGCACGCCACGAGCGCACTCCTGATCGAGGACTACGCCGTCCCGGCCGAGCGGATCACCGTCGCCCCGCCGGGCACGGACGAAAAACCGGCGGCACCCGGCTCCCGCGACGGCGTGCTGCGCCTGCTCGCCGTCGGCGCCGTCATCCCGCGCAAGGATTTCGCCACCCTGATCGAGGCCCTCGCCCGCACCGAAGCCCGCCGCTGGCACCTCACCATCGCCGGCGCCCTCGACCGCGACCCCGGAACCACGGCCGCCCTGCGCGACACCATCGCCCGCCACCGTCTGGCCGGGCGGATCACGCTCGCCGGCGAATGCGACGCCGCCGCTCTCGACCGGCTCTACCGCGGCGCCGACCTCTTCCTCTCCACCGCCCTCTTCGAAGGCTTCGGCATGGCCGCCGCGGATGCCGTCGCCCACGGTCTGCCGGTCCTCGCCGCCGATGCCGGCGCCATCGGCGAAGCCGTGCCGGAGAGCGCCGCCCGCTTCTTCCCCCCCGGCGACGCCGCCGCCCTGGCCGCCCTTCTGGACAGCCTCTCGAGGGACACGCTGGCGGATCTGCGCGCCGGCGCCCGCGCCGCACGCCGCACACAACGGCGCTGGAGCGACACCGTGGCCGTACTGGCCGAGGCCCTCGCACGCGCGTGAGACGGCGGGCGCGCGCGATCTCCTATGATGCCGCCCCCGACCGGTCCGCCCCCGATCGGGCCGGAACGGTCCCCTTCGGCCAGCGGCGCTTGACACAACACCAGTCCGCCGGCTGCGCACGGATCCACGCTTCGAACTGGCGATGCACCCGCGCCATCATGCCGATCGAGGCGCGATGCGCGTCGCCCGCCGCCGGATCGGCATAGATCGGCTCGGCCATCGTCAGCCGGAAGCGGGCGCCGGGCAGACGGGCGATCCCGGTCGGGATCACGCCCGTGCCGAGCCTGCAGGCGATGCGCGCCGGGATGGTCACGGTGGGCGCGTCGTGGCCGAAGAACGGCACGGGATCGCCGGCATCGACCCGCTGGTCGACGAAGAGCCCGACGCTGCGCCCGCCCTTGAGCGCCTGGATCATCGCCCGCGGCGTGTCGTCGACATGGATGAAGCCGCAGGGCATGCGGTTGCGATGAGCGGCGATCATCGCCTCGAAATCGGGATGCTTCTGCTCGCCGTAGATCACGTCGAAGGGAAACCCGCCCAGCGCCCCGCACAGGCCCGGCAGGTTCCAGTTCCCCTGATGCATGGCCAGCAGCACGAACCCCCGCTCGGCGTTGCGCAGCAGCTCCAGATCGAACGCCGCCTCGAGCGCCATACGAGGCGTGCCACGGGACGTGATCGCTCCCCTTGCATGGGGGTGGCCATGGGGGCTGCCATGGGGGCCGACACGGGAGTCGCCACGGTGCCCGGCATGCGCCCCGACACGGGCCTCCGCGATCACCGACGACCGCGCCGGACCGGGCGCACCGGGCGCCCCGCCCTCCGCCGCCGGAGCCGCCGCCCCGGGCATGCCGGGCGTTCCCGCCGATGCCCGGTCGAGATGCGCATGGAACAGGTCGATATGCGGATATTCCGCCAGCGTCCGGCCGATCTGCCGCCAGACCTCCTTGCCGGTCGCCTCGATCCAGGCCCGGTCCTTCTCCGGAAAGGCGATCGAGAGATTGCCCAGCACGTGCCGGTGCTTGCGCAGCCGCGGCCCGATCGTCCCGCCGAAGAGAGCACCGATCGCCGAGGCCCGCTCGACCCGCAGCATGCGCGTCACCGCCCAGAGCGCCGCCACGGTCGACGTCTCGAGCCGCCGCAGCCCCCGATCCACCAGGGGCGCCCTCTGCGCCCATCTCCTGACGTACGAATTGATATAGAGGCGCGCCATTCCCGAACCGACCCGAGCCGAACCCCCGCACCCCGAAGAAGACCAACCCCGAGCAGACCGGCACCCTCACGCGGCACGGGCCCCGACCAATCCCCCTTCGCACGTTCCCCCACCCCGCACAACCACGCACGAGAACCCGCCGCCCCCGCCCGAACGCGACACGCGCGCGCAGCGAGGAGCGACCACCGAGCACCAGCGGTTCATCCCCGCGTGGGCGGAGAACACGCGTAGAGCTTTTCGTCCCCGCGACAAACGATCGGCTCATCCCCGCGTGGGCGGGGAACACAAGAAGCGATTGCCCGCGCATTCGCCGCAGGCCGGTTCATCCCCGCGTGGGCG
>JAGREO010000005.1 GCA_020446525.1 Geminicoccaceae bacterium | reverse complement strand
GGCGAAGCTCCAGACCGCGTTGCCGTCGGGATAGAAGGGCGAACCGTCGTAGAGCAAGATCGTCGCCTCCGACGCCAGCGCGCCGACCAGCCAGTTCCACATCATCCAGCCGCAGGTGGTGAAGTAGAAGATGCGCGCGCCCGGCCGCAGACCGGTGTGCAGGCGGTGTTCCTTGACGTGCTGCAAGAGCGTACCGCCGGCGCCGTGGACGATCGCCTTGGGCTTGCCCGTCGTGCCGCTCGAGTAGAGCACGTAGAGCGGATGATCGAAGGGAAGTTGCGCGAAGGCGATCGCCTCGTCGGCGGGCGGTGCGAAATCGTTCCAGAGCACCGCCTTCTCCATGCCCGCGAGATCGGGGCGTTCGTTCAGGAACGGTGCGACGACGACCTTCTTCAGGGACGGCAGAGCGGCGGCGACGGCCCCGACCTTCGCCCGGATGTCGAGCCTCTTGCCGGCGTAGAGATAACCATCGACGGTCATCAGCAGCTTGGGCTCGATCTGGCCGAACCGGTCGACCACCCCGTCGACGCCGAAATCGGGCGAGGTCGACGACCAAGCCGCCCCCAGCGCCGTCGCCGCCAGCATGGCGATCACGGCCTCCGGGATATTGGGCAGCAGGCCGGCCACACGGTCGCCGGCGCCCACCCCCTTTCGGCGCATGGCGGCCGCGAGATCGCGCACACGCCCCTGCAGATCGGCCCAGGAGAGTTCGACCCGGCGCCCGTCCTCGCCGCGAAAGACGATGGCGGGCGTACCGTCGTCGCGGCGCAGCAGGTTCTGCGCGAAGTTCAGCCGTGCATCGGGAAACCAGCGCGCACCCGGCATCCGCGTCTCGTCGACCAGGACGCGCCCGCCCCGCTCGCCGCGAATTTCCGCCAGATCCCAGACCTCCGTCCAGAACGCCTGCGGCTGCTCGATCGACCAGCGTCGAAGCTGCTCGACCGCGTCGTCACCCTCGAATCCGTGTGCTTCCGCCATGCCGGCGATCCGTGTCGCCGCCCGCCGCTCGGGCGTCGGCTGCCAGAGAATGTCGCTCATCCGCCTCACCCTCCGCCGTTCGGATCAAGCCGCCCCGGCCAGGCCGAGCAGTGCGCGCGCCTCGCCCGCCGTCGCCGGCCGCCTGCCATATTCGGGACAAAGGGCGACGACGCGCTCGACCAGGGCCGCATTGGACGGCGCCAGCGTCGTCTTGTCGAGCCGCACATTGTCTTCGAGACCCGTCCGGCAATGACCACCCAGTTCGAGCGACCAGCGCACCAGCGTGTCCTGATGGCGCCCGATACCCGCCCCGGTCCAAGTGGCATCCGGCACCAGGCGGCGCAGTGTTTCGGCGAAGAAGACGAACGATTCCCGATCGACCGGCATGGCGTTCTTCACACCCATGACGAACTGCACGTGCAGCGGACCGACGATCCGGCCGTCCGCGGCCATCTCGACGGCCTTGAAGATCATCGAGAGATCGAACGCCTCGACCTCGGGCTTGACGCCGTGCTCCCGCATGCCGGCGGCCAGCCAGTCGATCAGCTCGGGGCTGTTCTCGTAGACCCGTGTGGGGAAGTTGCACGAACCGGTCGACAGGGAGGCCATGTCGGGTGCGAGCGGCAGCATACCGCCGCGCTCGCGGCCCGAACCGGATCGGCCGCCGGTCGAGAACTGCACGATCATGCCGGGACAATGCCGGCGCAGCCCCTCGAGCAGGCGGCCGAAGCGCTCGGGATCGGAGGATGGCGAGCCGTCGTCGTTACGGACGTGGCAATGCGCCAGCGTGGCACCGGCCTCGAACGCCGCCTGCGTGCTCTCCACCTGCTCGCTCACGGTGATCGGCACGGCCGGATTGTCGGCCCTGGTCGCCACCGACCCGGTGATCGCAACCGTGATGATACAGGGCTTCTCGCTCATCCCACCTCACCGTTCCCTCGCCGCCGCCGCGCACATCATAGCAGGCTCGGCGAGACACCCGAAAAGGCGTTTTCAAGCCGCAGGCCGCGCCCTAACGTCCCGCGACGGACGAGGAGCACGTAACGGCATCATGACCCACGACCCGACGAAATCGCGCCGCTCGCTGCTGGTCGGGCTTTTGGGCGCCGGCATTCAGGCTTCGCGGACTCCGGCCCTGCACGAGCAGGAGGGCGCGGAGCTCGGCCTGCGCTACGTCTATCGGACGATCGATCTGACCCAGCTCGGTCTCGAGGCGCAGGATTTGCCGGAGCTGCTGATCGCAGCCGAGCGGCTGGGCTATGACGGGCTCAACGTCACCATCCCCTGCAAGCAGGCGATCATCCCGCTGCTCCACGAGGTGTCGGAAGACGCCGCGGCACTCGGCGCCGTCAATACCGTGCTGTTCGAGAACGGCCGGCGCATCGGCCACAACACCGACTGGTGGGGCTTCGCGCAGAACTTGCGCCGCACCATGAGCGACGTCCGCCTCGATCACGTCGTGCTGCTGGGTGCCGGCGGCGGCGGGTCGGCCGTAGCCTACGCGCTCCTGAAGTCGGACGCCGGCCGCCTCACCATTCTCGACGTCGACGGCACCCGGGCGGCACGGCTGGCGGCACAACTCGGGGCCCGCTTCGGCGCCGGGCGAATCGTGGCGAACGAGAATATCACACATGCCCTGGCGACGGCCGACGGGGTGGTCAACGCCACGCCCATGGGCATGGCGACATTCCCCGGCACCGCGCTGCCGACCGAATTGCTGCACCCCGGTCTCTGGGTCGCCGACATCGTCTATTTCCCGCTCGAGACGGCGCTGCTCGCGGCCGCCCGCGCACGCGGCTGCCGCACGCTCGACGGCGGCGGCATGGCGGTGATGCAGGCGGCCGGCGCCTTTCGCTTGTTCACCGGGATCGAGCCCGATGCCCGGCGCATGCGCCGCCACTTCGCCGAGATGGTATCCGGCTGACCCTCAGTCCGTGGTGGTGGCACCGCCCGGCTCTTCTTCCGTCATGTGCATGCGTCGCTTGATCCGCTTGCCGACCAGGATCGGCAGAACGAAGCCGACCACGGCGATGGCCCAGAGCAGGAGTGCGAGCGGCGAGGCGAACAGCACCGTCCAGTCGCCGTCTGAAATCGTCATCGCACGCCGCAGGTTGGATTCCATCAGGTTGCCCAGAAGGATGCCGAGGATCACCGGCACCAGCGGCACCTCGAGCTTGCGCAGCACCCAGCCCAGCACGCCGAACACCACCATCACCATCAGATCGAAGGTCGAGCCGGAGATGCCGTAGATGCCGACGAAGGAGACCATGGCGACGATCGGCATCAGGAATTTGGGCGGGATCATCAGGACCCGCACGAAGAGGCCGACCATCGGGATGTTCATCGCCAGCAGCATGAAGTTGGCGATGAAGAGCGCCGCGATCAGGCCCCAGACCACGTCCGGGTTCTGCTGGAACAGGAGGGGTCCGGGCGTGATGTTCAGCGCGAGCAGCATCGCCAGCAGCACCGCCGTGGTGCCCGAGCCGGGCACGCCGAGTGCCAGCATCGGCACCAGGGCACCGCCGGCCGCGGCATTGTTGCCGGCCTCGGGCGCCGCCACACCGCGCGGATCGCCCTTGCCGAAGGTGCCTTCCTTGTCGGCGACCGCCTTCTCCGAGGTGTAGGCGAGGAACGAGCCGAGCGACGCGCCCGCACCCGGCAGCACGCCGGCGACGAAGCCGAGCACGGTCGAGCGCGCCATGGTGGGCGTGCAGCGGCGCAGCACGGCGAAGGACGGCGTGATCCGGCCGATCCCGACATCCGCCTGCTTGCCCTCGCCGGAGCCGTCGCCGCGATGCTCGAGGAAGATGAAGACCTCCGAGAGCGCGAACAGGCCGACGATGGCGACGAGAAAATCGATGCCGTCATAGAGATGCACCTCGCCGAAGGAGAAGCGCGGCACGCCGGTCTGGCCGTCGACACCGACCATCGCGATGCCGAGGCCGAGCGCCGTGGCGAAGGCCGCCTTGGCCTGATTGGTCGAGGAGACGCCGCCCAGCGTGGCGAAGGCGAGCGCGAAGAGGGCGAAATATTCGGCCGGGCCGAACAGCAGGGCCACCTGCACCAGAAGCGGTGCGAGAAAGACGAGGCCGATGGTCGCGAAGAACGACCCGACGAACGAGGCCACGCCCGAGATCGCCAGCGCCTCGCCGGCCCTGCCCTGCTTCGCCATGGGATAGCCGTCGAGCGTCGTCATCAGGGCCGGCTCGTCGCCCGGAATGTTGAGCAGGATCGAGGAGATGCGGCCGCCATACATCGCCCCGTAATAGACCGAGGTGAGCAGGATCAGCGCCGGCGTCGGCCCGAGCCCGAGCGAGAAGGCGAGCGGGATGAGGATCGCCACGCCGTTCGACGGTCCGAGCCCCGGCAGGGCGCCGATGATGGTGCCGAGAAAGCAGCCGATCAGCGCCAGCCCGAGATTCTGGAAGGTGAGTGCGACGGCGAACCCGTCGGCCAGCGAGGAGAGAGCTTCCATGGCCGGTCCCTCAAAAGCCGTACGGGCCCTCGGCCAGCGACAGGCCGAGGATCAGGTGGAACACGACGTAGATGCCGAGCGCGATGGCCACGCCCGCCGCCACCGCCGGCAGAGGTGCCGTACCCAGCCGCCAGCTCAGGAACGCCGAGGCGACCGCCGTGGCGGCGACGAAGCCCACCGCCGGCAACGCCATGGCGTAGGCCACGAGCACCACCACCGCGAGAGCGATTTCCGCCAGACGCCCGATGGCCGGCCAGTGCGGCTCGGCATCCGGCTTGAGCATGATCACCAGACTGGAGACGGCGAGCAGCAGGCCGATGATGATGGGAAAGGTCTTGGGCCCGACCGGATCGCTGATGAAGCTGACCTGGATGGTCGTCGCCTGCCAGATGTAGAAGGCGGCCAGAACGAGGCCGATGCCGCCCAGAACCCGATCACTCACGCCCGTTCCCCCCGTCATGCACCACCGGCAGCAGCACTCGGGCGGGGTGCCGCGGCACCGCCGCCCGAGCATCCAGGCGCTACTGGATGATGCCGATCTCGCGCGAGATCTCCTGGATCTTGGCGACCGATTCGGCGACGAAGGCCTCGAACTCCTCGCCCTGCAGATCGAGCGGGGCGAGACCGCTCTGCGCCATCACCTGCTGCCATTCGTCGGATTCGTAGGTCTTGCCGATCGCGTCGACCCAGTACTGATACGCCTCGTCCGACATGCCGCCCGGGGCGTAGAAGCCGCGCCAGTTGGCGCCCATGGCGTCCAGACCCTGCTCCTTGGCGGTGGGGAAGGAGGCGAAATCGCCCTCGAGGCGCTCCGGTGCGAGCACCGCCAGCACCTTGATGTCGCCCGAATCGACGAAGCCCTTGGCCTCCGAGGCGTCGCCGGTGAAGGCCTGTACCGAGCCCGCCAGAAGCTGCGTCACCGCCTCGCCGCCGCCGTCGAAGGCGACATATTTGACGCTGCGCGCATCGTCGATGCCCGCGGCCTCGGCGGCGATCAGCACCTTGAGATGATCCCAGCCCCCGACCGCGGAACCGCCGGCGAACGCGACGCTGGACGGATCGGCCTTCACCTTCTCCATCAGCTCGGGCAGGGTCTGGATCGGCGAATCGGCGTCGACCGCGATGATCCCGTAGTCGGTGCCGACCGAGCCCAGCCAGCGCACCTGGTCCATGGTGTTGCCCGGATAGGCGCCCTGGGCCAGCCGCGTCGCGGTCGCGGTCGAGGCGGCGACGATGAGATCGTTCTCGTCGGCACGCTTGTTGACCACCTCGGCGAAGGCCACACCACCGCCGCCGCCGGCGAGGTTGGTGACCTGCATGGTGCCCGGAACGAGCCCCAGATCCTGCATGGTCTTGCCGACCTGACGGCAGGTGAAATCCCAGCCGCCGCCCGGATTGGCCGGCGCGATACATTCGGTTTGCTCGGGCTCGAAGGCCCATGCCGCAGCACCGGACATGACACCGAGCAGCGCGATACCGCCCAGGAGGCGGGCGAAAAGTGCCGAGTTCGTCATCCAGTCGTCCTCCACGTGATCCCGTCGGCCGGACCTTCGGCCGGCTTCGCCCGAGCACTTAGCACCGCCGTACGGCTTTGTCGCCAGACTGTCGCCCCCCGAAATACACGGCGTCGTTCCGGCCACGCGCCGGTGGCGGCCGCTCCCCGGCTCCACTACACTCGCGGCCTTCCGAGGGAGAGTAGACGATGGCGGAACACGACCCGAGACGGCTCCTGCGCGCCATGTTCGACGCGGCGGTGGCGGCCGCCCTGCCCGATCTGGTGGTACCGCGCCACCTGCCGGCACCGCCCTCCGGCCGCACCATCGTCGTCGGCATGGGCAAGGCCAGCGCCGCCATGGCCCGGGCGCTCGAGCAGCACTGGGGCGCGCATGGCGGCGGCCCGCTCGAAGGGCTGGTCATCACCCGCTACGACCACGCCGTGCCTTGTGACTCGATCCGCATCGTCGAAGCGGCCCACCCGGTGCCCGATGCCGCCGGCGAGCGGGCGGCGCGCGAAATGATGGCGCTGCTCGAGGATACGGGCCCGGACGATCTGGTGATCGCCCTGGTGTCCGGCGGCGGCTCGGCACTCTCGGCCCTGCCGGCGGGCGGGCTGACGCTGGCCGACAAGCAGGAGGTCAACAAGGCGCTGCTGCGCTCGGGCGCCAACATCGCCGAGATGAACTGCGTGCGCAAACACCTCTCGGCGATCAAGGGCGGCCG
>JAGREO010000313.1 GCA_020446525.1 Geminicoccaceae bacterium | reverse complement strand
TCGATCTCGTCGCCGAAGAGCGAGAGCCGCCAGGCCGTGTCCTCGAGATGGGCCGGGAAGATCTCCAGGCTGTCGCCCTTGGAGCGGAAGGTGCCGCGCGAGAAGTCGAGCTCGTTGCGCCTGTATTGCAGTTCGACCAGCGCCCGCAGCAGCCGCTGGCGCTCGACCCGCTGGCCGGCCTTCAGCGTCATGGTCATCGAGGCGTAGACCTCGGGCGCGCCGATGCCGTAGATGCAGGAGACCGAGGCCACGATGATGACGTCGTCGCGCTCGAACAGCGCCCGGGTCGCCGAATGGCGCATTCGGTCGATCTGCTCGTTCACCGCCGCCGTCTTCTCGATATAGGTGTCCGAGCGCGGGACATAGGCTTCGGGCTGATAATAATCGTAATAGCTGACGAAATACTCGACCGCATTGTCCGGAAAGAAATTTTTGAACTCGCCGTAGAGCTGGGCTGCGAGGATCTTGTTGGGTGCCAGCACGATCGCAGGGCGCTGCATGTTCTGGATCACGTGCGCCATGGTGAAGGTCTTGCCCGAGCCGGTGACCCCCAGGAGCACCTGATCACGCTCGTCCTGCTGCAAGCCCGCCGTCAGTTCGGCGATGGCCCCGGGCTGGTCGCCCGACGGTGCGAAATCCGAGGCCAGCACGAAAGGCTTACCCGCATCCGGCCGCTGCATCGGCCCATCCTGCTCGCCGCCGGCCAGAGCCAGGGCACGAAGCTGATCGAGCGAGGAAGGATCGTTCGTATGCATGGCCGCGAAGATGGCGCCGGCAGAAGCGGGAGACAAGGGTCGTCAGGTCGCGAGCGGGAAGTCCGTGACTTCTTCATCCGGCTCGTCTTGAGGAACTCTCCGCTCACACGAGTTCGATGGGACCTGGATAGCGCGCGACCTGCGCGTCGTGGGTCAGCAGGACGACGCTTTCCGCCTGTGCTTGCGCGATCAGCATGCGGTCGAACGGATCCTTGTGCAGATGCGGGAGATGCCGAAGCGCTATGGCATGTGAGCCGGAGATCGGAACCTCACGATAGCCGTGCTCCAGCAGACCCCGCCGCAGCGCCGCGACGTCGACAGAGAAATCCGTACGTCCGAGAGTGCTCTTGATGGCGATCTCCCACAAGCTCGCAGTACTATAGCAGATTTCCTCCCTGGGAGAATCGAGCCTCGCTCGAAGTTTGCCGCTCAGCTTTTCCGGTGAGACGACCGCCCACAGCAGCACGTGGGTGTCGAGCAAGAGCGTCATTCCCGGCCCGCGAAGATCGCCTCGATCGACTCCTGCTCCATGCGGTCGAAGTCGTCCGGCACGACGATCGCGCCGCGCATGAAGCCCAGACGCGAAGCCGGCTTTTCCGGCGCCTCGATCGCCACCACCTTCACCAGCGGCTTGCCGGCCCTGGCGATGATGAACGGTTCGCCCTTGGCCGCACGATCCACCAGACGCGAGAGATGTGTCTTCGCCTCGTGAATGTTCACCGTTTCCATGAACTATCCTCCAAACTTAGTCCGGATAGTCTAGTTTATGAAGGGAGCCGACACAAGCATGCCGGTCGATAGGCGATCGGCCCCCGGTACCCGCATCGGGCGGGCACGAAACGTCCTCCCCACGAGAGCCGACGGCGTGCAGTCTCTACCGCATGACGCGAAGGCGGCGCCTGAGCGGCACCGCCTGATCGCGAGAGATCGGCGGGGCGAAGGGCGTCGCGCCCTCCGTCTCCGTCAGATCTCGTTCTTGCTCATCCGATCCGCGATGTGCTCCGCCTGACGGATGGCCAGCGCCACGATGGTGAGCGTCGGGTTCTCGGCCCCGCCCGTAGTGAACTGGCTGCCGTCGGAGACGAAGAGATTGGGCACGTCGTGGGTCTGGCCCCACTTGTTCACCACGCCGTCGCGGGCATTCTCGGACATGCGGTTGGTGCCGAGATTGTGTGTCGATGGATAAGGCGGTACGCGATAGACGGCCTTGGCGCCGACCGCGTCGTAGATCGCCTCGCCGCGGCCGTAGGCGTGCTCGCGCATCGCCGCATCGTTGGGGTGGTCGGTGAAGGCCACCCGCGGGACCGCCATGCCGTGGGCGTCCTTTTCCTCGGGATCGAGGGTGACGCGGTTGGTCTCCTGCGGCATGTCCTCGCCGACGATCCACATTCCCGCCATGTGGTCGTAGGTCTCCATCTTGCGTGCGAAGTCGCGGCCCCAGGCGCCGGGATCGAGGAAGGCGGCCATGAAGGGGATGCCGAGCGAGAGCGTCTCGATCTCGTAGCCGCCGGCGAAGCCGCGACCGGTGTCGTGATGCGCCTCGTCCTGGACGACACCGGCCATGGTCGTGCCGCGATACATGTGCACCGGCTCGGGCATGGCCGCATAGACCGAGCCCGTGGTGTGCCGCATATAGTTGCGGCCGACTTGGCCCGAGGAGTTGGCCAGCCCGTCCGGAAATTTGGCCGAGGCGGAATTGAGCAGCAGTCGCGGGCTCTCGATCGAGTTGCCGGCGACGGCGACGATGCGCGCCTTCTGCTCGTGCTGCACGCCGTCCTTGTCGGCATAGAGCACACCCGTCACCTTGCCCGCATCGTCGTGCAGGATCTGCAGCACATAGGCCTCGGTCCGAAGCTCCAGCCGGCCGGTCTCCTCGGCCTTGGGAATCTCCGAATAGAGGGTCGACCACTTCGCCCCCATCTTGCAGCCCTGAAAGCAGAAGCCCATCTGGTGGCACATCTGCCGGTCGTCACGGAATGCGCTGTTGATCGCCATGTGGCCGGTATGGACGGTCTTGTAGCCGATCTTGGTGGCGCCGGCGTAGAGCACCTTGAAATTGTTGTTGCCCGGCAGGCCGGGAATGCCGTGGGTGCGGGTGACACCCAGCTTGTCCTCGGCCCGGTCGTAGAAGGGCTCCATCTCGGCCAGGGTGATCGGCCAGTCGAGCAGGTTGGCACCCTCGATCTCGCCATAGTGGGTGCGGATCTCGAACTCGTGCTCCTGAAAGCGCAGCGACGCGCCGGCCCAGTGGGTGGTGGTGCCGCCCACGGTCTTGCAGATCCACGCCGGCAGGTTGGGGAAATCGGTGGCGATGCGCCAGCCGCCGTCGGACCAGCGCTTCTCCAGCCATGCGAGCTGGCCGAAGCTCGCCCATTCGTCCTGAACATACGAATCGATGCTCTGCCGCGCGCCGGCCTCGAGCAGCACCACGTCGATGCCCCTGGAACAGAGCTCGTGGGCCAGGGTGCCGCCACCCGCGCCCGAGCCGACGATGACCACGACATTGTCGTCGTTCTTGTCGAAGGTCGCCATGCTCGTCCTCCCCTCAGATCTGGACCGGCGGACTGGCATCGGCCGGCGGGTCCGGCAGCCAGTTCAGATCGTTGAAACCGTTGAACAGATAACCGCCGCGCTCATAGACGGGGCCCTCGTAGCCGAATTCGGTCCAGACCTCGGACTGGTTGTAGAGCGAGACCACGGTCTTGCTGCGGACCGCTTGGAAGAAGGGCGTGTCCTGGATCTTGCGGAGCGCCTCGACCTTCTGCGCGTCGTCGGCGCTGGTGAAGGTGCCGCCGGCGGCCTCGTTCAGCGCCGCCATGCCGTCGCGCATCAGGGCGAGCCGGCTCTTGTCCTCGAACCCGGACGCCTCGGCATCGAGGTCCTCGACCACCTTGGCGTAATAGACGTCGCCCAGGAAATCGTGCGGATAGAGCGCGCGGGTCATCTGTAGCAGCGTCTCGGCCAGGTCGGGCTCGAAGGCGTCGAGCTCCATCGCCCAGGCCTTGTCGGCGCCGACGATCCAGGTCACCCCCTGCGCCGCTACCACATAGGCGCCGAGGGCCCTCAGGCTGCTCGCCAGAAACCGCCGGCGGTCGAGCCGCAGGCGCTCGCTGCGCGGCACGCCGAGCGCGCGCTCGGCCTTGCGTTCGAACACGATCGTCATGTTTTCGCCTCCCTTTGGGCCCGTCGGCATGCGTCCGGGCCCGCTTGCGCATTTGCCGATAGCGCTTTCACCGATAGCGCCCCTGGCGCTGCAGGACCTCGATCTTGTAGCCGTCCGGGTCCTGGACGAAGAAGAAGCGGGCGAGATCGCGGTCTTCGTGCTGCATCGCCTTGACGTCGCCGACGGCGATGCCGGCTTCCTTCAGCCGCGCATGCTCGGCGTCGAGATCGTCGACGCTGAACGCGACGTGGCCATAGCCGTCGCCCAGCCGGTAGGGTTCCTCGCGGCCCTTGTTCAAGGTGAGCTCGACCTCGAACGGCGTCTCCTCGTTGGCGAGATAGACCAGCGCGAAGCCGTCGAAATCGAGATGATCCGCCACCTTCAGACTGAAGGCGCGGCGATAGAAGTCGATCGAGCGCTCGAGATCGAGCACCCGCACCATCATGTGGATGGCCTTGGCCATGGATTTCCTCCCGCGTCTCGATCGCTCGACGATAATCGAGCCGTGCGGCGAGGTGGTAGTAGGTGGCTACTACCCGGAAATAATTATTCGGCGGCGACCGCCAACCTGCCGCGACGCTCGACCCAGGCCGCGCAGATCACCCGAAGGAGCGAGGCGAAATTCTCGCATTCGCCGCGACGCTCGAGCACCTCGTCGTGCAGGGTCGCCAGGAAATGCGGTGTGCGCATCCCTTCGAGGCGGGCGATCTCGTCGATGATGGTCCAGAACTGCCGCTCCAGGCGGATGCTGGTCACGGCGCCGTGCAACCGCACCGAGCGGGTGACGGGCTCACAGATACGCGGGTCGGTCGAGGCGAAGACCTCGCACATGGTTCCTCGTCCGCATGAGCGGACCGGAGGGCGGTCGGCCCTCCGGCCGGTGGTTCACTCGCGGCTGCCCAGAGTGGCCAGCTCGTCGTCGACGCTCTTCTCGCAATCGGCTGCGGCCTGGGTGAACTTGTCGAGCCACTCGCTGCCGAACTGCTCGGAATACCACGTGCCCATCGGCTCCTTGACGGCACGGAAGGTCTCCATCTCCTCTTCCGTCGGCACGTAGATCTCGCCGCCGGAGTCGAGGAAGGCCTGGGCCTGACGCGCTTCGGCGCCCTTGTTGAACTCGAGCTGCACGTCGGCCATCTGCCGAACGCCCGAGACCACCAGCGCCCGCAGGTCGTCGGGCAGACTCTCGAGAAAGTCCTGGCTGACGGCCATGAAGCCGAAGAGATAAGCGTGCTCGTCCAGCGTGGCGAACTTGAGCACCTCCTCCATTTTGTTGGGGATGATGTCGGTGACCGCGTTCTTGGTACCCTCGACCACGCCGGTCGCCAGCGAGGTGTAGAGCTCGCCCCAGGCGATCGGCGTGGGGTTGGCCTTGAAATACTGCATCATCTCGACCGGCAGTTGCGAGTTGATCACCCGCATCTTGATGCCCTCGAGATCGGAGGCCGTCTTGACCAGCTTGTCGGCAGTGAAGAAGCTGCGGAAGCGGCCGGTATTGCCCACCCCGATCAGATTGACGTTGCCCGACTTGGCCATGAAGCCCTTGCGCACGTCCTCGAAGAAGGTTCCGTGGATCATGCATTCGGCGACCGCGTCGTCGCGGATGACGTAGGGCAGCTCGATCACCTGCAACTCGGGCATGAAGCCGACCAGCCCGCCCAGCGCGGTGTGCGCGATCTCCAGCGTGTTGGCGTTGACCTGCTCGACCATCTCGCGGAAGTTGCCGAGTTGGGAGCCCGGAAAAATCTGTACCTCGATGCGGCCGTTGGAGCGGGTCTCGAGGAAATATTTGAGGAATTCGCCGGCGACATGGTCGTCGCTGTCCGGACCGACCGGGCCCGGATGGCCGTACTTGACGGTGAAGTCCGCGGCACTGCCGGTCGAGGGTGTCGCAAGCGCGGTGCCGGCGAGCAGTGCGGCGACGGCGATGGCTCTCGTTGCAAATCTCATCGTGTTCAGCCTCCGTTTCTTATCGTGCGATGCGTGACCTCACCAGCTCGCGAAACCGAGCAGGCGCGGCAGGGTCATGGTAAGCGGCGGGACGTAGGTGATCAAGAAGATGACCGTCACGTGGACGAGCAGGAACGGCCAGATGTCGCGGGCGATGTCGGTGATCGAGAGCCGGGTGATGGTCGATGCGACGAACAGCACGAGGCCCATGGGCGGGGTCGCCAGACCGACCGTCAGATTGACGCACATGACGATGGCGAAGTGCAGCGGGTCGATCCCGAGCCCCAGCACCGTCGGCCCGAGCAGCGGTCCCAGGATGAGAATGGCCGGTCCGGCGTCGAAGAACATGCCGACGAACAGCAGCAGCACGTTGACCAGGAAGAGAACGACGTAGGGATTGTCGCTGACGCCCAGCAGCAGGCCGCTGACGGCGTTGGGCATGCCCGAGAGCGAGGTGACCCAGCCGAACACCGTCGCCGCACCGATCACCAGCAGGATCGAGGAGGAGGCGATGCCGGCGTGATAGAGCATGTCGGGGATGCGCGCGAGCGGCAGGGTGCGCAGCACGAATATGCTCAGGAAGAGCGCATAGACCACGGCCGCGGCCGCCGCCTCGGTCGGCGTGAAGATGCCCGAAATGATGCCGCCCAGGATGATCACGGGCGTCAAGAGCGGCAGGAAAGCGTTGCCGAAAGCGACACCGACCTCGCGCCCCGACGCCCGCTTCTCGCTTCGGGGAAAGCGGCGCTTTCTCGCCAGCCTGCCGGTCACCAGCATGAGGCCCAGGCCCATCATGATGCCCGGCACGAATCCGGCGGCGAACAGGCCGGCCACCGAGACGCCCATGATGTAGGCGTAGACGACCATGATGATCGAGGGCGGGATGACCGGGCCGATGACGCTCGAGGCGGCGGTGATGGCGGCGGAGAAGCGGCGGGTGTAGCCGTCCTTCTCCATCGCCGGGATGAGGATCGAGCCCAGCGCCGAGGTGTCGGCCACGGCCGAGCCCGAGAGGCCGGCGAACAGCATGCTCGAGACCACGTTGACCTGGGCCAGGCCGCCCCGGAGATGACCGACCAGCGAGCGGGCGAAGGTGACCAGGCGTATGGTGATCCCGCCATGGTTCATGATCTCGCCGGCCAGGATGAAGAGCGGGATCGCCAGGAGCGGGAACTGGTTGATGCCCGAGAAGATGCGTTGCGGCATCATCGACAGGAACACCGGCTTGCCGTCGGCGATCACGCCGATGATCGGCCCGAGGATCAGGGCGAAGACGATCGGCACACCGAGCGCCATGAGCGCCAGCAGGATGTAGAAGATGACCAGCGCCATCAGCCGGCCCGCCCGCGGGTCCGGGTCACCGGCGCGCCGGGCTCACTCACGAATCTCTTCGGCATAGGCGTGATCTTCCTTGAAACCCCGGTCCGGATCCCGGATGCCGACGGCGGCCTTGAGCCCGTGTTCCAGCGCCACCAGCCCCATCAGCAGTGCGCCCGCCGGCACCACGCCGTAGACCCAGACCATCGACATGCCGAAGCTCGAGGCGACCTGGCGGGCACCCTGTGCGGCGAAGAGTGCTCCCTGCCAGACCAGCACGCCCATGGTCGCCAGGATGATCACCGCCACCAGCAGATGCGAGGCCTGCCGCGCCCGGCCGGGCAGCAGCGCCACCAGCAGATCGACATTGACGTGCGCATTGTGGCGCAGGGCGATCGGCGCCCCCAGAAAGGCGAGCCAGACCATCAGATATTTCGAGCCCTCTTCCGACCAGGCGATGGCGTCGTTGAGCACGTAGCGCCAGAAGACACCGGCGCCGAGGATCACCGCCAGCGCCGCGACGATCAGGATGACCGCCCAGCGACAGACCCACAGGATCGCGTCGTTGAGCCGCCCGACCCCCGATGCCGCGGCGGCGAGCGCGTTCACCATGCCGCCTGGGAATCCCCGCCCTTCCCGTTCACGATCGGCACCTCCCTGATGCCCGCCAGGCCGGATGCCCACATGGTCCCGATGCCTGTATGTAAGGTGCTTAGCGGCAAAGCACCGTAAGGCGCAACAGCACCCGAAGCCGGTCCGTGCATCTCATCTCCTCACCGGGTCGCCGCGCCGACGACGAAGCCGCCGCCCGACACGTCCAGCCGGGCGCCGGTGACGAAGGAAGCCTCCTCCGACAGCAGCCAGAGCACCGCACGGGCGACCTCCTCGGGCCGGGCGATGCGGCCCATCGGAATGGTCGCCTCCACCGCCTCGCGCTGCCGCTCGTCGGTGCGCAGCGCACCGACCATGTCGGTCTCGGTGACGCCCGGGCGCACCACGTTCACCCGGATGCCCTCGAGCGCCACCTCCTTGGCCAGCGCCACGCTGAAGAGATCGACGGCGGCCTTGCTCGCGGCATAGTGCGAGGCGCCCGGACGGCCGCCGGCGAAGGCGGCCATCGAGGAGACGTTGACGATGGCCCCGCCCCGGCCGCCCTGCTTCGTCGACATCCGCCGCACCGCCTCGCGGCAGGTCAGCATGGTGCCGGTGACGTTGACGTCGAGCAGGCGGCGGATGGCGTCACCCGTCGCGTCGGCGGCCCGCACGTGCGAGGCGATGCCGGCGCTGTTGACCAGGGCGCCGGGAGGCCCGAACGCGCTCTCGACCGAAGCGAAGAGCTCCTCGATCGCCCGCTCGCTGCCGATATCGGCGCGAAAGGCCCGGGCATTGCCGCCGGCATCGACGATCTCGCGCACCAGCCGATCCGCCGCCGCCTCGTCGGAGCCATAGTTGACCGCGACCGGATGGCCCTTCGCCGCCGCCTGCAGGGCGACCGCGGCGCCGATGCCGCGCGAGCCACCCGTCACGAGCACGCACTTTTGATCCATCTGGCCTCCCCGATCCGTCTTTTTCCCCAGGCCCATGCCTGCTAGCACGGCGCCACACTGTCAACGGAGCGATCGTTCCTCATGCGCCTCTTTCTCACGCTCGCCTGTGTCCTGCTCGGCCTGCGCGCCGCTTGGGCCGAGCCGGTGCCCGACTACTGGCGCAAGATCGTCGAGGAGGCGCGCGGCCAGACCGTCTATTTCAACGCCTGGGGCGGCTCGGCCTCGATCAACGACTACATCGCCTGGGCCGCCGCCGCGGTGAAGGAGCGCTTCGGCGTCGACCTGGTGCACGTCAAGCTGACCGACACGGCCGATGCGGTCTCGCGCGTGCTGGTCGAGAAGGAGGCCGGACGCGAGGAAGGCGGCAGCGTCGATCTGATCTGGATCAACGGCGAGAATTTCGC
>JAGREO010000312.1 GCA_020446525.1 Geminicoccaceae bacterium | reverse complement strand
TACATGCGCACCGGATCGTCGGTCCGGCCGAGGTCCTGTTCGGCGATGGTGACGGCACCGTCGCTCTCGTCGTCGTCGGAGGAGGCCTTCTGCTCGGCGTCGTCACCGCTTTCGCCGCCGTCGCCGCCGGTCTCGCCGTCGGCGGCACGCGTGTCGTCGCGGCTCACGGTGATGCCGCGCCGCTCCAGTGCGGTGATCAGGTCGTCGATCTGCTCGGGCGTAACTTCGTCCGGCAGCGCCTTGTTCAACTCGTCGAACGACACGCCGCCCTTGCCCTTGGCGGCGGTCAACAGACGACGCAGCGGCGCAGAACCGACCAGGAGCTCGTCGAGCGCCCAGCCGCCCTCGGCCGGACCACCCCCCTTGCCGCCGGCGCCCTTGCCGGAGACCTGCCTGATCGGCCTCTCCCGAGAGGGCTTTTCCCTGGTCGCTGTTGCAGCTCTCGCCATATGATCGGTCCCCCGGTGGTCGACGCGCGTCGAAAGACCCCGCCGGTGCGCCGCCGGCCGGCCTTTGCGTATGGGATCAGTCCGCTTCGCGCTCCGGATCGCCGTCCTCGACGTCGATTTCGGGCGAAGCGCCGTTGAGCAGTTCGTCGTGCGACAGGCGGCGGGTCTCGAGATCGGCGAACCGACGCTGCTCGATGGCGATGCCGTAGCTCGCACCCACCTGCTCGCGCGCCCGGCGGCGACGCCAGACGTCGAGCAGTCGGCGCACTTCGCCCTCGCCCGTCCCGTCGTCTTCCGCCACACCGTCTCGCGCCGCGTCGCCCTCCGTCGCACCGCCCTCCGCTACACCGGCACCGCCCACGCTCTGAACTGTCGCGAGCGGGTGTGGCGACCCGGCCGCAGCCAGAACCTCCTCAACGACCCGACCAAATCCGTGGGTGAGAAGGTGGTGACGCAGATCGTTCGGTTCAAGGTCGCCCGGATCGGCGTGCCAGGCCAGAATTTCGCGACGCAGGCTCTCGAGACCGGCGTCGCTCAGATCGAGTTCCGCCAGCGCCTCGTCGAAGACGTCGAGCAGCGCCGGCCGGCGCAGGAACGGCGCGAGAAGCCGGCTCTCGCTCATGCGCGCCGGGTCCGGCAGGGAAGCACCGAGCCGGCCGGTGCCTTCCCAGCCCCGCGACCATCCCTCCGTACGCCCGCCGCCGGATCGCGGGTCTAAGCGCCGATTTCGGCCGTCCCTGTCGCGGCCGCGCCGTCGATCGCCGAACGCCTGGGGCGATCGCGCGCGCAACAGCACCTCGAACTGATCGCGCAACAGGCCGCGCAGCGTGTGGTCACCGGCCAGTTGCACATGGTCGAACAGGCGCCGGCGCAGACCGGCGAACTGTTCGGGTGTGGTGACCGGTTTGGCGTTCCACTCGGCCTGCCAGATCAGCCGGGAGAGCGGTACCGCCGTGCGCACCAGACCGTCGAGCGCCGTCCGCCCGCGGCGCCGCACCAGGCTGTCGGGATCGTCGCCTTCGGGCAACAGCACGAAACGAAGCGACTGGCCGGCCTGCATCACCGGCAACGCCCGTCTGGCCAGACGCAGCGCCGCGGCAAAGCCCGCCCGGTCGCCGTCGAGGCAGACCGTGGGCTCCTCGGCATGGCGCCAGAGCAGGCGCAACTGCTCCTCGGTCACGGCCGTGCCCAGGGGTGCGACCACCTCGGCCATACCGGCCTGCGCCACGGCCACCACGTCCATATAGCCTTCGACCAGCAGGATCGTCTCGGCCTTGCGCGCCGCCCGGGCGGCCAGCGGCAGGCCGTAGAGCAGCGAGCCCTTGTGGAAGAGCGGCGTCTCGGGACTGTTGAGATATTTGGCCTTCTGCCCGGCCAGAGCGCGACCGCCGAAGCCGACGATCTGCCCGCGCATGTCCTCGATCGGGAACATCAGCCGGTCGCGAAAGCGATCGAAGGTCGCGCCGCCGTCCTCGGGCGCGATCGCCAGGCCGGCCGCGACGGCGATCTCTTCGCCGAACCCCTGTTGCCCGAGCCAGTCCGCGAGGCCCCGCCGTTCGGAAGGTGCGAGCCCCAGATGGAAACGCTCGCGCGCCTCGTCGGTCACCCCGCGTTCGCGCAGATAGGTCCGTGCCTCGCGACCGGCGGGCTCCAGCAGGCAACGTTCGAACCAGCGCATCGCCGCGGCGTTGGCTTCGGCCAGAGATGGATCGGTGCGCGGCTTCTCGTCCTGTCGGCGCCGGGGCGCCTCGATGCCGGTCATCTCCTGCAGCCGCATCAGCGCGTCGGCGAAGGTCACGCCCTCGATCTGCATGACGAAATCGATGGCCGTACCGTGCGCGCCGCAGCCGAAGCAGTGATAGAAGCCCTTGTCCTCGACCACGGAAAAAGAGGGCGATTTCTCCCGATGGAACGGGCAGAGGCCGATATGCTCGCGCCCGCGCCGGGTCAATCGGACGTGCCGGCCGATGATCTCGGCGAGCGGCAGGCGGGCCTTGAAGGCGTCGAGCCCGCCGTCGCCGCCCATGGAGGCGCGCCGATCCCGGCCGCGTCGATCGGGACCGGGCAGGCTCACCTCAGTGTCCTTCCCGATGGGGTCCGCTCAGGCGCTCGCAACTGTGCCGCTTGGCCCGGGCGAAATCCATGCGGCCGGGGTAGCGCTCCTTGAGCGTGGCGATTACCCGGCCGATGTCCTTGAGCTTCCGGGCTCCCACCTCGTCGATCACCGCATCGACCGCGTCGTCGATCTCCGCCGAGGTCATCTTGGGCGGCAGGAACTGCTGCAGGACGGCCATCTCGTCGGCTTCCTGCGCCGCCTGATCGAGGCGCGCCATCGATTCGCACCGGTTGATCTCGACCACACGCTGATCGATCATCGTGGCGATCAGATCCTCGATACTCTCGTCGTCGAGCCCCTGATGCCGGCCGGCCTCACCGGCCGCCTGATCGCGATCGGCCAGGGCGGTGAGCACTAGGCTCAAGGTGGCCACGGCGCACTCGTCGCCCCGTTCGCCCGCCTCGACGAGCGCCTGTTTCAATCGATCTCTGAGCAAGGCGCGACCCCGCTTTCATGTTGATCCGCCGGGCTCGTCTTGACGCCGGCTTCGACGATGGTAGAAGGCCGCGGGCAGACGCCGCGGCGTCGGTGACGGCACGGTCGCCCGTCGTCGTAGCCGTCCGGTCGCGGCCGATCGGACACGACGACGCTCCGATCGTACCCATGTCCGCCCATCCTGTTCGTCCTCGTCCCGCCGGCTCGACGGCCCGTGCTCGCAAGACGCTGCCGCACGACGATCGGACCGGGTGGCGAGGGCCGGCTCCTACGTGGAACCCGCCCTTCATGCAAGCTGCTCGTCCCACCGCATGGCCCGCGAAAGGGCCGACCGCCTGGCTCGTACTTGCCGACGGCACCGCGTTTGCCGGCCGCGGTTTCGGTGCCGCCGGCGAGCGCGCCGGCGAACTGGTCTTCAATACCGCCATGACCGGTTATCAGGAAATCCTCACGGACCCCTCCTATGCCGGACAGATCGTCACCTTCACCTTCCCGCACATCGGTAATGTAGGCGCCAACGAGCTCGACATCGAGTCCTCCACCCCCTTCGTCCGCGGTCTCGTCACCCGCGCCGCCGTCACCGCCCCCTCCTCCTGGCGCCGGACCAGGCCGCTGCTCGACTGGCTCGAGGATCACGGCATCGTCGGCATCGGCGGCGTCGACACCCGCGCCCTGACCGCACGGCTGCGCGACGAGGGTGCACAGAACGCCGTGCTGCTCCACGATCCGGAGGGCGCGGTCGACGTCGAGGCGCTGCGCGCGAAGGCCGCGGCCCTGCCGCCCATGGAAGGCACCGATCTCGTGCCCGAAGTCACCTGCGCCCAGCGCTACACCTGGGACGAGGGCGGCTGGGACGGACATGTCTCCTATGCCCGTCGGGACGGTGACGGCCCGCACGTCGTGGTCCTGGACTACGGCGTCAAGCGCAACATCCTGCGTTCGCTCGCCGACCTCGGCTGCCGCGTCACCGTGCTGCCGGCCACGGCGAGCGCGCAAGAGGTGCTGGCGCTCGACCCCGACGGGGTGGTGCTCGCCAACGGGCCGGGCGATCCCGCCGCCACCGGCCGTTATGCGGTCACCGAGATCGAGAGCCTGCTGGCGAGCGGCAAGCCGCTCTTCGGCATCTGTCTGGGACATCAGATGCTCGCCCTGGCGCTCGGTGCGCCGACCCGCAAGATGCCCTTCGGCCATCACGGCGCCAATCATCCGGTCCAGGATCTGGCTACGGGCCGAGTCGAGATCACCAGCCAGAACCACGGCTTCGCGATCGCCGACGCGGACCTGCCCCAAGGCGTCGCGGTGACCCACCGCTCGCTCTTCGACGGCACGATCCAAGGCATCCGGCTCGAGGGAAAGCCGGTCTTTTCGGTACAGTATCATCCCGAGGCGTCGCCCGGGCCCGACGACGGCCGTCATCTTTTCGAGCGTTTCCTCCGGTCGATGGAGGCGCGCTGAGCCCGCCATGCCCAAACGTGAGGACATCGCCTCCATCCTGCTGATCGGCGCCGGCCCGATCGTCATCGGCCAGGCCTG
>JAGREO010000311.1 GCA_020446525.1 Geminicoccaceae bacterium | reverse complement strand
GATATCGTGCTGGAATGCACCGGCATCTTCACCGCCCGCGACAAGGCGAAGGGCCATCTCGACGCCGGCGCGAAGCGGGTGCTGATCTCCGCACCGGGCGAGAATTCCGATCTGACCGTGGTCTACGGCGTCAATCACGAGAAGCTCGAGGCGGGCCACAAGATCGTCTCCAACGCGTCCTGCACCACCAATTGCCTCGCACCCTTCGCCAAGGTGCTGCACGAAGCGGTCGGCATCGAGCGCGGCCACATGACCACGATCCACTCCTACACCAACGACCAGCACCTGCTCGACGTGTTCCACAAGGACCTGCACCGCGCCCGTGCGGCAGCGGTGTCGATGATCCCGACCTCGACCGGTGCGGCGCGTGCGGTGGGGCTGGTTCTGCCCGAACTCAAGGGCAAGCTCGACGGCGGGGCGATGCGGGTGCCGACGGCCAACGTCTCGATCGTCGATCTGACTTTCACGCCGAGCCGGGATACGACCGTCGAGGAGATCAACGACGCGCTCAGGGCCGCGGCCTCGGGCGGCCCGCTCGAGGGCATCCTCGCCGTGACCGACGAACCCCTCGTGTCGATCGACTTCAACCACGATCCGGCCAGCTCGACCGTCGATCTGAAGGCGACCAAGGTGATCGAGGGCAAGCTCGTGCGTGTCGCGAGCTGGTACGACAACGAGTGGGGCTTTTCCAACCGCATGGTCGACACCGCGGCTCATATGGGCCGCCTCTGAGACGCGCCGCCGCGTCGATTCGAATCGTCGACGCGGCGCCCTTGGGCTCCCCGCTTCTCGTCGGCCCCTCGTCCCGTCAGCGACGCACGTAGATCTCCACGCGCCGGTTGGCGCGGCGGCCGGAGATGGTGTCGTTGGACGCGATGGGACGGTCCTCGCCCAGCCCTTCCGTGGCGATGTCCGCCTGCGTCAGTCCGTAGGCATCGCGCAGGTAGTCGCGCACGCTCTCGGCGCGACGCAGCGAGAGTTCCCGGTTGACCTGGGCGTCACCGAAGGAATCGGTGTGGCCGACGATGCGGATGTCGCGGTCCTGGAAGTGCTGAAGCAGCGACGCGACCTTGCTCAGGGCCGGCGCTGCTTCGGGTGCGAGTTCGTCGCTGCCCGGCGCGAAGACGATGCCCTCGGGGACGGTCATCAGCCATCCGTCGGCCGTCTCGATGGCGTTCATCTCGTCGAGAAAGGCGTCGATCTGCTCGATCGGCTCGATCGAGGCGACCTGCACCTCCCCCGAACGCGGCCCGGCGGACGGTGAGACCGCGTCGTCGGACGTCCCGGCCTCGCCTGCCCCGCCTTGGGCCACATCGGCTTCGGCCGGCGCAGATGCGGCCGCCCCGGCTTCGCCCGCCCCCGCGTCGCCCGCCCCCGCGTCGCCTGCATCGGCCACGGGTGTCGCCGCGTTTTCCTCGTCGCGTTGGCGCAGTTCACGCTCGAGATCGGCGATGCGCTGGTTCAACGCACCGACGTCACCCTCGACCGCACCCTGGGCGATCTTCTGCTCGCGCAGGATCAGCTCCTCGGTGAGCTTGTCGATCTCCTTCTGGGCCGTCTCGAAGGAGGCGCGCAACTGGGCCATCTCGGCGGATTCGTCGCCCGCGCCTTCGCCCGCGTCCTGCGCAGCGTCGCCGGCCATGGCCTGCATGCGGCCGATCTGCTCGCGCAGGGTGGACGCCTGCGTCGCATAGAGCTGGACGTCCTTGCGGGCGGCCTCGAGCTCGTCGTCGAGGATCACCTTGCTCGCCCGCACATCGGCCAGCGCCGCCAGCATCTCCTCGTTCTCCTTGAGCGCGTCGTAGAGCTGGGTGCCGAGATTCTCCACCTCGACCACAGAGGTGCTCGCCACCTCACGCAGACCGGTCATCTCCCCTTCGAGCTCGGCCACGCGCCCTTCCGCCGCCTGCAGGCTGGCGCTCAGGGCCCGGGTGCGCTCGCGCAGACGACCCTCCGCTTCCTGCTCGACCTGACGCTTCTCCTCGCGCAGCTCCGCCATCTGCACCCGCGCCTGCTCGAGTTCACCGGACTTGCTCTCGAGGTCGGCGCGCAGCGACGCCAGTTGCTCGCTCAGGCCGTCGCTCTCGCGCGCCGCCTTTTCGGCGGCGGCACTGACGGCCGCGAGCTGGGTCCGCAATTCGGCGGCCTGCGAGGAGAGCGCGTCGCGCTCCGCACTGCGCTCGGCGATGTCGGACTCGAGCGCCGCCAAGCGCTCTTGCGCATCGCCGAGGGCGGTGTCGCGGTCGGCGAGCTTGCTGTTGGCCTCGGTACGGGCCGCCTTGAGCGCCTGCTCCACCGTGTCACGGTCGGCACGCGCCCGTTCGATCGTCTCGGTCAGATCGGCGGTCTCGGCGAGGGCGCTCTCGAGCCGCTGATCGAGCTCCGCCGAGCGCGCCTCGAACTGATCGCGCTCGGTCGAGCGTTCCGCCAGAGCGCGCTGCAGGTCGCTCATCTGCGCCGTCGTCGTCGAGCGCAACTGCTCCATCTCGCGCTCGAGCTCGCCGATCGTGGCCGAGCGCCGGGTCACGTCGGCGTTGAGCGCCTTGAGCTCGGCCAGCATGCCGTCCCGCTCGGAGCGCAAGCGGTTCATGCTCTGGGTCAGATCGGCGATCGTCTCGCGGGCCGCCTTGAGCTCGGCCGCGAGCTCTCCGGTGCCCGTGGTCTGCCGGCCTTCCTGCTGCTTGGCGAGCCGCTGCTTGATGGCGTCGATCGCCGCCTTCAGTTCATTGGCGGAGACCGGCGCCTCGCTCTGCTGATCCGCCGCTTCGACCGGCGTCGCCTCGCCCGCCGCATCCTGCGCCGCGGCCGGCGGTACGACGGCCAAGGGCAGCATCAGGGCCAAGATGGAAGCCACGGTACCCGACAGGTGTGTTCGCGCCCGAGCGGAGCACGAGGACGGTCCCGGCGAACATGCCCTTGATGCCATGGGTCGACACTCCCTCGACGAATGTGGAACGACGGCGCCACGCCGTCGACGGACGCACCCGCCATACCCAGTCATAAGACCAACGCAAAAACCGTTCAATGTAATCGCGGGAGGAATTACTCTCGTTTGAATTGAACTGCCCCGGACCAGGACAGCCTCTAAGAGGACCTCAGTTGGCCATGATCACCGGAAGCCGGGCGTGCGCCACGATATGGCTGGTGGCGCCGCCGAAGATCATCTGGCGCAAGCGCGACTGGGTATAGGCGCCCTTGATCAGAAGGTCGGCGCCGAGGGCACCGGTCTCCTCGAGGATCGCCTGACCGACCCCGCGCGAGCCGAGCGGGACGTCGAGAAAACCGACTTCGAGCCCCTCGCGCTCGAGATTGCGGGTGAGCTCCGCGCCGGTCGGTCCGCTGACCGAGCCATCCTCGACCGTCAGCACCGTGACCTTCTCCGCCCGCTCGATGAACGGCATGGAAAAGCCGATCGTCCGGGCGGTCTCGGTGCTGCCGTTCCAGGCGATGACGATGTTGCGCCCCAGATGCACGGGCGGGGTCGGCGGTGCCACCAGCACCGGCCGGCCGGCGTCGAACAGCGCCGATTCCAGGGCCGCCACCGAAGGCGCGACCTGATCCTTGAGCGGCCGACCCATCACCAGAAGGTCGAAGATGCGGCCGCGCGCGCCGATCGCCGCCTGACCGCCCGACATCTCGATGCGCCAATCGGCACAGATCCCGCTCGTGACCTCGGCGGCGCGCTTGAGCTCGTTGTCCGCCATGAAGCGCTCGAAGCGCTCGCTGGCGGTCTGCGCACGCTCCTTGGCTTCACGCTCGAACCCCGCGACCAGATCGGGTGCCGCGGCGACGAAACCGTCGGCGCCGGCGGCGATCACGTCGGGCTGGCCCGGACGCATGTGGAAGCCCTCGACATAGCTGTCGAACTGCCGGGCGACGATCAGCGCACAGCCGAGGATCGACTCGAGGCATGGGCTCAACTCGAGATGGGCGAGAATGGTCCGCATGGCGCCTCTTTCGACGATGAACACGGCGCGACCATCGCCATGACGGGCACCGCGTCGGGGCTTTCAGCCTGCACGACCGGCGGCTTCTTCGTCAACAACTAGCAGGCGACGATACAGCTCCGGGCGACGAAACCGCGCGGTCCCCGCCCCGGGCTCGAGCGAGACGAGCGCGATCCCCTCACGGTTCTGGATCATCGGCACCGCATCGCCTCGATGGTCGACGGCGAAACCGCCGTTCGGAGCGACGACGACGAGCGGCGTGGCGTTCTCGAAAGCCCGACAGCGCGCTACCGCCCGGAGCATTTCGTCTTCCGACTCCGGAGCGGCGCACGGGTCCGACGAGCCCGTGCACTGAACGATCAGCAGTTCGGCGCCGGCCAGCGCCAGAGCGCGGGCGACCTCGGGAACCAGCAGGTCGTCGTCGAGCATCAGACCCAGACGGACACCGGCACAGGGCGCCACCGTCAACCAGGTTCCCGGATCGTAGCGCCGGTCGGCCAAATGTGTGCAGCGATAGCCGGCAATGGCGCGGCCGCTGCGCTCGATCAACTGTGTGGCGAGAAAGACCCCGGTCGCACACGCCTCGACATAGCCGACGAGGAGCGACGTGCGGGTCGACGACGCGGCGTCGGCCAGGCGGCCGAAGGTGACGTCGTCGCTGGCGAGACCCTGCGCGGATGCCGCCGCCGGCGGCGAAGCAGGCCGCGCGGGGACGCGATCGGCACCCAGGAGGCCGCCCGCCGTCACCAGCAGCTCC
>JAGREO010000310.1 GCA_020446525.1 Geminicoccaceae bacterium | reverse complement strand
GGGCATCTATTGCTATGTGACCCTGCAGGCCGGTCACGAACCGTCGGACGCGCTCAAGAAAGAGTTGGTCCAGTGGGTGCGCAACGACATCGGGCCGATCGCCAGCCCCGATTTCATCCAGTGGGCGCCGGGCCTGCNNAGACCCGGTCGGGCAAGATCATGCGCCGCATCCTGCGCAAGATCGCGGCCAACGAGCACGATCAGCTCGGCGACACCAGCACGCTGGCCGATCCGGCCGTGGTCGACGATCTGGTCGGCAACCGTCGGGGCGCCTGAACGCCTCTTGGAGGCACCCGCGCCCCGCCGCGACGGCACGGTCCGTCCCGGCGGGGTTCGCGCCCGATGCAGCGTCATGGTACGCCATGCCCGGTTGCAGTTTCTTGCGACCACTATCCAATCGAGTTAGATTGCCGACCCGGTTGCGGTGGGCGCCTCGAGTTGTGGCGCGGGCAGAGCCTGCCGGGACGAACCGGGTCGTTGCTCGATCATTGGAGGATGGACGCGTGAAAACCGACAGGCCGGACACCGCTCCTCCCGACGCGCAGGATCCCGAAGAGGCGCAGGCTGTGGTCGAGAAGGAGAGCGTCGAGGCGGGCCATGGCCGGCGGCGTGTGCTGGGCATGGGTGCCGCGGCGACGCCCTTCGTGCTGACCCTGATGAACCGGCCGGCACTCGGCAACGAATGCACGCACTCGGCCCTGCTCTCGGGCAACGGTTCCACCTCGGCCCGGCGTGACCCGAACGCCTGTTTCAGGCAGGAGTTGGGCCGTCTCAACGGCGCGGCCAGCCAGCAGTCGTCCGCTCTTTCGGGTCAGTTGGCCAACGCGCAACTGGCCGGCGACACCGCCGAAGTGACGCGCCTGCAGGGCGCGATCGCCGGCGTGCAGAGCAGCAATGCCGCCTCGGTGTCGGCCCTGCGCGCGCGCTACCGCAGCTATCCCGGCTTCAACGGCTGAATTCGCCGCGCCCGCAGGCGACGCAGCCGCACGACGAGGCTTCGGTCATGGCGGTCGTGGGCCTGCATGGATGTCGGGCCGCAGCCGGGCTCGACCACGGGTCCGGCCGTACGTCACCGTAATCGGCGGCGTTTCGACGTCTCGCGCGGCGCACCCCGCCTTTCCGCCGCCTCCAGCGGCCCGTGTTCGACGAGTGATCCGACGACCATGAACGTCATGCGATCGACGCGCCGCGCTGCGCCGTCCTCACCCCTCTCGCCGATCCTCAAGCGAAGGCCGTGCGTCGCGCGACGGGAGGGGCCGTGAGCGTTCTCGCGCGCGTGCCGGCGTTCGATCGCCTCTTTCTCGTGCGGGTGCTCGACGACGAGGCGGTCGTGTTCGACCAGACCAGCGGTGACACGCATCTCCTGTCGGCACCGGCGGTGTCGCTGCTGCAACGGCTGGACGACGGCGCTCGCGGGCGTGCCGAGCTCGAGGCCGGGTCGAAGCTGCCGCCGGGCGAATTCGAATCGCTCGTCGAGCGGCTGGCGCAACTGGGAATGATCGAGGTGTGCGGATCGTGAGGCTGAGCGCCATGCCGGTCGAGCAGTGCCGGGCGATGCTGGTCGCGCCGGGCCTGGTGCTGGGCATCGGTCCCTTCACCGCGCGCATCCGCACGCCGATCCGTGCGCTCGCGGAGGACGTGCGTGCGATCTACGGCGCGCACGAGGTCTTGCGCGACGCGACGGCGGTCGATTTCGACGTGGCGGTGCGGCCGTCGCGCGGTCTGCGCGGCTACTGGCGGCCACAGGCGCGCTTCTTCAGCGACGGGCAGGAACCGTTCCATCCGCTGCCGCTCGATCAGGCTGCGCCCTTTCTCGAGTGGGGCCTGAACTGGTGCATCGCCGCCCATGCGCACGACCTGCTCGTGCTGCACGCGGCCGTGCTGGCGCGCGGCGGACGGGCGCTCCTGATGCCCGCACCCTCGGGATCGGGCAAGAGCACGCTGGCGGCGGCGCTGGCGCATGCCGGGTGGCGGCTCTATTCCGACGAGCTGGCGCTGATCGATCCCTCGAGCGGCCGCGTCTTCGCGCTCGATCGGGCGGCCAATCTGAAGAATGCGGCGATCGATCTAGTGCGGCGCAGGTTCCCGAAGACGCCCTTGCGCGGCATCGCCCGCAACACCTCCAAGGGCACGGTCGCCCTTATGTGCCCGCCGCTGGAGCCCGGGGCGGTCGCCGATGCGAGCGAGGCGGTACCCGCCTGGGTGATCCTGCCGCGCTGGATCGAAGGGGCCGCGACCGATCTTTTGCCGATCGGTCGTGCGCAGGCGTTCCTGCAGCTCGCCGACAATGCGATGAACTACAGCATCCACGGCCGGCGCGGCTTCGAGGCGCTCTGCCGCACGGTGGCCGATGCCGCTTGCTTCACGCTCATCTACGGCGACATCGACGAGGCGATGGCGGCGATCGCCCGGCGCACGGGATGTTGAGCGAACCGGTCGCCGCCGCCGGTCGGCCGCGGGGCGAAGTCACCCTGCCGGAGGCCCTGCCCGAGGTCCTGCCCGACGCCCTGATTGCGGCCTTGCGCGATCCGGAGGCGACGCGGCGTTTCGATGCCCGCACATGGGATCGCACACTGCGGCAGGCCCGGGTCGCCGGTGTCACCGGTGCCCTGGCCCTGCGGATCGAGGCACTGCATCCGGCCCCGGCGCTGCCGCCGGCGGTGCGCCGTGCGCTGGTGAGCGCGCGCACGCTGGGTGCGAAGATCGAGCGGGACACCCGATGCGAGCTGGCGGTTCTGCGGCCGCTGCTCGCCGGCCTCGGCGTGCCCGTGGTGCTGCTCAAGGGGGCGGCCTATGTCGCGCGGGGTCTGCCGGCGGCGCGCGGGCGAATCTTCGGCGACATCGACCTGCTGGTGCCGCGTGACGCTCTCGAGCCGGTCGAGCGGGTGCTGCTCGATGCCGGCTGGGCCTATGGTCCGATCGCCGCCTACGATGCCGCCTATTACCGGCGCTGGACCCACGAGCTGCCGCCGCTCGAGCATCCGCTGCGAGGCACCCTGATCGACGTGCATCACGCGATCGTCCAGGAGCGCACACCCTCGCCGGCCGCGCGCTCGCAGATGATCGGCGAGGCCGTGCCGCTCGATGCGCCCTTCGCCGTGCTGCAGCCGGCGGACATGGTGCTGCACGCGGCGGTGCATCTCTTCAACGACGGCGAGTTCGACCGGGCGTTGCGCGACCTGCTCGACGTCGATTCGCTGGTGCGGACGTTCCGCGCGGAGGATGCCGGTTTCGATCGCGCGCTCGCGGCACGGGCCTCGGCGATGGGCCTTGCCGGTCAGGTCGCCGATGCGCTGCACTTCGCCCGGTATCTTCTGGGGCTCGATCCCGGGTCCGACGGCATCGCCGGGTTCGTCGAGCAGCACCGCACGCGCGGGCTCGTCGAACGCTGCTTCGTCCAGGGCTTCAGGCCGGACCACGAAACGGCCCGCAGCTTCGGCAAGACGCCGGCCCATCGTCTGCTCTATCTGCGCGGTCATTATTTACGCATGCCGCTGCTGCCGCTATCGCTGCATCTGCTGCGCAAGGCGCTCACCGGCGGGCTCCATGCGAAGGGTGCGTCGGGTCCCTGACGTTCCGGGGGGCGGCCGAGGCCTTCGGTGACGGCACACCGGGTCCTGAACGGGAGCGACGAGGTGATCGAATTCGGCGAACTGGTGGCGCGAGACTGTCCGGCTCCGGCGCCCCGATGGAACGGCTTTCCCCGCTACAACTTCATCGGCGGGCACAACGACCCGGCAGCCGTGCCGGTCGAGGCGCTGGCCGAGGCGGCGGCGCGGGTGATCCGCGCCGAGGGGGCGGCACTCGCGACCTACAATGCCGGTGCCGGACCGCTGGGCAACCTCCGGCTCCGGCGCGCGGTCGCCCTCAAGCTCGCACGCCAGCGCGGCATCGAGGGCACGGCCGACGACGTGCTGATCACCTCGGGCTCGCTGCAGGGGCTCGATCTGGTCAATGCGATGCTGCTCGAGCCCGGCGACACGGTGCTCATGGAGCAGCTCACCTATTCGGGCGCCATCGACCGGGTGCGGGCCAGGGGCGTGCGGGTCGAAGGCGTGCCGGTCGACGAGGACGGCCTCTCGGTCGCGGATCTCGAGGCGCGGCTCGAGCGCATGGCCGGGTCCGGCGTGCGCCCGAAATACATCTACACCATTCCCACCATCCAGAACCCGACGGGCACGGTGATGAGCGTCGCCCGGCGCCGGGCGCTGCTGGCGGCGAGCGAGCGCTTCGGCGTGCCGATCTTCGAGGACGAGTGTTACGCTGATCTCCTGTGGGAGGGCGAATGGCCCGCCGCCCTTCGCGGCATGCCCGGCGGTGCGCAGGTCGTCCACATCGGCTCGTTCTCCAAGTCCGTCGCGCCGGCGCTGCGGCTGGGCTACGTCTCGGCCGAGCCCGCGGTGCTCGGCCGGCTCGTGGCGCTCAAGTCCGACGGCGGTACCGCGGCGCTCGAGCAGATGATCCTCGCGGATTTTCTCGGGAGCCGGTTCGACGCGCACGTCGCCGAACTCAAGGAGCGGTTGCGCCACAAGCTCGGCGGGCTGGTCGAGGCGCTCGACGAGAGCTTCGGCACCGCCGCCCGTCTCTGGGTCCCCAAGGGCGGCATCTTTCTCTGGCTGACGCTGCCCGAGGAGGTCGATACGGCGGCGCTCGCCACCGCGGCCGCGGCCGAGGGCATCGCCTTCAACGTCGGCAGCGCCTGGGCCACCGACGAGACCGTCGCCCGCCACAGTCTGCGTCTCTGCTTCGCCCTTCCGCCGGCGGCCGACCTGCGCGAAGGGGTGCGCCGTCTCGCGGCCGTCTGCCAGCGCGAGACAGGCATACCCCGAACGAGCGGCAACGAGCGGTTCGACGGCGACGCCCGGCGCTGAACGCTCCGGCGACGCCGCGCGACGCTGCCATGGGGTCCGAGGCCAAAGGCTTCAGGGGCAAGGGCTTCAGGGGAAGGTGACCCGCACCAGCGAGCCGAGATCGCCGAAGTCGAACGGCTGGTCGGGACGCACGACGACGGTGGCGAAGCGCCGGTCGGCGGAGGCGGAGTCGCCGTCGGCCTTGAAGTCGATGCTCTGAACCTGGCCCTCCACGCTCTCGGGGCGGCCCGGGATGACCACCGTGGCGCGATCGCCCTGCGACATTTCGAGGGCGTCCTCGAACGCGACCTTGGCACGCACCAGAAGCGGCGAATCGGCGGACACCAGGCGGGCGATCGGCTCGCCCTGCTGCACGAAGCCGCCGGCCGGTGCCGACCAGCCGTCGACGATGCAGGCACAGGGGCTCTCGATCGTCATGCTCTGCCCCTCGGTCCCGTCGAGCCGGGCGAAGACGGTTCCGGGCTCGAGCA
>JAGREO010000309.1 GCA_020446525.1 Geminicoccaceae bacterium | reverse complement strand
GGTGCGCTGGACCACGTAGAGCGAGGTGCCGAGCAGCGCGTTGCCGCCGAAGGCGAAGACGACCGCCGAGGTGTGCAGCGGCCGCAAGCGGCCGAAGGTGGTCCAGGGCAGATCGAAATTGAGCAGCGGGTAGGCGAGCTGGAAGGCGATGAAGGTGCCCGCGACGAAGCCGACCACCCCCCAGAACATGGTCGCCACGACGAACTGGCGGATGACGTATTCGTCGTAGACGGTGGTGGTCGGCGCCGACGAGGCGGCGCCGCCCATGGTTCCGATGGTCGTGGTCGTCATTGGGGTCTCCCGGCCGTGCGGCAGTATCACGGTCTTGTGCGCGAAGAGGCCGCGGCCGCAAGGTGCCAGTTCGTCGCGCCCGCGCCTTGATCTGGATCAAGTCGGAGATCGGCGCGGCGCATTATGTCGGATACGCAGCGAGGCGACAGGGGGCTTGCGGGCGGCGTCGGCTGCAAGGATGATGGCCGCCGCACGAGACGGCGTGCCGCGCCTGTACGGACCCGTCGTGCGGCACGAGCGGACGACGACGAGGGAGAGGGTGGCATGGTCGAAGCGGTTCCGGTGTTCGCGCATCCGACGGCGCGCATCCGCAAGCTCGAACTGGCGCAGCCCTGGACCTGGCTGGCCAGGGGCTGGAGCGACCTGCAGAAGACGCCGCAGGTGAGTCTGGGCTACGGCCTGCTGGCGACGATCACCGGCTATCTGATCACCTGGGGTCTCGTCAGTCTCGACATGGGCTACCTCGTCCTGCCGCTGATGGCGGGCTTTCTGATCGTCGGGCCGCTGGCCGCGGTCGGGCTCTACGAGGCCAGCCGCCGCACCGAGCAGGGCTCGCCCACCAGCTTCGCCATCGCGCTGGCGGCGTTCCGCCGCAACGGCTCGCAGATCCTGCTGATGGGCGTCGCACTCCTGTTGCTGATGTTCTTCTGGGCGCGTTCCGCCGCTTTGCTCTTCTTCCTCTATTTCGGCATGGACCCGCCCTCCTTCGAGAACCTGTTCGTCGAGACCTTCCTTTCGGCCGGAAGCTGGCAGTTCCTCATCATCGGCACGATCATCGGCGGCATCTTCGCCTTCGCCGCCTTCGCCATCAGCGTGATCTCGATCCCGCTGCTGCTCGATCATCCGGAGATGAACGTCATCGAGGCGATCGCCGCCAGTTTCCGTTCGGTGCAGGCGAACCCGGCCACCATGCTGTTCTGGGCTGGGCTGATCGTCGTCTTCAGCCTCGCCGGTCTCGTCACCCTCTATCTCGGGCTGATTGTCACGCTGCCGCTGATCGGGCATGCTTCGTGGCACGCCTATCGCGACACGATCGAACTCGACCGCGACTGACGCCGCGGGGCGAACCCGATCGCGACCGACGTCGCAGGGCGAACCCGATCGCGACTGACGCCGCAGGGCGATCCGAGCCGA
Organism: Geminicoccaceae bacterium; assembly: GCA_020446525.1. Classification (GTDB taxonomy): domain Bacteria; phylum Pseudomonadota; class Alphaproteobacteria; order Geminicoccales; family Geminicoccaceae; genus JAGREO01. The sequence goes on along the minus strand of JAGREO010000309.1, from coordinate 3,641 downwards.
CGAACGAGCACCGGAAGGTGGTATGGGGGGTGGTATGGACAAGGTGATCTTCGCCGTGATCATGGCTCTGATCGCACTGGTCGGTCTGGCGATGGCGGCGCGCGCCGCGGATGCCACCTTCGCCCTCTTCGGCTGGCTGATCATGGGCTTCGGTGTGATCGCGGTGGCGATCGTCGTCCATCGGGCGACGGATTATTCCGGCCGCCGCCCCTGACCCGGATCCGCCGTCAGGTACCGTCCGTCGTCGGGTGGCCCGCCTCGCGCCAGGCGTTGATGCCGCCGGCGACGTGGCAGACGCCGGTGTAGCCCATGCTCCCGAGCGTGCGCGCCGCCAGCGCCGAGCGGCCGCCCGAGGCGCAATAGAGCACCAGCCGCCGGTCGGCCGCCAGTTCCGGCTCATGCATCGGCGAGCTCGGATCGGCGAGGAATTCGAGCAGGCCGCGCGGCACATGGACGGCCCCCGGCAGATGGCCTTTGTCCCACTCGATCGTCTCGCGCACGTCGACGAACAGGACACCGTCGTCGTCGATCAGTTTCCTCGCCTCGTCCACGCCGATGGTCTCGATCTGCGCGTTGGCCTCCTCGACCATCGCCCTGGCCGCCTTGATGGTCATGAACCGTTCCTTTCGACCCCACACTTGCCGACACATTCAAATTACCGCATCACTCGGGCCGCACAAGCGGGGAGGCGGCGATGAGCATGACGCGCGAGGATCTGCAGGTCGCCGTCGAGGATGGCAGCATCGACACGGTGGTCGCCGCCTTCACCGACATGCAGGGAAGGCTGATCGGCAAGCGGGTCACCGGCCGCTTCTTCATGGAAAAGGTGATCGAGGAATGGCACGCCTGCGACTATCTGCTCGCCTGCGACATGGACATGGAGCCGGTGCCGGGTTTCGAGGCGGCGTCCTGGGCCAGAGGGTACGGTGATTTCGCCATCCGGCCCGATCTCTCCACGCTGATGCGGACGCCCTGGCTGCCCGGCACCGCCGTCGTCCTGGGTGACGTGGTCGATCACGACGGCCGTGATCTGCCGCACAGCCCGCGCGCCGTCCTCAAGCGTCAGATCGCCCGGGTCGAAGAGCACGGGCTGCATGCGAACATGGCCTCCGAGCTCGAATTCTACGTCTTCGACGACAGCTTCGCCGAGGCGCGCGACAAGCGTTATCACGAGCTCGCGACGACCGGCTGGTACATCGAGGACTATCACGTCCTGCAGAGCACGAAGATCGAGCCGCTCCTGCGCACCATCCGCAACCAGATGGAGGCGGCGGGCATTCCGGTCGAGTTCTCCAAGGGCGAATGGGGTCCGGGGCAGCACGAGCTCAATCTGACCTATGCCGACGCGCTGACCATGGCCGACCGCCACGTGGTCTACAAGAACGGGGTCAAGGAGATCGCCTGCCTGCAGGGCAAGGCCGTCACCTTCATGCCGAAATGGCGCGCGGATCTGGCCGGCAACAGCTGCCACGTCCACTGCTCGCTGGTCGACGGCGAGGGGCGCGCGGTGTTCGAGGGTGAGGGCGAGACGTTCCGGCGGTTCCTCGCCGGCATGCTCGCCGTCGGGCGTGATACGACCTTCTTCCTCGCGCCGTCGATCAACGCCTACAAGCGCTTTCAGGCCGCCTCCTTCGCGCCGACCAACATGGTCTGGAGCCGCGACAACCGCACCTCGGGTTTCCGCGTGCTTGGCCACGGCCCGGCCACGCGGATCGAGTGTCGCGTGCCGGGCGGTGACGCCAACCCCTATCTGGCCTTCGCCGCACTCCTGGCGGCCGGTCTGCACGGCGTCGAGAACGCCCTCGACCTCGAGCCGGCCTTCGAGGGCGACGCCTACGGCTCGAAGGACATCCCGACGCTGCCCACGAGCCTGCACGAGGCGGTCGGTCTGCTGGACGCCTCGGCGCCCCTGCGCGCGGCGATGGGCGATACGGTGATCGACCATTATGTCCATGCCGGTCGCTGGGAACAACGGACCTTCGATCAGGCGGTGACCGATTGGGAACTGATGCGCTATTTCGAGCGGTCGTGAGCGCCGGCGACGATCTGCTCGCGAAGGCGGGCGGTCGACGGTTCCCCACCATTCTCGCCGATCCGCCCTGGCGCTTCGTCAACCGCACCGGCAAGATGGCCCCAGAGCATCGCAGGCTCGCCCGCTACGCCACCATGGCGACACCGGCCATCTGCGCCTTGCCGGTCCGGGAGGTCGCCGCCGATCCGGCACACCTCTATCTCTGGGTGCCCAACGCGCTGCTGCCCGACGGGCTCGAGGTCATGCGTGCCTGGGGTTTCGCCTACAAGAGCAACCTCGTCTGGCACAAGATCAGGAAAGATGGCGGCAGCGACGGTCGCGGCGTCGGCTTCTACTTTCGCAACGTCACCGAGCTGCTGCTGTTCGGTGTGCGCGGCACCAACGCCCGCACCCGAGCCCCCGGCCGCCGGCAGGTGAACCTCCTGGCGTCGCGCAAGCGCGAGCATTCACGCAAGCCGGAGGAATTCTATTCGCTGATCGAGACCTGCAGCTCGGAGCCGCGCCTCGAGCTCTTCGCGCGCGGCCGGCGGGCCGGCTGGCATGCGTGGGGCGATCAGGCGGAGGAGGGCTGGGCGCCGGACTGGGCCACCTACGCGCACAACAGCGCCGCCGGGCCAGATGGCGCGCCGGACGATCGGGACGCGCGGTGAACAGGCCCTTGCGGGTCTTCCTGCGCGATTACGAATGGGTGCACGTCTCGCTCGGCCTGCTCGGCAACGTCATCTTCCTTGCCGGCAGCATCCTCTTCCTGCAGCCGGATCGGCAGCACGTGGCGACATGGTTCTTCGTCGCCGGTGCGACGGGCATGCTGATCAACAGCATCGGCAGCGCCCTGATCGCTTATCAGCGTCGCGTGCGCGGCCGGCCGCCGGGCAAGGGCTGGTGATCGGTCCGGCGTTGCGTCCACGACCCCAGCCGGGGCAATTCCACCGACGGGCGTGACCTGCGGCTTGACACGGCATCGACCTTGGCTTGTGTTGAATCGCGAAAAAATCCTCCTGCTTCCCGGCCCCCGATGGACATCTATCTCCCCGTCGCCGAGATGTCGGTGAACCTTTTTCTGCTTCTCGGTCTGGGGGGTGCGATCGGGTTCCTGTCGGGCGTGTTCGGGGTCGGCGGCGGCTTTCTGATGACGCCGCTCCTGATCTTCATCGGCATCCCGCCGGCCGTGGCGGTGGGCTCCGAAGCCTCGCAGATCCTCGCCTCCTCGACCTCGGGCACGCTCGCGCACACTCGAAGGCGCACCGTCGACTTCAAGATGGGGGCGGTGCTGATCGCCGGCGGTGCGGTGGGCTCGGGCATCGGCATCCTGCTGTTCGCCTGGCTGCGCACGCTGGGTCAGATCGACATCGTCATCTCGATCAGCTACGTCGTCTTCCTCGGCATCATCGGCTGCCTGATGTTCTCCGAGAGCCTGGGCTCGCTGATCCGGAGCCGGCGCAAGTCCTCGAGCGCGCGGCGCAAGCTGCATCAGCACAGCTGGCTGCACGGCCTGCCGCTGAAGATGCGCTTTCAGCGTTCGCGCCTCTACATCAGCATCATCATGCCGCTGGCGGTGGGCATGTTCGTCGGCGTGCTGGCCGCCATCATGGGCGTCGGCGGCGGCTTC
>JAGREO010000308.1 GCA_020446525.1 Geminicoccaceae bacterium | reverse complement strand
GCTCGACGTGTCGGTGCAGGCGGCGGTGATCCGCTTGCTCCTGGATATCCAGCGGGACAACCGGACGACGCTGCTCTTCATCAGTCACGATCTGTCGCTGGTTCGCTATCTCGCCGATCGGGTGGTCGTGATGTATCTGGGCCACGTCGTCGAGCAGGGCACGACCGACGAGGTGTTCGCGCCACCCTATCATCCCTATACCCAGGCCCTGCTCTCGGCCGCACCGGTCGTCGATCCGGCCCGGTCGAAGCGGCGCATCCTGTTGGAGGGCGAGATGCCGTCGGCCGTCGATCCGCCGACCGGCTGCCCCTTCCACACCCGCTGCCCTCACAAGCTCGGGGCGGTCTGCGAAACCGTGGTGCCTCCGACCCGCATCTTCGATGACGGCCCGCGAGCGCACCGGATCGTCTGTCACATCGAGCCCGAGGTACTCCGGCGCATGGATCCGGTGTTCACGCTCTCCCCCGCCGCGTGACCTGCGCGGCCGGCGGAATCACCACTGCCAGTCGAAGCGAAAGCCGATGCCAAGATCGTCGTCGGCGGAGGCGACGTGGCCGGGTTCACGGCGCACGAAGGCCAGAGCCGTCAGGTCCATGCCGGGGCCGACGGGGCGGGTATAGGCGGCTTCGAAACGGAGCTCGCGGCCTTGTGGTGCCACTTCGACGCGCTCGCTGCGCTGAGCGGGCTCGGCTTGTGAAGCGGCCGGGAGGGCGACCCGTGCGCGGCCCTGCTCGGCACGCAGCGGCTGGCCGACGACGAAGGCGAAGCGGTCGCCCGCCACCCACATGTCGCCGCGCTCCGCGGTCAGTGCGAAGCTGGACGTGACGATCGGGCTCCAGTCGCCGACAATATCGTCCTCGGCGTCGACGCGGCTCAATCCGAGCATCGCTCTCGTGCCGATCCGCCACGGGCCGATGGGCACACCGAAGGCCAGCCGTGCGAACTGGCTCGATACGCCCTCGATCAGTCCGGGAATGACACCGGCGCCGCTCTTCTTCAGCCCTTGGCCGTCCTCACGCATCCAGGCGAGACCGTAGCGCAGCTCGGCCCCGCCCACCGCCGTGCGGTCTTCGGCGACCACGAGAAAGCCGGCATCGTCGCCGTGCAGCAGGACCTGCTGGCCCTCCGGGCGGACGAAACCCGCCGCCACACCCTCGCCGGTGAGCGAGACCAGCGGCTCCAGCACGTCGCCGCTCGACCCGCCGAACAAATCGCCCGGGTCCGAACCGGCCGCCTCGGCGTGCAGCACGTCACGCGGCGATACGCCGAGACCGAGAAGGGCCACACCACCCGCCGCCTCACCGAGCACGAGCGTGGCCCCCGTCATGTCCTCCGTCTCGTTTCGGGTGACAAAACCACGCCTTGCCGCGTCCCGCTGCTCGTCCGCCACCGTTCCGGAGACGAAGCCCGAGCCGGGCGGCGCCGTGTTCAGGCTACGCCGCGACCCGCGGGCGGGCGAGGAATGGAACGCGTCGAGCAGCGCCTGCGCCGACATGCGTTCGCGGCCGTAGTCGAGAGCACCGACCGAGGGGCGCCGGCCCTCGGCGAGGAACGCGTCGCCGGATCCCGGTGCGCCACGACGGTGATGTTCGCCGCTCACCGGCCGCGATGGTTCGGCGAGCGGTACAGCGACGAGTGAGGGGGCGGTACCGGTCGTGGCACTGCAGGCGCCGAGACCGGTGAGCGCGATCAGACAGAATATCGACCGGCGGATGCGGAGGTGCATGACGCGGTTCCTTTTTTCGACCAGGACCGCATCTGCTACTTCATTCGACGAATCTTCGTTTGGTTAACGGATTGCAAATCATATTATTGGGTTATCATACATTAACCGGGTAACGATGCAGAAATCATGAACGTCATTCACTGTTCTTGCCTTGAAGTAATTACAAGTTCGATAGAGTGGAGATCGATCGGGCAGCGACGGTTCCGGCGCGTGTCGATCAGGATGCGGTCGTGGACCGACGCCCGGCACGCGCGGCTCCTTCGGCCAGCGCGGCGAGCTTGGCGAACGCGATGTCGGGATCGACGGCGCCGAAGCCGGCGAAGGTGCCGAAGCCGCAATCCGTGCCGGCGACCACGCGTTCGCGCCCGACGATGTCGACGAAACGCCGGATGCGCTGGGCCACCAGTTCCGGATGCTCGACGAAATTGGTGGTCGTGTCGATCACGCCCGGCACCAGCACGCGGTCGTCCGGGATCTCGTTGCGTCGCTCGGCGAAGACCGTCCACTCGTGGCCGTGCCGCGGGTTGGCGGTCTCGAACAGCAGGTAACGCGCCCGGACCTTCATCAGGGTCGCGAACACCTTGTCCATGGCGATGTCGCAGACGTGCGGCCCCTCATAATTGCCCCAGCAGATGTGCACCCGCAGCCGCTCCATGGGCAGTCCGGCCAGCGCATGGTTGAGTGCTTCGACGTGGCTTTCGGCGACACGCACGAAGCCGTCGTCGTCGAGATCGGCGAACAGCATGTGGCGCGAGAGGGCCAGATCCGGGCAGTCGAGCTGAAGGTCGAGCCCGGCCTCGACGATCGTGCGGTATTCCGCACGCATCGCATCCGCCAGCGCCTCGAGATAGCGCTGCCTGTCGCCATAGTGCCGGTCCGGCAGGAACAGCGAGATCACGCCGGGCGACGCCGCGTTCATGAAGCCTCGTGACGCACCGTGTCGCGCCATGGCGTCGCGCAGCGCGGCGATGTCCTTGTCCAGATCGTCCGTTCGTTTGGGCCGCACCTCGCCGGTGCAGCAGGGCCGAGCATATTCGGGCGTGCCACCGCTCCTGGCGATGCGTTGCAGGAAGCCCGGGAAGAGCTTGAGATCGGCCGGAGCGTTGCGCGGGCTGTCGCCGGAGAAGCCCTCGTAGCGATCCTTGACGTAGGTGGCGTAGGATATTTTCGACGTCTCGCCGTCCGAGACGATGTCGACGCCGGCTTCGACCTGACGCCGCACGGTCTCGTCGCAGGCGGCCTTCATGCAGGCGTCGAACGCGGCCCGATCATAATCCTCACCGCGCTCCCGGGCGAAGATGAAGTCGGCCACCGCCTGGCTGCGCGGCAGCGAGCCGACATGGGTGGTGCGGATGCGGCTCATCGGCGAAGCTTCGTCGGTCCGGCCGGATCGTCGGTCGGACGAACGCGGAAGAGGGCGGCCTCGCCGGCCATCGAGGGACGCAGCGTCCGCTCGAGATTGGGCGGCACGGCACAGGTGTCGCCGGGTGCGAGCGTGGCCGCGCCCTCGGCCCAGCTCAAACGCCAGTGACCGCGGTGCACCAGCAGCACCTCGTGACGTTCGGTGACGTAGGGCTGGTCTTCGTCCTTCTGTCCCTGCTGCAGGAAGTCGACCTCGAAACCCGGACGGTCGTCGATCATGCCGCCGTCGCCGAGTACCCGCGCCGGTGCCCGGGCGCTCAAGGCGCGCATGTCGCCGTAGCGTGCGACGAAATGCGGTACCACATCCGCTGCCGCCACCTCCGGGAAGGCCAGCAGTTCCTCCTCGGTGAGCAGCGGCATCGGCTCGACGCCGGGCGGCAGGCTCTGGCCCTTCTTGCTGTCGTAGAGCTTGCCGGTCTTCGCCAGTACCAGCCCGTGCTCCCTCGCATCCTCGATCACCTGCGGCGCCCAGATGACACCACCACCGGCATCGTCACCGCCGAGGACGGCCATGATCATGCCGTAGTCGGTGCCGATGTTCTCGAACCCGCGAAAGATACCGGTCGGGATGTCGAAGAGGTCGCCCTCTTCGAG
>JAGREO010000307.1 GCA_020446525.1 Geminicoccaceae bacterium | reverse complement strand
ACCTGGATGCGGTTGCCCCAGGGATCGAGAAAGTCCAGACGCGCGCCGGCGACGACCTCCACGCCCGCCGCCTCGAGCTTCGAGCGCAGGCCCTCGCGGTCGTCCACCACGAGGCCGAAGTGCCGTTCGCCGTCGCGGTGCCGTTCGGCGGTCGCGGTGAGGGCCAGGAACTGGTCGCCCATGTCGAGGAACGCCATGCCGTCGGCGCGCCCGCGCAATTCGAAATCGAAGAAGCGACCGTAGAAGGCCAGCGCCTCGTCGACGTCGCCGACCTCGAGGGCCACGTGGTTGATGCCGATCAGCCGCGGGCGGCGATGCTCGGCGGTGCGGGTCGGCGACGGCATGGCTTTCTCCTTCCCCGTGATCTGCCCCATGAATCCGGTGGAGCGGTCCAAAGCCGGTTCCCGCACGGGCGGGAGTAGGACGTGGAACTGCGGGACCGGAGCACAGTTCCATGAGACAGGCCGGGCGCGGCGCGAGCCGAGAAAACCGGCCGGACATTCGAACCGGGAGAGAAGACCATGCTCCGATCCAGCAAGCTGCGCAGTGCCGAGCTGACCCGCGACGGCCAGAGCGTCGGCGAGGTGTTGGACGTGCTGTTCGACGACCGCAATTCCCAGGTGCGCTATCTGGCGGTCGACATCGGCACATGGCGCGAGGGCCACAAGATCCTCGTACCGCCGGCGGCGCTGGCGCCCGCCGGTCGCGACGACGGCATGCTGGTCGACACGCCGCGGCTGGAGACGACGCTCGATCAGGCACAGCTCGAGCAGTGTCCGTCCACCGCCGTCGACCGGCCGGTCTCGCGTCAGCACGAGATCGAGCTCTACGAACGGATGGGCTGGCAGCCCTACTGGCTGGGCATCCCGATGGCGGCGCCGGGCCCCGTCTGGACCCCGGCCGCCCCGGCACCGGCCGTGCCCGAGACGGTGCGCGACGACCTGCACCACGAAGCCGATCCGCACCTGCGCAGCACCAACGAGATCGAGGGCTACTACATCCACGCCACCGACGGCGACATCGGCCATGTCGAGGATCTGCTGATCGATCCCGCAAGGTGGATCGTCAGCCACTTCGTGATCGACACGAAGAACTGGTGGCCGGGCACCAAGGTCGTCGTGCCGACCTCGAAGATCGCGGCGATCGACTGGGCCGAGCGCACGCTGGCGGTCGAGGTGGACCGTGCTTGGATCAAGAGCCAGCCGGTCTTCGACGAGACCTGGCGCGGCGCCTGATCTCAGACCAGCACGTAGATCACCAGCACGACGAGGATCACACAGGCCGCCGCCGACGCCAGGGTCAGCCGCATGCGCGTGGGGTTGAACCAGCTGCGCCGGAAGGCGCCCGAGGAGGGCCGGTCGTCCTCGGTCGGCAGGCCGATGTCGAGCGGCGTGTCGGAATCGAGGCTGCGCAGATCGGCGGCGGCCGCCACCTCGTGGATCCAGCCGTCCTTCTCCACGCCGATCGGCTCCAGCCGCCGGGTGGCGTCGCTGCGCTCGGCGATGAGCCCGACCATCGACGGCCTGGCCGAGAGCGCTTCGACCGTCTCTTCCGGCGAGAGGCCCAGATGCTCGCCCAGAAGGCGCATCCGCAACCGGCGCATGGCGGCCCGGGCCTCCTCCTCGTCCTCCTCCGCCTCGAGGATCAGGCTCACCTCGGTGTCGAGCCCCATGGAGCGGTGCGCCAGATTGGCCGAGCCGTTCATCACCAGCCGGTCGTCGACGATCATCGTCTTGGAGTGGACGGTGATGTCGTGCGGCTCGCCGCCGTCGTCCGGCACCCGGCGCGGATAGACGACGGCGACGCGATCGCCGTGCGGCCCGTCGCGGAGTTGGCGCACGCAGTCGGCCCGGCTGGTGTCCATCACCAGATTCTCGAACAGACCCGGTGACATCTTCGGCAGGACGATCACCACCTCGAGCTTCGGGTGACGTTGAAGCTGGCGCTGCAGCGCGTCGACCACGCTCCGCATCGTGAAATACTGGTTCTCGATGTAGAGGGTCTCGCGCGCCGCGCCGATGGCGTCCATGATCGCCGGCTCGATCTCGCGGATCTCCGGATCCTCTTCGAGTGCCGCCTTGGTGCGGACGATGGCGAGCTGCACGCCGCGCCACCAGGGCGCATGCTCCTTGGGCCAGGCGAGCTCGCCGCGGCGACGCTCGTCGGGCGGAGTCGGATCGAGCACCCGGCCCGTGGCGATCCGCCAGCGGTCGAGCACGTGCTTCTCGAGCGCCAGCGGCGCGGCGCACTCGACCATGAACATCAGATCGTGGACGGTGTGGGCACCGCCCAGGAGCGGGTTGTCCGACCGGTGACGGCTGTCGTCGATCCGGCCGCGGGTGATGTCGATGCCACCGACGAAGCCGACCGTACCGTCGATCACCACGATCTTCTCGTGATGCGCGGCACTCGGCGGGTGCGCCGAATCGAAGTGGAAGTGCAGCCGGTCGATGCCCGAGAGCGTGACGTCGATCAGCGGCTCGCGGTCCATGGCGAAGCCGACGATCCAGTCCCAGATCAGCACGTGGATCTCGAGCTCCGGCTTCTGGCGCAGCAACCGCTCGAAGCGCGCCTTGAGCGGCTCGCCGGTCTCCGGGTCGAGCACCGTGTCGGTGCGGAAATCCCAGCCGACGATCAGCACGCGCCGCTCGGCCTGCTCCATCATCTGCGCCAGGACGGTGAAATAGTCCATGCCGTCGATCAGCGGCACGACCCGATCACAGCGCCCGCGCCAGAACACCTTGTCGGAGACGATCATCGCCCAGACCCCGTCCGCGCCACCTTCACCGATCGTCCCGTCCCGTCTTTCGCCATACCTTCCCGCATCCTAGATGATGTAGCGCGTCCACGAGCCATAATGGAGCCGCACGGGCCCGCGCGGGAAGCTCAGTCCGATGATCAAAAGGCCGCAGATGACGGCCGAGAGGGTCTCGGCCAAAGGCGCGCCCGCGAGAAACGGCATCAGCAGCAGGGCCAGACCGAGCGGCATGTTGAAGAACCGCACCGGCCGGGCGACCTCCGCGGTGGCGGTGACGGTAAAGGTGATGACCAGCGCGCCGATCAGGTGATCCGCATCGGCCATCACGCCCTCCGCACCCACGGTCAGACGGGTGAACATCAGCCAGAGGCCGATCACCAGAAGGGCCGCCAGGTTCCAGGGCAGGTTCATGCCGCCGATCAGCATTTCCCTGAAGATCGCCACCGGACCGCGCTCGAAATCCTCGTCGGCCTCCTTGTCGTTGTCCTCGTCGGTGTCGCCGACGAAGAGGATGCGCCAGAAGCCCTTGCCGGCCTTCCAGCGGCGCCGCATGAACTGGATCGTCGCCACCACCTCGTCGACCGAATAGGGGATCTGCAGCAGCATGGCCGCCGCGCCGATCAGGCAGAGGGTGCACCAGGTGCCGATGACGATCGGCTGGATGATGATGAAGGTGATCGAGACGGCACCGAGAGGAATGATCATGATGCCGAAGATCAGCACCAGCCAGGGCATCGTCCGCCAGCGCCGCGCCGAGCCGACCACGCCGATCAGGATCTCCAGCATGTAGGTGAGCGCACCGACACCGGCGTCGGGCACCGGCCAGGCCTGCGACACGCTCGAGGTGATGATCTCTTCCGTGCCGTTCTTCGGATCCGGCCCGCCGGCGAAGAAGGGCTCCCAGACGTAATCGACGTGGCCGAGCTGGTAGGCGGTCAGATAGCGGGAGAAGTAGAGCCCGATGAAGGCCAGGAAGATGATCGGCAGCCGCTGGAACCAGTCCGAGGGGGAATAGTCCCAGCCCTTGGGCACCGAGGGACCGGTCTCGGCCGCGACCGGGCTCAGATTGGGCGCCGGCCTCACACACAGAGCGAGCGCGAAGACGATCGCACCGACCAGCGTGTCGTTGAGATAGGCGGCCGCGGTCGGCGCCCAGAACAGCACCGGGGCCGAGAGCACCCACAAGCCGATGCCGGCACAGACCCAGCGCGCCCAGGACATCCGCCACGAGAGCGAAAGCGCCCCGAACACCATCAGCAGGATGCCCGAGACCACGTCGCTCCAGATCATCAAGGCCGATTCGTAGCCCAGCATCGGCGGCGAGGTCAGCAGCCAGCTTCCCATGGCGAGATTGAAGAAGGGCGCCCAGAGATTGCGGCGATGCTCGGCGCGGTATTCCATCTCGCGGTGCCGCCGCAGCGCCTCGACGTCGCTGGTCACCTCGTCCGCCGTCTGCATCCAGGGCGGCTGGGTGATGCCGTTGGCATCATACCAGGCGGGCGGATTCTCCTTCAGGTTGGTGATCAGCTTCGGCAGCTCGTCGGCCAGGCGGTGCTTCGGCTCCCAGTCCAGCAGGTGGCGCGCCCGGGAGATGTCGAGCGCGTAATGGTCGCTCGCCATGTCGATCATGAAGGGACGGATGAAGGGCTTCTCGCCCTGATCGATCGAATTGGGCACCACCGGCTCGGCCATCACCTGCACCTGGGCGCCGATCTTGGCGACCGGCTCGGGCACGGCGATGGTGCGCCAGTGCTCCTCGCCGTGGATCAGCGCACCGATGCGGTCCTGCAGCTTGCGGTAGCTCATCGCCTCGGGCTCGCCGATCAGGATGGCACCTTCGGCCGGCAGCTCGCGGCGCCGGTCGATCGTCCGGCGCATCGCCTCGATCATGTCGGCCTTGTGCAGCATCGACTGGCCGGCCGAGAGGTCGCCCGCATAGAGATGCGCCATCGGACCGCGCTCGTAGATCCGGGCGATCTGCTCGGCCAGCGTCGGCACCGCGGTCTTCTCGTCATAGAGCCCGGCCAGCCGCAGGATGGTGCAGGGGATGGCGCCGCGATGCTCCCTTATCACATCCTCGGTCTTCGCCTTGGATTTGGGATAGGCCCATTTGGGGGCGATCGGTGTGTCTTCGTCGATCCGCTCGCCCGGATCGACCGCCTCGTGGACCAGCATCGTGCCGCTGTAGACGAAGCGCTCGACCTCGAAGGCCTGCAGCGCCTGCAGCAGACGCTTCGTCCCCTCGACATTGACCTGATCGTAGAGCGGGCTCTCCTCGCCGGAAAAATCGAAATAGGCCGCCAGATGGACGACGGCTGCGATCGTGCGCCCGTGCTCCTCCTTCAGCTTGTCGAGGGCATAGGAGATCGCCGCCGGATCGGTGATGTCGAAGGAATAGATGTCGAAGGGTGCCGCCGCGTCGGCGAGCAGATCGAGGCCCACGACCTCGTAGGCATCCATCAGACTTCGGCCGAGCGCCGAGCCGATCGATCCTGCGGCGCCGGTGATCACCACCAGAGGCCCGGCCGAAGCCCCCTTCTTTTCCGCCATAGGTTTTTCTACCCCCGCTCGTTCCACAGCACGACACAGGGCTTCAACGATGGAGGCTCACGATCGTTCCGCCCCGGACGTGGCCCCGCCGGCTGCCGCGGCCGCGCCCGGGTGGAACGCGGCGCGCGGCTTCAGTCCTCTTCGAGGACGCGGATCACCGTCAGCATGGCGTCGCAGAAGGCCAGCCGCTGCTCGCGGCTCAGGCTGCTCAGCGCGGCGTCGTTCTGCTCGCGGGCGGCGCGCATGGCCGGCTCGCGCAGCGCCCGGCCCTTGTCGGTCAGGTAGACGGCGCGCTTGCGCCCGTCGAGCGGGCTCATCTGACGCCGCAGAAGGTTCTCGCGCTCCATGCGCTGCAGCATCCGGGTCATCGCCGCCTGCTCGAGCTGCAGGCGCCGGGAGATGTCGCGCTGCTGCGCCCCGTCCTGTGCCCATAGCTCGCGGAGCGTCATGAACATGCCGACATTGAGACCGAGCGGCACCAGCCGGGCGAGCAGGTTTCGCGTGTAGAGCCGCGACAACTGCTTGGCGAGATCGCCGGGCGACTGTTCGGCGCTGAAATCCATGCGCTTCTCCTCGAGACGACCGGGTCCGGAGGCGACGCCGGGTCCGGGGGCGACATTGGGACCGGCGGCGACGTGCGAGAACGTCTCCCGGCCGGCGCAACGGCTTCTACCATCGGTAGCGCGTCCTTGACTACCTCTCTTGCAGCACTTTTCCGCCGGAAAGGGTGAAAAACACGCGCCAGCTCCTTGTATCGGCACGTTTCCCGGCACGTTCAGCCCCCGTTCTTCCAGCACCAGCGGCCCCGGATCC
>JAGREO010000306.1 GCA_020446525.1 Geminicoccaceae bacterium | reverse complement strand
GTCCATCGAATAGACGCTCTCGAACACGATCAGCTTGGCGCGCTCGCGCGGCTGGGCGGCGAGCAGGTGCTCGAGATGGTCGAGATCGTTGTGGCGGAACACCGTCTTGTCGCAGCGGCTGGCGCGGATGCCGGCGATCATCGAGGCGTGGTTGAGCTCGTCGGAGAGGATCAGGCAGTCGGGCAGCAGACGGGCGATGGTCGAGATGCCGGCCTCGTTGGCGACGTAGCCCGAAGTCATCACCAGAGCGGCCTGCTTGGCGTGCAGGTCGGCCAGCTCCTCCTCGAGCAGCACGTGCAGATGGGTGGTGCCGGAGATGTTGCGGGTGCCGCCGGCACCGGCGCCGTACTCCTCGACGGCGCGCATCGCGGCTTCGAGCACCAGCGGATGCTGGCCCATGCCCAGATAATCGTTGGAGCACCAGACGGCGACCTCGCGGCGACGGCTCGGGCCGCGATGCTCGGCGCGCGGAAAGTGCCCGACCCTGCGGGCGAGATCGGCGAAGACGCGGTAGCGGCCTTCGGCGCGAACGGCCGCCACGGCCTGCTCGAAATGCGCCTGGTAGTTCATCGTTCCTCTCCGCTGCCGAAGGGCTTCATCTTATCGGTCGAACCCGGGCTCTTGTGAACCCTGCAGCTTGCCGCAGGCGGCGGGCCCTCAGGAGAGCCGGGCGGCGGCGATCCCTCCGGCGACCACCACGGCCGCACCGAGCAGCGTCAGGGGATGCGGATATTCGGCGAACACGACGATGCCGAAGACGATGCCCCAGAGAAGCTGCGTATAGTTGAAGGGCTGCAGCGTGCTGGCGGGTGCGAGCGAGAGCGCCTTCATCAGCAGCATGTGGCCGGTGATGCTGGTGGCCGAGATGGCGAGCAGCCAGAACCATTCGCCGGGCGTCGGCCACTGCCAGAAGAAGAGGCCGGGCACGACGACGCCGGCCAGGCCGAACCAGGCGATGTAGCCGTAGGAGCTGGCGAAACTGTCCTCGCGGCCGACCAGGCGGGTGAGCGTCGTATAGATCGCGAACATGAAGGCGCCGCCGAGCGCCACGAGCGCCATCGGATCGAACACGTCTGCACCCGGGCGGATGATGATCAGGACGCCCAGAAAGCCGGCCGTCACCGCGACCCAGCGCCGGCCGCTCACCTTCTCGCCGAGCACGAGCGGCGAAAGGGCCGTGACCATCAGCGGGCATGCGGCGAAGATGGCGAGCGCGGCGGAAAGCTTCATGTGGCTGACGACGAAGGCGAAGACGCCGATCTCGAAGACCAGCAGCAGCCCCCGCACCGCCTGCAGCACCGGCCGCCTCGAGCGCAGCGCCGCCGGCAGGCCGCCGGGCCGGGCGGCGATCAGGGCGGTGGCGAAGAAGGCGAAGGCCACGTAGCGAACGAAGACGATCTGCACGACCGCGAGCGTGCCGGCCAGGTGCTTGGTGATGGTGTCCTGCGAGGCGAAGACGAACATCGTCGCCAGGGTCAAGAGGATGCCGGCGCCGATCCGGTCGGTGCCGGCGGTACCCGTCTGCGCGACTTCGCGCGCTGCGGGACCCCGGGAGGTGGTGGTCTCCGGTGCGACGGCGCCGCCCGGACGATCGGAGGGTGGAGACAAGGAGTGTGATCCGTTGGAGCGGCTGCGAGCAAGTGTGGCGGGCCTCCTCTCGCACGAACCGGTGCCGAAGGCGAGAGGTTGAGAAGGCCTCCGGAAGATCGTCGCAAAAGGCGGAGCGGGGCCGGTGCGGCCGGCTCGCGACGCGGGCGCTGCCGGCTTCGGCCTATGGTTCTGTGGCGACGAGAGAATGGCGAGCGGGCGCGCAATCATCCACAACCGGCCGAACAGGGCTATCCCCGGCCTTGTGGAAAACCCGGGTGAGGATCGCCGGCCTAGCTTCGCCCCGACGATGGAGGGCGGTTGATATGGCTCTGGCCGAAGCCGGCGCCGCAACCTAATTTCATCGGGACGCCGTCGGGGCGACGGGTGCACATCCGTGCAGAACGCGCGGCTCCGGGAGACGGGGTGAATGCCGGCGCCACGGGGGCGGTGAGCCCAGAACCCGGACGGGGAAGAAGCCCGTGCGTGAACGAAGGACGAGCGCATGACGATCATCGCCGCATCCATCCTGGCCGCGGATTTCGCGCGGCTGGGTGCGGAGGTCGAGGCCGTCGACCGTGCGGGTGCCGACTGGATCCATCTCGACGTCATGGACGGGCATTTCGTACCCAATCACAGCTTCGGCGCCGCGGTGATCCGGTCGCTGCGCGATCGCACGGCCAGACCCTTCGACTGTCATCTGATGATCGAGGAGCCCGGGCCCTGGCTCGCCGCCTTCGCCGATGCCGGCTGCCAGGGTGCCACGGTGCACGTCGAGGCGTGCCGGCATCTCGACCGTGTGCTGCAGCAGGTGAGGGAGACGGGCATGCGGGTGGGCGTGGCGCTCAATCCGGCGACGCCGGTCGCCGCCGTGGAGGAGGTGCTCGATCACCTCGATCTGCTGCTGGTGATGACCGTCAATCCCGGTTTCGGCGGCCAGTCGCTGATCCCGTCGACCTTGCGCAAGGTGCGCCGGCTGGCGCCGGTGGCGCGTGAGCGCGGCATCGCGATCGCCGTCGACGGCGGCATTACGCTCGCCACTGCGCCCGACGCGCTCGATGCGGGTGCGGACGTGCTCGTGGCGGGCTCCGCCATTTTCGGGGCCGAAGATTATGCGCCAGCGATCCGCTCCCTTCGGGCGCAGGCCCGTGCCTGAGGCCCGTTCATTGGGGCCGCGGTTCGCCCGCGCGCGAAGCGACCTCGTGCGGCTCTGCGCGCTCGCGGCGTGCCTGCTGCCGCTTGCCGCTGCGGCCGAGCCCAGGACCTACCACATCGATCCCGAGCATTTCGGCATTGCGTTCAAGGTGATGCACATCGGCTACCACCGCGTGCCCGGCCTGTTCCTGAAGGGCGAGGGTTCGTTCGTCTTCGACGAGGAGGTGCCCGCACTTTCCGATCTGCGGGTGACGATCGAGGCGGCCTCGGTCTTCACCGATCACGAGGCGCGCGACGGCCATCTGCGCAGCGGCGATTTTCTCGATGCCGAGGCGCACCCCCGGATCACCTTCGTGATGACCGGAGCCGAGCCGACGGGCGAGCGCACCGGCATCGTGCGCGGCGATCTCACCCTGCGCGGCGTGACGCGGCCGGTGGATCTGGACGTGACCTGGAACAAGAGCGGGCGCTATCCTTGGGGCGACCATTACGTGACCGGCATCACCGCCCGGACGACGATCCGGCGCAGCGATTTCGGCAGCGTCTATGCGCTGGATGGCGATCTGGTCGGCGACGAGGTGGCGATCGAGATCGAGCTCGAGGCGATCCGCGAGGAATGAGCCCCGAGGTGACGGGCCGGCGCCGGGTGTTCCGGCTCGGGGCGATTCGGTCCGGGGTGATCCGCGTCCGGCCGATCCCGGCACGGCGTCTCTACGGCCTCGCCCGCTCTCTGCTGCTCTATCACTGGCCGCCCCGGCGCAAGCGGCAGGTGGACCGCTTCTATCGCGATCTCCTGCGAGCGGGCGACCTCTGTTTCGACATCGGCGCACATGCCGGCAGCCGCACGCTCTCCTTCCTGCGTCTGGGGTGCCGCGTGGTGGCGCTGGAGCCGCAACCCGACTTCGTGCGGCTGCTGCGCCTGCTCGCGGGCGGTCGTGCCACCATCGTCCCGGCGGCCGTGGGTGCGCGGGCCGGCACGCTGGTGCTGCGGGTGAGCGACGCCACACCCACCGTCACCAGCGGTTCCGAGGCGTTCGTCGCCGCCGCGGCGTCCATACCCTCCTTCGCCGCCGTGCGTTTCGAGCGGCGGATCGAGGTCGCACAGACGACGCTCGACGGGCTGATCGCCGCCCACGGCATGCCGGATTTCGTCAAGCTCGACGTCGAGGGCATGGAGGAGGCGGCGCTCCGTGGCCTGAGCCGTCCGCCGCGCCTCCTGTCGTTCGAATTCCTCGCCGCCCGCCCGGACGCCACCCGCCGCTGCCTCGACCGCCTCGGGGCCCTGGCCGGCTGGCGCTACAACCTCTCCCGCGGCGAGAGCCTCACGATGCACTGGCCCGCCTGGGTCGAGCGCGCGGTGCTCCAGCAATGGCTCGACGCGCATGCAGGCGAGGATTTCTCGGGCGACATCTATGCGCGGCGGGACGACGAAGCGTGATGTCGCGATCGATGCCGCCGAACTCGCGGTCGATTTCGGTGTCGGCCAGGCCCGGCCGGGCCATGCGGGTCAGCTCGGCATCGGCGGCGACGAAGGCGGCAGCGTCCTCGGGGCGGAGGTCGCCGGCCTCGAGCGCCATCTGGAAGGCCGCGATGTCGGGGTCGGGATCGAGTCGGGCGGGCCTCCGGGCAGCTCGAAATCGTCGCCTGTCGCCGGGCGCAGCCCGTCCCCGTCACCGAACGGCGCACCCTCTGGCGCCTAGGGCGCGTTCTCCCGGCTGCGCGCTTGATCGCCGCCCGCGGCGTCGCCATCGTCGGTGGAGGAGCGAGCCGATTGCGGTTTCGGACGTGTACCTCGGGTGGCCGCATCGCGGTCTGGATCGAGGCTTTCGGACGCTCCGCCTTTTCCGCCGCGCTGCCGTACCTTGTAGAACGTGTTCAGCGCCAGCGTACGCCGGCCGCGTCGCACCC
Organism: Geminicoccaceae bacterium; assembly: GCA_020446525.1. Taxonomy (GTDB): domain Bacteria; phylum Pseudomonadota; class Alphaproteobacteria; order Geminicoccales; family Geminicoccaceae; genus JAGREO01. Next base: position 2,223 of record JAGREO010000306.1, on the reverse strand, counting down.
ATGCCGACACAGCCTTCGGATCGGCCGGATCGGCGTGCTCGAAGCCCTCGGGCAGGGCCGGCGTTTCGCGGGCCTCCCGGCGCTGCCGCGCCCGCTCCACCGCCCGGCCCACATGGTCGGTCTCCGGCCGGGCGAGCGCCTCGGCGGCCTCGCTCTCCCGGGCCGCGGTCGGATGGTCGATGGTGTCGGGCACATCATCGGGCGCCTCGCCATCGTTCCGCGCGGCGGGTGCTTGATCGGCGGAGGCGACGTCGCCATTGTCCTCCGTGGCGGTTTTCCGCGGGCGTTCCGGGGGGGTGCTTCGAGCACCTTCAGCCGGCTTCGTCGGACGTACGGGTCCGGCGCCTTCGGGCGATGGGCTCCCGGCGGGACCGCCACTTCTTTCATCCGTTGAATTGCCGCCGTCATCGCCGCGCCTGCGTTGGAAGCTCTTGACGGTCAGCTCACCGCGCTTCGTCCGAACCTCGACGACGGCGACGAAGCCGTCGTCGAGACGCTTGTGGAACTCGACGGTCGGCGCGCTGCCACCACCGCCCGATCTGGAGATCTCGATCCGGTCCGGTTCGGCGAGGATGGTCGGTATCAGGTCGAAATCTTCGTCCCGTAGCTCCAGATTGCGCGGGTCTTCCTCATTATCGCCGTGATGCTTGCGCAATTTTTTTCGCAGACCCTCGGCACAGGCCACGCGGACGCCGGCGCCCGCTTCGGACGGCTGTTCGAGAGCGCCGCGGGGCTAGGCAGGCTCGCCGCCGTCGAGCTCGTCGCACCGGCGGCGGCCGTGCCCGGCCTCGAGACGGACGAGGTAAGCGACCGTCGTCGGGATCTCCCGCGCGCCGGCGCACCAGCGCTGCATCGTGCGCACGTCGACGCCCCAGCGGCGGGCGGCGGCGGACTGGGTGAGCGCCAGACGCTCGAGGGCGGCACGCAGCTCGGACGCGCTCATCACAGGAACAGCTTGGCGATGGCGACGATCGCCAGCGTCGCACCCGAGCCCACGACCAGAAGATACCAGCGGCTCTTCTGGCGCACCTTGGTCGTCTCGGCCGCCAGCTTCTCGTTCTGCATCCGCATGTGCTCGATGTTCGCATCCATGTGGCGGATGCTGGCCCTGATCTTCTCGATCTCGATTTCGTCGCGGGCGATCGCCATCACAGTTTCTCCTTCTTGGCCCGGCGTGGTGCCGTGGCTTTGCAGATCACCCTACAGCCAACGGCCGTAGGGAGCCAGCGTGGCGCGCCATCGCCGGTACTGTGGGCCGCCTGATCCGATCTGTTCCCAAAGGCCCGCCTCGCGTTCCACCTCTGCGCAAGACCTGCACCAGGGCATCTGCGAGCCGCGCCAGCGGCTTTCTTTCCCCTCGGGTACTTTGCCGGGGCGTTCTTGCTCGCTGTGGAGGCGGGTGCGTCTCCGCCGCTTTTGGGCGAGCCCTGCTTCACCGGCCGTGCGAATCGCGTGGAAGGGACCCGGAAGCGGCGGGATCGATCCGACCGACGACGGCGATACTCGAGTTGCGGCACGAGCGCGGCACAAAGCCGGTTTGAGCCTCGCGCCGCGAAATCCGCCAAGTCGTTCAGAAACAAGGTGGTCGGAGCGGCAGGATTTGAACCTGCGACCCCCAGTCCCCCAGACTGATGCGCTACCAGGCTGCGCTACGCTCCGACGGCGGGGGCGGACTATAGAGAGGCCGGTGGATGCGGGCAATGCGGCAATGGGTGGCGCCGTGATCGCCGGATCGGCGCATCAGCGATCGGGCGCTCCTTCCTCGTCGTCGGGCCGGACCGCGGATCGGAGGTCGGTGCGCAGGGCGATCAAGAGAGTGCGCAGCCGCTCGAGTGCCGTGCGGTGGTGATCGTGCGACGCTGCGGCGGCGGGTTGGTCGACCTGCGGCGGGTCGTGCGCTGCGGCGTCGCGGCCGGAACGGGGGCCGGAGCCGGTGTCGTGCGCCGGCGGCACCGGGCCGTCCGGGGCGGGGGAGGGCGGCGGGTCGGCGGCTCCCTCTCGTGCGGCCGCGGTCTGCGTGCTTTCCCCGACGGGTGTTCCGTCTTCGATCGTGTCGGTCGGCTGGCGTGGCGTCGTGCGCTCGCGGTCGAGCCGGCCGCGCTGCTGGCGCAGCAGTTTCTGGGCGCCCTTGATCGTGTAGCCTTCCTGATAGAGCAGGTGGCGGATGCGCCGGAGCAGCTCGACGTCCTCGGGGCGGTAGTAGCGCCGGCCGCCGCCGCGCTT
>JAGREO010000305.1 GCA_020446525.1 Geminicoccaceae bacterium | reverse complement strand
GGAGGTTGGGCATTCGGGCGAGGTTATAGGCGGCGAGTGCCAGATGGAAGCCGTGCGCCGTGCGCTCCAGGCCTCGGAAGCGGGACTTGCGCCAGGCGCCGACGGTCTTCAGCCAGCCGAAGATTTCCTCGATGCGCTTGCGGCATTTCTGGCTGGCGGCATAGCCGGCGTGTCGGGTCGTGCGTCCGTCGATGTTGGATCGGCGTCTCGCCTTGCCGGTGTCGTAGGCATTCTTTGCGACATGCGGCGTGATCCGCCGCTCGCGCAGTTCGGCCACCAAGTTGGCGGTATCGAAGCCCTTGTCGCCGGCGAGCGTGCCACTTGGGCCAATGTGCTGGTCGGCGAGATCGATGGCGGCGAGGCATTCCGAGACCCCCGATGCCCTGGTCAGGCGGCCATCGACCACGAGGCCGTTACGGTTCTCCATCAACGCCGTGCCGACGAAGCACAGCCGGCCGGTTTGGCCATCCGCCTTCTTGTAGAGCCGGGCGTCGGGGTCGGTGGTCGACGCATGAGTGTCGCTGGAGCGCTTCTCGCCGCGAAAGTCCCGCTCGGCGTTGCGGCCGGGCCCGTCATCATGGTCGCCGGGGTCATCCTTGGGCCTGAAACTCTTCATGGAGGCCCAGGCATCGATGAGCGTGCCGTCGACCGAGAAATGGTCCCTACTCATCTGCCGGCGAACATCGGGGTGATTGACCACACCGGCCAGCAGTTCGGCTGCCGCATCCACCTCGAGAAAGCGATCCCGGTTCTTCGTGAAGGTCGATGCGTCCCACACCGCATCGTCGATCCCGAGACCGACAAACCAGCGAAACAGAAGGTCGAAGTCGATCCGCTCCATCAACTGGCGCTCCGAGCGAATCGTGTAGAGCGCCTGCAGCAACAGCGCGCGCAACAGCTTCTCTGGCGCGATCGACGGCCGCCCGAGCGGCGCATAGGCGGTAGCAAAACGGGCCGACATGCCGGCCAGCACCGCGTCGGTCATGCGCCGGATCAACCGAAGGGGATGCGTCGCCGGCACCCGGGCTTCGAGATCGACATACGAAAACAGGCTGCCGCTTCGGCCGTCCACGCCACGCATCCTGCCCCCCCCGCTTCTGCAAGACAGAGAATCACCAAAACCTGCACACTGCCATGACTTTTTCAGCAGCCTGCTAGAGGTGGAGGACGCCCGGATGCAGCAGGACCAATGGGGCCACACCCTGACGACGGCCGATCCGGAGGCCGCGACCCTCCTCGACCATGCACTGATCCGCTTTCTCGAATATCGTGCCGACACCGCCGAGTGCATCGCCGCCTGCATCGCCCGCGATGCCGGCTTCGTCATGCCCAGGGTGTTGCGTGCCGGTCTCCTGCTGCTGATGGGCTCACGCAGCGCCGATCCCGCGATCAAGACGGAACTCGAAGCGATCGCCGGGGCTTCGGGCGGCCTGACGCGTCGCGAGACGCTGCACGTCGATGCGCTCGAGCTCTGGGCCCGAGGCGACCTCACCGCCGCCTCACGTCGCTGGGAGGAGATCGTCGTTCACTGGCCGCACGATCTCCTGGCGCTGCGCAGCATTCATTTCCAGAACTTCTGGATGGGTCAGGCGACCTATATGCGCCAGGTGGTGAGCGGGGCCCTCGCCTCGTGGCACGAGGACATGCCGGGCTACGGTTTCCTGCTCGGCATGGCCGCCTTCGGCCTCGAGGAGTGCGGCGACTATGCACGGGCCGAGCGCCTCGGCCGCGAGGCAGTCGAGCGCAACGACGAGGACATGTGGTCGATCCATGCCGTGGCGCACGTGCTCGAGATGCAGGGCCGGGTCGACGAGGGTGCGCGCTGGCTCGACCATGCTCCCGATCGCTGGGCCGATCGAAGCCCCTTCAAGGGTCATCTCTGGTGGCACGCCGGCCTGTTCGCCCTGGAGCGCGGCGACCATGACCGGGCGCTGGCCCTCTACGACGACCATATACGTCCGGGCGAGCGCCGCATCTCCACCGACATGATGAACGCGCCTTCCCTGCTGGCCCGGCTCGAATTTCTCGGTGTCGACGTGGGCGACCGCTGGGCTCCGCTCGCCGACTGGGCCGCGGGCTGGATCGACGATCACGTGATCGCCCTGACGGACGCGCACGTCATGTTCCCGCTCGCCCGCGAAGCGCGACCGGAGGCCGGTTCCTTCATCGCCTCGCTCGAACGTTTCGCCCGGTGCCCGGAGCATTACGCCGCGTCCACCGCCGTGCCGTTCCTGTTGCCGATCGCCCGGGCCATCCGCGCCTTCTACGCCGGCGATCCGGACACCGCCGTCGATCTTCTCCTGCCCTTGCGCGAGCGCCTGCACCCGATCGGCGGCAGCCACGCCCAGCGCGACGTCTTCCACCAGCTTCTGCTGCAGGCGGCCCTGGCGGCAGGTCGCTGGCGGCTGGCCCGCACCCTTGCGATGGAGCGCACCGTGCTGCGGCCGGAAAATGCCCTGGGCTGGCACATGCTGGCGCGCGCCTTCGACGGTCTGGGTGACGCGCCCGCGGCGGCGGCCGCGCGGGCCCGGGCCGCTTGAGCGGGCACCGCTTTCAGGCGGGTGCGGTCGCCTGGCGTTCGCGGACCGTGTCGCCGTTGGCGCGGACCCACGCGCAGATTTCGGGAGAGGCCATCGGCCGGCCGAAATAGAAGCCCTGTTGCGCGTCACATCCGAGCGCCGCGAGCCAATCGGCGGTCACGCGATTCTCGACGCCTTCGGCCACCACCTTGAGGCCCAGTCCGTGCGCCATCTTGACGATCGCGCGCACGATCACCGCGGCGCTGTCGTCGGTCGCCATGCCGGCGACGAAACCCCGGTCGATCTTCAGTTCGTCCAGCGGCAGACGCTGCAGCAGGGGCAGGGACGAATAGCCGGTACCGAAATCGTCCAGCGACAGACCCACACCGAGCTCGCGCAACTCCTTCATGACCGCGGTGCTGCCGACCGGATCGTTCATGATGACGTTCTCGGATATTTCCAGCGTCAGCCGCGTCGGGTCGCCCTGCCAGTTGTTCAGCAGGAGCTTGAGGATGCGCGGAAATTCGCGATCCTGCAGCCATCGGCCGGACAGGTTCACGGCGAGCGGCAGGTCGACGCCGGCCCGGCGCCATTGACGCTGCGCCTCGAGGCACTTGTTCAGCACGCACAGCGTCAGCGGCATGACGAGACCCGTCTGCTCGGCCAGCGGCAGGAAATTGGCGGGCGGCAGAGGCCCGCGCTCGGGATGGTTCCAGCGCACCAGCGCCTCGAACCCGCAGGCCTGCCAGCTTCCGCTGGCGAGCTTGGGCTGGAACAGCACGTCGATGCCGCCATCGTCGATGGCCGAACGCAAATCCCTCTGCATCGCCGCACTGCGCGTGTTCTGCAGGTTCATCTCGCTGTCGAAGAGCTGGAACCCCAGCTTTTCGCGCTTGGCCACGTACATCGCCGCATCGGCGTTCTGCAACAGGGTCTCGGCGGTCGTGCCGTGGTCCGGATAGATCGCCAGACCGATGCTGACGCCGAGCTCGAGACGCATGGTCTCGATCGGAAAGGGATCGCGCATGCCGTCGATCAGCCGTTCCGCCACCGCCGTCGCCGTCCTGACCGTCGTCGCCGGCGGCAGCAGGACGGCGAACTCGTCACCGCCGAGCCGCGCCAGCGTGTCGGTGCGGCGCAACGGCGCCATCATCCTTGGTCCGACCGCGCGCAGCAGCATGTCGCCCACATGATGACCCAGCGTGTCGTTCACCGGCTTGAACTTGTCGAGGTCGAGCAGCATCAGGGCCATCGGCTCCCGCCGGCGCTCGGCCACCGCCAGAGCCTGCTGCAGACGATCGTGGAACAGCATACGGTTGGGCAGGGCCGTGAGCGAATCGTGCAGGGCCAGCTTCTCCAGCCGCTCGATCTTGCGCACCCGGTCGCCATTGTCGGTGATCCGCACCGCGGCGTGCCAGCGGCCGCCCTGCGATCGGCCGGCGATCGCCACCTCGACCGGCCGCTTCTCGCGATTCTCGCGCCGAAGGTCGCATTCCAGCCGCAACGGTACGGACGCCCGCAGATCGTCGTCGTCGACGTCGCGCAAGGCGGGAAGGTAGCGGCGCAGCGACTTGCCCACGCAGTCGGTGCCGACGAGGCGCTCGGCGGCGGCGTTGGCACGGCGGATGACCGCTTCCTCGTCGATCAGCAACAGCCCGTCGTCCGACAGATCGTCGGTATCGGGCTCGACGTCCCGGGCGCTCATCGCCCCGACCGCCTCCGCTCTCCCCGACCCGGCGGCGGTCGAGAGCACGACCGGCAGCGCGAAAAGTGCCAGATCCACCACACCGGCGACACATGCGACGATCAGCGTCGTCAGTGCAAGCGCCCAGCGCAGCACCGGCCGTCGGGCCGCAGGCTCACGCACCGCCGGGAACGCCATCAGTGCCAATGGCAGCAAGGTGATGCCGCAGGCGAGAAGCCGCGCCGCGAACCGATCGACCTCGATGGCCGTTGCCGGGTCGACCGGTGCGAAAGCGGCCAGACCGGGTGCGAGCGGATGGAGCGGCAGGCCCAGGGCCGTCGCGAGCGGCGGCTCGAGCAGGCCGGCCGCGAAAACGGCGCCCGCCGAGACGAGCAGCAACCACGAAACGATCAGGAGCGGGCTTCTCATGGGCACGAGCCGTATGCTTTCCCTCGATGAGACCCGCAGCGATCGAAGGCGACGGGTCCGTCCCGAAGCAACCTAGCCGCAAAGACCTAATTTTTGCCTAATGCCCGTCCATTCGCGGCGGAGCGGACTCACCCGCGCATCGGCGCGCGATCCGGCCCGCCGGTCACATGTCGCGCCGATAGTTCGGCGCTTCGCGGGTGATCTCGACGTCGTGCACGTGACCCTCACGTACGCCGGCCTGCGTCACCCGCACGAACCGGCAGCCGCGCTGCATGTCGGCCAGCCGGGCATTGCCGGTGTAGCCCATCGCCGCCTTGAGACCGCCCACGAGCTGATGGATGATGACCGCGACCGGTCCCCGATAGGGCACCTTCCCTTCGATGCCCTCGGGTACCAGCTTGAGGTCGTCGGCGACTTCGGCCTGGAAGTAGCGATCGGCCGACCCGCGCGCCATGGCGCCCAGCGAGCCCATACCGCGATAGGCCTTGTAGGTGCGGCCCTGGTAAAGAAAGACCTCGCCCGGCGCCTCGTCCGTGCCGGCCAGCATCGAGCCGAGCATGACGCAGTCGGCGCCGGCGGCGACCGCCTTGGCGAGATCGCCCGAGGCACGCACCCCGCCGTCGGCGATCAGCGGAACGCCGGCGGCGCGGCACCGTTCGGCGGCGTTCATGACGGCGCTCAATTGCGGCATGCCGACACCGGCGACCACGCGGGTGGTGCAGATCGAGCCCGGGCC
>JAGREO010000304.1 GCA_020446525.1 Geminicoccaceae bacterium | reverse complement strand
GCCGAAACCGGCTCGTCGGCGACCACGACTTCCGGCTCGCCTGCGAAAGCGCGAGCGATACCGACCCGCTGTTTCTGCCCGCCGGAGAGTTGGCGCGGCCGTCGGTGGTAGAAATCTCGCGGCAGCGCCACCGTGTCGAACAGGCGCAGAACACGCTCGCGGATCTGTTCCCGGTCGCTCTCGATACCGAACTTGCGGATCACGCGCGCGATCTGCGCGCCCACCGTATAGCTCGGATTGAGGGTGTCGAACGGGTTCTGGAAGACCATCTGCAGGCGGCCCACGGTCTCCGGCGAACGCGCCTCCACGGGAAGCCGGCCGAGCGGGCGGTCGTTGAGCGTGATCTGGCCGGCCGTCGCGGTCTCCAGACCCATGAGCACCTTGGCGAAGGTGGATTTGCCGCATCCGCTCTCGCCGACGATCGCCACCGTCTCGGCCTCGAGCGCGTCGAAATCGAGCTGCTCAGCCGCCTTGACGGTCCGCACCGCGCCGCCGCGGATCAGCGCCGCGATCGAGCTTTCCTGGACAGCATAGTGTTTGGTCAGGGCGTCGACCCGCAGGACCGTCGCACCCGCGGCCGTGCGGTCGACCGGGGCGCGTTCGCCGGACGGCGCCGCCCAGTCGATCGCCTCGAAACGTCGACAACGGGAACCATGATCCGCTCGATCCGACGCCGGCCGCATGGCGATGTTGCCGTGGTCGCAGACGCCCGCACGAAAATGGCTGCAGCGCGGGCCGAAATTGCAGCCCTCGGGGCGTTCGCTCGGAAGCGGCAACTGGCCCGGAATGGCCGCGAGCGGTCGAACAAATTTATCGGCGCCGAGACGCGGAATGGCGTCGAAGAGACCGCGCGTATAGGGGTGGCGCATGCCGGTGAAGACCTGCGCCACCTCGCCGGTCTCGACCACCTCTCCCGCATACATGACGGCGATATGCTCGCAGGTCTCGCGGATCAGGCCGAGATTGTGGCTGATATAGATCATCGCCGTGCCGGACTTGGCGGCGATCTCGCGGATCAGGCTGACGATGCCGGCTTCGACCGTCACGTCGAGAGCGGTGGTCGGCTCGTCGAGCAGCAGGAGCGCCGGTCGTGCCAACAGCGCCATGGCGATCACCACGCGCTGCTGCTGGCCGCCGGAAAGCTGGTGCGGGTAGGCGTCCATCATCCGCGCCGTGTCCGACAGACCGACGTCGGCCAGCATCGACCTCGCATCGTCCCGCGCCTGTGACCCGCTGCAGCCGGGCCGATGAATGAGCGGCACTTCCATGAGCTGGCGGCCGACCCTCATCGAAGGGTTCAAGGAGGCCATCGGCTCCTGATAGACCATGGCGATCTGGGCGCCGCGCACGCTGCGTAATTCCGCCTCACTCATCCCGAGCAGATCGCGCCCGCGAAACAGGATTTCACCCGAGACCACGCGACCGTTGCCGCCCAGATAGCGCATGATCGCCAGCGCCACCGTCGACTTGCCGCAACCGCTCTCACCGACGATCCCCACCGCCCGACCCGGCATGACGACGAGGTCGAAGCCGTCCACGGCCAACACGTCGCCGGCGCGGGTTCGGTAGGCGATGCTCAGATCGCGACACTGCAGGACGGGTTCCGGCGGGTGGGGGGCGTTCATCTCAATCTCTCGACGCGATCTCACGCAGCCCGTCGGCCAGCAGATTGAAGCCGAGCACCAGCGACGAGAGAGCGATCGCCGGCAGCACCATGGCATGACCGGCGAAGGCGCCCATCGGCACGGCTTCGGCGATCATCTTGCCCCAGTCCGGATCGGGCGGCGGCAGGCCCAGCCCCAGAAAACCGAGCGTCGCCAGGGCGACGATGGTGTAGCCCATCCGCAGGCAGGCATCGACGACGAGCGGACCGCGGGCATTGGGCAGTAGCTCGACGGCCATGATGTAGAGGGCACTCTCACCGCGGGTCCGCGCGGCGAGGACATAGTCGCGGGTGCGCAGATCGAGCACCAGTCCGCGCACGATGCGCATGATGCCCGGCGCCGAGGCGAAGGTGACGGCCAGCACGATGTTGAGCGGCGAAGCGCCGAAATGAGCGATGACGACGATGTAGAGCACCATAACCGGAAAGGAGAGCAGGATGTTGGCGACGAAGGAGATCGCCTCGTCCCGCCAGCCGCCCAGATAGCCGGCGGCCGCACCCATCGCCATGCCGACCACATAGGCCGTCGCCGTCGCGAGGGTGGCCCATATCAGCACCCGCCGCGCGCCCCAGATCAGCCGTGAGAGCATGTCGCGACCCAAGTGATCGGTGCCGAGCCAAGCCGTCGCTCCGTTCTCTTCCCCGCCGCCGATCGGTTGCAGCGGCAGGCCAGAAGCGTTGGGATCAGCCAGCGGCAGGATCGGTGCGAGCAGTGCCACGGCAGCCCAGAAGAGCAGGATGATGGCGCCTGCGACAGCGATCCGGCTCTCGCCCAAGAGTGCCATCCGGGCCCACGGGCCGGAAATGTCTCTGGGCGGTCGCGGAGCGGGAATGCTTGCCACGTGACGTGCTCTCAGGTGAAGCGGATGCGCGGGTTCAAGAGCGTGTAGCCGACGTCGGAGACGAACTGGGAGACGACCGCGACCGCGACGGCGATCATGGTGCAGGCCTCGACGACGTAGATGTCGCCGAACTGGGCGGCGTCGTAGAGCAGCGCGCCGAAACCCTTGTAGGCGAAGAACACCTCGACGACGATGACCCCGGACAGGAGCCAGTTGAGCTGCAGCACGATGACGGTGAAGGGCGCGATCAGCGCGTTCCTGAGCGCGTGTTTCAGCACGATATTGCGGAAACTGACACCTTTCAGACGGGCGGTACGGATATATTGTGCCGTCATCACCTCGGCCATCGAGG
>JAGREO010000303.1 GCA_020446525.1 Geminicoccaceae bacterium | reverse complement strand
CGTCGCCGAACAGCACGCAGGTGGCACGGTCGCTCCAGTCGAGGATGCGCGAATAGGTCTCGGCGCCGATCACGAGCGCCCGGTCGACCTGGCCCGTGCGCATCAGGCTGTCGGCGACGGTCAGCGCATAAGCGAAGCCGGCACAGACGGCCTGGACGTCGAAGGCCATGCACGGCCCGCATTCGAGCTTGCGCATCACCGCCGTCGCGGTGGCCGGAAAGGTGTTGTCGGGGGTGGTGGTCGCCACCAGGATCAGATCGAGTTGCGAAGCGGCGATGCCGGCCCGGGCCAGCGCCTCGCGTGCCGCCGCGGCGGCCAGATCGGAGGTGGTCTCGCCGTCGGCCGCGATGTGCCGCCGGGTGATGCCGGAGCGCTCGCGGATCCACAGGTCCGAGGTGTCGACCGTCCGGGCCAGCTCGTCGTTGGTGACGCAGCGATCCGGCAGACGCGTGCCGGTGGCGCGCAGCACGGCGCGGCGGGTGCTCGTCGCATCGCCGGTCACCGTGCTGCCGCGTCCCGCACGCCGGGCGCGCGCTTGTTCTGGGCCAGACCGTTCATTTCCGCGATGATCCGTTCGTTGGTGCCGCGGCGCACGAGATCGGCCGCACCCTCGATCGCCGTGGCGAAGCCGAGCGCGTCGGTGCCGCCGTGGCTCTTGACCACGACACCGGCGACGCCGAGGAACATCGCCCCGTTGTAGCGCCGGGGGTCGAACTTGTGACGCAGACCCTGAAGGCCGCCGCGGGCCAGGAGATAGGCCGCCTTGCCGGAGAGCCCCGTGCTGAACACCTGTTTGAGCGCGTCGGTGAACAGCGAGGCGGTGCCCTCGGCGATCTTCAGCGCGACATTGCCGGTGAAGCCGTCGGTCACCACCACGTCGACCGAGCCGGCGGTCACGTCGTTGCCTTCGACGAAGCCGGCATAGTCGATCGGCAGGCCGCTGTCGCGGATCAGCGCCGCGGCCTCGCGCACGACGCTGTCGCCCTTCATCTCCTCGGTGCCGACGTTGAGGATGCCGATGCGCGGCTTCTCGATGCCGAGCACCGCGCGGGCATAGACCTCGCCCATCACGGCGAACTGCAGCAGATGCTCGGCGTCGCAGTCGACGTTGGCGCCCAGATCGAGAAACACCACCGGACGCCGCTTGGACGGCAGCACCGAGGCGATGGCCGGCCGGTCGACGCCGGGCAGCGCCCGCAGCACGACCTTCGACATGGCCATCAGCGCGCCGGTATTGCCGGCCGAGACGGCGGCCGAGGCGCGGCCGTCGCGCACCGCGTCGATCGCCAGCCGCATCGAGCTGTTGCGCCCTTGCCGCAGCGCCACCGAGGGCTTGGTGTCGCCGGAGACCGCATCGGCGGTGTGGATCGTCTCGACCACCGCGGCGAGGCCGGCGTGACGGGCGAGCAGGGGGCGGATGCGCGCCTCGTCGCCGATCAGCAAGAAGCGCGCGCCCTGCAGCCGGGTGCGGGCCATGGCGGCACCGTCCACCACCATCGCCGGCGCCTCGTCACCGCCCATGGCGTCGAGGGCGATGATCAGCGATCCCGAAGCCGGCGCGGTGCGGGCGGTGGAGCCGGCCGTCGGGGTCACGGCCATGGGCCGCAGGTCCGGCCGGTCCCGGCGGCCGGGCGGGTCCGGATCATCGCCTCAGCCCCCGCCGCTCGTACGACGCCGGGCCAGCGCGGAGAAGGGATGGGTGGGATCGACATGGGTCTCCTGAAACCGGCGCATGGTCTCGTCGGCGCCGGCCGAACGCGGGTAGGGATCGAGTGCCAGGGCGAATTCCTCGACGACCAGCTCGCCCAGATCGAGCAGCGGACCGCTCAGCGGCTCGGGCTCCTCCTCGTCGACGTCGACGAGGATCTCCCCGGCGTCGCTGCGGCCCGTCGGCCCGCCCGCATCGAGGACGAAGTAGCGCTCGAAGGTGGTCTCGATCGCCGCTTCGAGGGGCTCGAGGGTGACGACGCAGCGCTGCGTGGCGCGCCCGCACAGGCGGCCGCGGGCGATGGTGACACCCGGGCGCGGACCGTGCACGACGTCCACGGCCGCGGTGAGCGACGCGAGGTCGAGCAGGTCGAGCCGGCCCGCGAGCGCCCGGCGCTGCGCCGCATCCGCCTCGAGATCGAGATGCAGCCCGGCCGCGGGCAGGTCGTCCACATCGACGCAGCGCGTCAGCTCGCTCAAAACGTCGTCCCGTCCATCGATTGCGACACGATGCGCCTTGCTGGGCCGAGCGTCGCCGGAAACCGATACCACGCCCCCGACGCTGCCCCTGAGCGCCCGCGCCCCGAGAAGACGCGCCGTCTCCGGCCCGCGCAGATCACCCGCGTCGGACGGGCCGGATCGAGAGCGGGTCCACCTTTGGCAACGGTCCGCCGATCACCGGCCGACGCCTCTACGACCCCGGCACATCGCCGCGAAGGCTAGGAGTTCGCCGCCCGAGGGTCAATCGATTTGCGCCCCGAGGTCGAGGTAGCCGGCCAGCAGCGAGACAGAGGGTTGCGCCTCGAGCAGCCGCGCGAACCGCCGCAGATCCGCCACCAGCGGACGCATGTCCCGGTCCGTGCGCAGGTTCCGCGCCAGCACCGACGCCAGCGCCGCATCCGGCCCGTCGGCGGCGGAGGGCGGGTCCGCTCCATCGAACGCCTCGTCGAGCGCCTTCGCCCGCGCCATGCCCGGGCGATCGAACGCATCGTCGAGCGCCTTTGCCCGCGCCATGCCCGGGCGATCGAACGCCTCGTCGAGCGCCTTCGCCCGCGCCATGAAGGTGGCCGCGGCGGCCTTGACGTGGCGGCCGATCGAGAGATCACCCACCCCCTGCTCACGAAAGCTGCGGTCGATGTCGGCGAACATCAGGTCGAACAGCGCCTGCGCCAGCGCCGCGCCGGCCCGGCCGTCCGCCCGCAGACGGCGCATCGCCAGGGCGGCATGGAGACCGATCGATTCGCGACGGCCGTCGGCGGTGTCCGGTATGCCGATGACGGCATAGAGAGGTTCGCGCCGTGCGTGGGCGACGATATGGCCGTAGAGCCGCGCAGCCGCCAGCCGCCGGCGGCGCCGCGCGCCGAAGGGCCCGGACCACCCCGGTCGGCGAAACCAACTGGAGGTTTCGCCCTCGGCTTGTTCCGTAACGTCCATTCGTGATAACCGCCATCGATCCGTTACGAGTCGATCCGATATGCGCCCGATCCCCACCCGATCCCCGAAGGACGACGATGGTGCGTGAACGCCTCTGCTCGCCGAAGGTCCACCCGACGGACCGCGCCCGGAACACCCGCCGCCCGAAGGCGCCGGCAGCATTGCTGGCGCTGCTGCTGACGATGGTGGCATGCACGCCGATCGTCAACCAGCACGGCCACCGGATCGACGCCGAGCGGCTGGCCGGGATCGAGCCCGGCGTCACGACGCGCGAGCAGGTGGCGCAGATGCTGGGCTCGCCCTCGGCGACCGGGGCGTTCGAGGATCGCCACTGGTACTACATCACCCAGCGCACCGAGCAGGTGTCGTTCTACCAGTCGGAGATCACCGAGCAGGACGTGGTGATGATCACCTTCGACGAGAGCGGCGTGGTCGAGAGCGTCGGCGAGAAGACCCTCGATCAGGCCCGAGCGGTGACGCCGGTGCCGGACAAGACGCGCACGCTCGGCAAGGAGCTGTCGCTGCTCGAGCAGCTCGTCGGCAATATCGGCCGCTTCAGCGACCGCGACGCCCCCCCCCAACCCTGACCCCCGAACCGCGACCGCGGCGACCCCGGCCGCACCGATCCCGACCGCACGATCCCCGACCGTTTGAACGCCGGCCGCGCCGACCCCAGCCGTACGAATCCCGGCTGCACGCACGCCGGCCGACACGATACGGGTCTCACGGCCCGAGGTCCCGGAGCCGCGGCCTCGCCCGCTCCCGCGACCGAGAGGCCGACGACGGACGGCCGGTAGCTCGCAAGACCGGGATCGCGCGACACGAGGACGGCTTCGGCCGTCGATCGAGGACATCTCTTCGCGCCCGGCGGGACGCGGCGGCGACCGCGTGCCGCCGGGTGCCGCCCGCCGTTCCGGCCGTCATGGCCCGGGCGGGTACCTGCGCTTCCTCGGGCCTCCTTCGCGATCCGGTGGAAACGAGGCCGATCGGGAGGTGCGGCGAGACGAGGAGCCCGGGCAGATGCCCGATCCCAACCGATCGGGAACGGCCCCGGCCGTCACGCGGCGGATACCCGAAGGAGCGGCTCGCAGACCCGGGCCACAACTTCGATCAGCGCACCAGCCAGATGCGCTCGTCCGCGTCGATGGTGGCGAAGCCCGCGGGGATCGGCACGTTCGTCGAGCTCGCGTGGCGCTGGAAGCCGGCGTTACCGTTGAGCTTGATCTTCTCGGCGATCAACATGGTGATCGCCGCCGTGCTGTTACCCTTGTAGGTGATCCGTCCGGTGGGCAGGTAGAGGGTGCCGTCGATATCCAGGTTCGCCGTACCGACGACGGTGTGCTCTTCGCCGCTCTGGCTGCGGTCGGCATAGATCACCGCCCCGGCATAGGGCCCGGTGATCGGCGCGCTCAGATCGACGTTCGCGCCGTCCTCGATCTGGAGCCGCGCGCCGTTGCCGCGCAGGTGGACGAAGACCTCCGAGCCCGTGATCGTCGCGTCGTGCTTCATCTTCAGCGGACCATCGACCAGCAGGTACTCGCCCGGCATGAGGGTCGCGGTTGCGTCTTCTTTCACCTCGATCCCGCCGCAATAGACGCCGGGCCATATCTGTACGTTACCGCTCGACACTTCGAAGTCGGTGTGATCGCAGGTTACGCCGTTCCAGGCCGGTGTCGGAAGATCCTGCAGCGGGTCGGGCAGCGACGCGCAGCCCACCGCCGGATGCGGCAGGACCGTCCCTTCCGTCTTGGCACCGCCGACGCTGCAGAACTTGCTGGCCAGCGCGGTCGCATCCTTGCGCACATGCAGGGCGTCGGCGTCGCTCGAATTCGCATAGGCCACACAACCGTCGGCATCGAACGTGCCCGTGCCATCGATGTCCAGCGCATCCTTGTCGGAGGGATGCAGCGCCAGTACGCAGAGAGCGAAGCCGGGCTCCATGGCGCCGACCGCCGAAGCCTCGAGATCGGTCGTGGCCGCGCCGAACGCTTGGGCGAAGAAGTTCGGCAGGGCGTTGCCGGAGGCCGCCGCACGACGTGTGGTCACCCGCACCGCGTTGCGATCCTCGGAACCGACCTCGAAGGTTCCGGCTGCACTGTCCCAGCGGCCGAACTCGACGTCGCTCTCGTCCAACACCCGGCCATAGCGTTCGAGAGGCATATTGGCTCGCGCCACCTTGAGCGCCGCCGCCAGAGCCGCCTGGGTGTCGACGATACGGCGCGTCGCGGCCAGTGCCGCCGCATCGGCGGTGGTCTGCAGATGGTTCTGTTCGACGAAAGCGCGGCCGGCATCGATCGCGAGACTGGCCGAAGCGAGGAAGAGCCCGGCACCGATGGCGACGGCGGGAAGCATGCTCCCACCCCGATCGAGGGCGACCCGTGCCACGAGCCCGCGGAGCCGTGGACGCCGTGCGCTCGATCGTATGGTGAACCGTCGGATCACGCGAACGACCGGCATCTTCACCCGCCCTTCTCGTCCAGTACGGACACCTGCACGTCGATCTGTCGTCCGGCGAAGAGCCCGAACGGATCGAAGGCGATCACCGAGGCCGCGGGCAGAGCGATCGTCACGGTAAACATGTCGTCACCCGCCGCCTCGCTCGGCGGATCGACGTCGACGTGCACCTCCTCCGAAGTCTCGAGCAGGCGTGATCTGATCCAGCCGGGTGTCTGTGCGACCGAGAGATCGCCCAGTGCGAGCCTTCGTGACGCCTCGCGGGCGGTGTTCATCAGATCGTTCTGTGTCGCGTAGAGCATGCCGAACTGGACGATGCCCGAGAGCATCAGCACGAGGATCGGCATGGTCAGCGCGAACTCGACCAGCCCGGCACCGCTTCGGTCCCGGGCGAAGGAACGCAACGGCAATGCCGTTGCGTGCGCTCTTTCGATCCATCGCTCAAGGTTCACGTCGTCACCGCAGCCAAACGCCCATCTCGTCCGCAGCGGTGATTATCGTCGCGAATTGTAAAGAAAGGCCTAACGGACGAACGCCTCCGGTCCTGACGAGCGCTCGTACGATCGTCGCGCCCGGGCTCCAACGAAACGGGCCCGGCCGAAGGGACCGGGCCCGTTTGTTCGACTCGTGCCGCGGGCGGGTTCAGGCGGCGATCGCGGCCAGGATCAGGAGGGCCACGATGTTGATGATCTTGATCATCGGGTTGACCGCGGGGCCCGCCGTGTCCTTGTAGGGGTCACCGACCGTGTCGCCGGTGACGGCGGCCTTGTGGGCCTCGGAGCCCTT
>JAGREO010000302.1 GCA_020446525.1 Geminicoccaceae bacterium | reverse complement strand
ACCTCTTCCTGATGCGCGCCATGGCGCCGCCGGAGGTGAGGCTGGCGGACATCTATCGCTCGATCATCCCCTTCGTCGGGGTGATGCTGCTGGCTCTGGCCCTCGTCATGACGTTTCCGCAGATCGCCATGTGGCTGCCGCAGACCGTCTATGCGCGCTGAGCCCGATCAGGAACCGATCCGCCCCCGGCCCGCGAGGCCGCCGTCGAGCAGGCGGTCGAGGTGCCGCCTTCCTTCCTGGCTCACCTTGTAGCGGCCGCGGGTGAAGGTGAAGACGCGCTTGGCCATGGCCGATTGCCGCACGCATTGCGAAGGATTGCCGATCTTGATGCCGTGCTCGGCCAGCAACTTGTTGGCGTCGGCGGTGGCGAAGGTGCCGTCTGCGGTCTGTCTCTCGAGATGGTAGCCCGCCGCCAGCATCCGATCGACTTCGGTCGCCGCATTGGGCAGGCGGTGGAGGAATGCCCCGAAAGGCTCGAGAGGGGCCTGCGGCGGCTCGGCCTCTGCCGGTACCGGGCGCTCGGCACGGATCGGGGCTTCCTCCAGGGGCGGTGGAGGCTCGGCCGTGATCGCCAAGAGCCGCTCGAGCAGACATTCGATGCGCTCGCCGAAGCTCTCGACGAATGCTTCGCGGCCCTCGATCTCGATCGAGCGCTGGGCCAGATCGATGCGCAGCCGTGCTCTCTCGTCCCGTTCTCCGCTCACCCCCGTCCTCTCCTCGCGGCACCCGCCGCCCGCTTCTAGCCCGAACCTTCGAGCGATGCACGCGGCAGAGCCCGGACGAGCCGTTGACGCCCGATCGCCGCGGCGCGACAAACCCAGAAGACCGATCCGCAAAGGAACCCTCGATGCCCGCCTATGCCAGCTATCCCAGCCTCGCCGGACGCTCCGTTCTGGTCACCGGCGGAGGGTCGGGGATCGGTGCGGCCATCGCCGCCGCGTTCTGCGAGCAGAAGGCCAGGGTCGCCTTCATCGATTTCGATGCCGAATCCAGCCGGGCGACGGTCCAGCGGATCGAGAAGGCGGGCCATGCGGCACCGCTCTTTCTCGAAGCGGACCTGCGCGACATCGAAGCCTTGCGCCGCTGTGTCGCCGAGGCCGCCCGAGCCAATGGCGACATCACGGTGCTGGTGAACAACGCCGCGCGTGACGACCGCCACAAGTTCGACGAGGTGACGCCCGAATATTGGGACGACCGCATCGCGATGAACCTCAAGCATCAGTTCTTCGCGGCGCAGGCGGTGCATCCGATGATGAAGCGTGCGGGCGGCGGCGCCATCGTCAATATGGGCTCGACGAGCTGGATGATCGGCCAGGGCGGCATGCACGCCTATACCGCCAGCAAATCCGGTGTGGTCGGCCTGACCCGCGGCATGGCCCGCGATTTCGGGCCGGACAATATCCGGGTGAATTCCGTGGCGCCCGGCTGGATCATGACCGAGCGCCAGCAGAAGCTCTGGCTCGACGCCGAAGGCGAAAAGGAGCTGATGGCGCGCCAGTGTCTCAAACGCAAGCTCTACCCGGATGACATCGCCCGCGTGGTGCTGTTCTTCGCAGCCGACGACAGTGGCTGCATGACCAACCAGACCTATGTCGCCGACGGCGGCTGGAGCTGACGCCGCCCCGCCGGGTCTCGCGGCGGTTCAGGCCTGGCGGCGGTCTTTCATCAGGTCGCGGATTTCCGCCAGCAGGACCTCGGTGCGCGGCGGCGGAGCCACCTCGGCTTCCTTCTCCTCCTCACGCATCATGCGCTTCTTCAACTGGTTGACGTTGCGCACGATGATGAAGAGCGCGAAGGCCACGATCAGGAACTTGATCACGGCGTTGAGGAAGTTGCCGTAGGCGATCACCGGCGTGCCCGAGGCCTTCGCCGCCTCGAGAGACCCCACCTCCTGGCCCGAGAGGTTGATGAAGTAGTCGGAGAAATCCAGCCCGCCGAGCAGGGCACCCACCGGCGGCATGATGATGTCGTCGACCAGCGAGGTGACGATGACCGTGAACGCGGCACCGATGATGATGCCGACCGCCATGTCGAGCACGTTGCCCTTGACGGCGAACTCCTTGAATTCCTTGAGCACGAACCTTTCCCCCACAAGTTTTCTCGAGCAGCGGCCGGCTCAGATGCGGTCGGCCGCGCTCGTGCGCAGGTTGAGGATCTTGCGCTCGTCGACGTGAAGGCGAATGCGCAGGATCATCACCGTCACGAGATATAGCTTGAAGAGCAGGATCATCGTCAAGAGCGGGTAGAGCATGGCGCCGTCGATCGCCGGGCCGTCGAGGCGCATGATCGAGGCCGGCTGATGCAGGGTGTTCCACCAGTCGACCG
>JAGREO010000301.1 GCA_020446525.1 Geminicoccaceae bacterium | reverse complement strand
AAACCAAAGAAAAGCAGGTGGTCCGGAGGGTGCAACCCTCCGGCGTCGGCGCCGGCCTTCCCGACCGCACCTTCGCCGGTGTGCGTCTTCCTCGCCCCCGTATCGTCCTTCGTGGCGGGTGTGGCGTTCCGGCATCGTCCGGGGGGCGCGGTTCGCGGGTACTTGACACTAAACGTCAAGAACAGGAAGCTGGTTACTTCGTTTGTGCAAGCAACTGCGGGTCACACGCACAAGGGGGATACGTCGATGGCAGTTCTCGTGGGTACGTCCGGTGACGACACGATTTTCGGGACCGGCGACGCCGACGTCATTTCCGGTCTGGGCGGGCAGGATCGCCTGGCGGGTCTGGGCGGCGACGACACGATCGGCGGCGGGCCCGGCAACGACCGGGTCGAGGGGAACGACGGCGACGACGGGCTGGAGGGCATGGCCGGTGACGACCTGCTGGTCGGCGGCCGCGGTTCGGACGCGATCTTCGGCGGCGACGGCAACGACCGTCTGATGTGGAACAATGGCGACGGTTCGGATCGCATGGACGGTGGTGCCGGCTACGACATCGTCGAGGTCAACGGCGCCGACGGTCCGGGCGATTCGTTCGTTCTCGGCGGCGGCGGTGCCGAGGTGATGTTCGATCGCGTCAACCTCATCCCCTTCAGGCTCGACATCGACAATGTCGAGCAGATCGACGTCAACGGCCTCGCGGGCGACGACCGGCTGACCGTCGGCGATCTCGGCTTCAGCCATGTCGGCCTCGTGAACTTCGACGGCGGTGCGGGCTCCGACGTGCTCGACGGGGCCGGCGCGACGCGCACGCTGCGCGCCAAGGGCGATGCCGGCGACGACCGGCTGACCGGCGGCACCGCCGTCGACCGGTTGGAGGGCGGTGACGGCGACGACGTGTTGCGCGGCAATGACGGCGCCGACGTGCTGCTCGGCGACGGCGGCAACGATCTCCTGGTCGGCGGCCGCGGCGACGACACGATGTCGGGCGGTGCCGGCGACGACCGGCTGATGTGGAACAATGGCGACAACAGCGACCGCATGGACGGCGGTGCGGGCATGGACGTGGTCGAGGTCAACGGTGCCGGGGTGGGCGACGTCTTCACGCTCGGCCGGGGCGGCGCCGATCTGCTGTTCGACCGGCTCAATCTGATCCCGTTCCGGCTGGACATCGACCGGGTCGAGCGGCTCGAGGTGAACGGGCTCGACGGCGACGACCGCTTCACCTTCACCGGTCTGGGCGGCGGGTCGTCGCTGCAGGGCGTGCGCTTCGACGGCGGCACCGGCGACGACGTTCTCGATGCGTCGACGGCCGACCGCTTCGTCTTCGGCAAGGGCGGCGACGGTCGGGACGTGCTCGAGGGCGGCATCGCCGACGATCTCCTGCAGGGCGGTGCCGGCGACGACCGTCTGGACGGCGGTGCGGGCCGCGATCTGCTGCATGGCGGGGCCGGCGCCGATACCTTCTCGCTCTTCACCGCCGACGGCGGGCGTGACGTGATCGACGATTTCGAGCTCGGCACGGACGTTCTCGAGGTGCGCGGCCTGACGCCCTTCTACCGGCCTGGTGTCTCGGACCCGAACGATTTCCTGCAGTTCACCGATGCCGGAGGCTCGACGACCATCGCCTTCGATCTGCCGGGCGGCGGGCCGTTCCTCGATCTCGTGACGCTGCGGGGGGTGAGCGGCGTGACCTTCGAAACCCTGGATGCGGCCGGCAGCATCCTCATCGTATGACGGAGCCTCGTCTTCGCCCGGAGACCGGAGGGAACCGGACGCCATCCTCGCGACGAGGCTCGCGCATGCGGTACCCGACGACCTCGTCGCCCCGGGTGTTTCACACATGCCCGGCCTCGTGTCGACGAAGCGCCCTGCCCGCGAGGGTTGCGGGCAGGGCGTGCCCGCACTAGGGTGCGCGGCTACATGAAGAAGAACGGCGCGATGGCGCCGGACAGGGGGGCTCGATGGCCAAGGAGACATTCATCGTCGCCTATGGGGGCGACGACGGGGCGGTGGTGGACTTTGCCGCCCAGCGGGCGAAGCGGCTGGGCGCCCGCGTCTTCATCGTCCACGTTCTGGAGTGGTCTCCCTACAGCTTTCTGACACCGCAGGAGCTCGAGGAGCGGCACAGGCGGCGCAAGGAGGAACTGTCCCGGGCGGAAAAGGCGGTGGTCGGTCCGGCCGTCGCGACGCTCGAGGCCGCGGGCGTCGAGGTGGCGAGCGAGGTCCGTTACGGCTCGGTGGTCGATCTGGTCATCGAGATCGCCCTGCGTGAGAAGGCGTCGATGATCTTCTGCGGCCGCACCGCCGGTTCCGGCGTCAGCGTGCGGATGTTCGGCAGCGTGTCGCTCGGGCTGGCGCAATCGGCGCCGGTCCCGACCGTCATCGTCCCCTGATCCGCCCGTTCCGGAGTCCGATCCATGCAAAAATCCTTCGCCGCCGCGGCCACGGCTGCCGCCGTCCTCTTCGCCCCGCTCCTGGCCCTGGCCCAGACCGCGGCCGAGACCGCGACCGAGAATGCCGAGCCGGTGGTCCAGACGATCGATGAGATCGTCAACGAGCGCATGGCGACGCTCACCGGCCCCTTCGTGAGCTTCATCTTCGCGCCGTTTCCGGGCACGGATTTTCCCTGGATCGTGCTCTGGCTTGTGATCGGCGCCACGGTCTTCACCTTCTATTTCGCGTTCGTCCAGTTCCGCGGCTTCTTCCATGCGATGGCGCTGGTGCGCGGTGACTATTCCGACCCCAACGACGCCGGCGAGGTCAGCCACTTCCAGGCGCTGGCGACGGCGCTCTCGGGCACGGTCGGGCTCGGCAACATCGCCGGTGTCGCGGTGGCGGTCTCGATCGGCGGGCCCGGTGCCACCTTCTGGATGATCCTTGCCGGCCTGATGGGCATGGCGTCGAAATTCACCGAATGCACCCTGGGCGTGAAATACCGCAACGAATATGCCGACGGCACGGTATCGGGCGGGCCGATGTACTATCTCACCAAGGGCCTGGACGCGCGGGGCTGGGGTGTGCTCGGCCGCATTCTCGCGATCATGTTCGCGATTTTCTGCGTGCTCGGCTCGCTCGGCGGCGGCAACATGTTCCAGGCCAA
>JAGREO010000032.1 GCA_020446525.1 Geminicoccaceae bacterium | reverse complement strand
GGCAGGTTCTCGTAGATCGTCTTGGTGATCAGATAGACCGCCTCCTCGTCGGTATCGGCATGCACGGCGAGGAAGTTCGGCTGGGCGACCGTCGAGATTTCCTTGGGCTGGCTCGGATAGGTCTCGGCCGGAATGACGAAGCGCGTCCAGAGCTCGTCGTCGCCGTTGGCGCGGGCCATCTGCTCGTCGGTGAAATCGAGAATGCGCAGCTTCTCGCCCATCGCCGCCTTGGCCTGGGTGACCGCCGAGACCGGCGGTCCGCCGGTCATGTTGGCCCCCATGATGGTGCCGTTCTGCAGACCTTCGGCGGTCGGCGTGTAGCCCTGATGGACGAGTTCGAAGCCCTGCCAGTCGATGCCGAGATTGGTGAGCAGTTCCTGGCCCGAGCCTTCGGTGCCGCTGTTCTTGACGCCGATGGAAAAGGGCTTGCCCGCCAGCGTCGCGAGGTCTTCGACCGTTCCGGTGTCGACGAGATCGGTGTTCAGCACCATCTGCTCGACGTTCTGCCAGAGCATCGTCACCGAGCGCAGCCATTCCTGCGGACCGTCCGCCTCGACCTGACCGGTGCCCTTCCAGGCCCATCTGCCGTAAAGACCCTGCAGGATGGCGAACTGCGCCTGGTTCTCGCGCATCAGCTTGATGTTCTCGCCGGAGCCGGCGGAACTGATGGCCGACATGTCGATCTTGTGATCGTTCTGCAGCTTGACCTTGGCCAGCGTCGCGATCGCCACGCCGACGGGGTAGTAGGTGCCGCCGGTGGTGGCCGTGGTGAGGATGTAACTGCGCTCGTCCTGCGCCTGCGCCGGACCGCCGGTGGCCAGCATGCCCGCGGCCAGCATGCCCGCGCCGGCCAAGAGGCCGCGTCTGTTCGTGATCATTGGCTCTCCCTTCTCGTCGTGCGTGACGCGTGATGGGGGGAACCATCGCGGCTTTGACCGTCGAAGGCAAGCCCGAGGGCGCCCGTCCTCATCCTTGGGTGCCGGGCAGCAGAGCATCGGTGCGACCCATCAGCCGGTAGGCGACCAGCCCGATCCACTCCTTGACCGCCTCGTCGAACTGGTCGAGCCGGGCGCTCATCTCGATCGCCGGTTCGAACTCGGGGCCGCCGGTCGTCTGATCGTCCACCGGCCAGGGCACCACATCGAGCCCGGCCTTGCGAAAAACCCCCATCGAGCGGGGCATGTGCGCCGCCGAGGTGACCAGCAACCAGGGGCGATCGGCGCCCGTGCCGACCAGGGCCGCCGTCTCGAGGGCGTTCTCCCAGGTGTTGCGCGAACGACTCTCGTAGCGCACCCGCGCCGGATCGAGACCAACCATGGCGACGAAGAGCTCGTTGACACGCTGCTCGTTCCCGCCATAGCCGCCGACATAGCCCGAGCCGCCCGAAAAGACGATCGGCACGTCCGGATAGCGCTCTGCAAGTGGTATGGTTTCGATCATCCGCTCGCCGTGCTGGTTGAGCGCCAGCCGGCCGCGTGCCGTGGTGATCGCCTGCAGTTGGGCACCGCCCAGGACGACGATGCCGGCGACCTCGGCGGGTGGCGGGTCGGGCCGTGCGAAGCGCTCCTCGAGCGGCCGTTGCAGCCAGAGCCCCGCCGGCACGAGACCGAGTGCGACCAGGAGCAGCGCCAGGCAGGCCGCCATACGGGCGCTCCAGCGGCGCTCGGCGCGCAACGCCAGAAGGCAGCTGACGGCGAGCGCCGCGAGAAGAAAATTGGTCGGCCGGGCGACGATCCACAGCAGCTTGGAGAGCACGAAATCCATGTGTATGCCTTCTGCGACGATGCGGCCCTTCAAAGAGAGGCCCGAAGAGACCACGTAGGTGCCATCTCCTCCTGCACGCGAGTCCTCGGGGCCGCGAGGCGGCGGCACAAGGTGAACGAAGGGTGGATACGGCCATGGCTCTGGCTCGACCGGACGAGAGCGACGAGCGCCGGCTGACGAAGCGGGCGGCGCGCGAGACCGCGGTCGTGCGGTTCGCCGGCGACAGCGGCGACGGCATGCAGTTGACCGGTGCACACTTCACCCTCGCGACCGCGGTCTCCGGCAGCGATCTCGCGACCTTTCCCGATTTTCCCGCGGAGATCCGCGCGCCGGTCGGCACCACCTACGGCGTTTCGGCCTTCCAGATCAATTTCGGTGCGCGGCGGATCAAGACCATCGGTGACCGGCCCGACGTGCTGGTGGCACTCAATCCGGCAGCGCTCAAGGTCAATCTCGACGATCTCGCCGACGGCGCCATCCTCCTTCTCGACAGCGGCGCCTTTTCCGAGCGCAACCTCAAGAAGGCGGGCTATGTGAGCGACCCGCGCGCCGACGGCTCCCTCGACCGGCTGCGCGTCGTCGAGATGGACATGTCGGCGCTCACCAAGGAAGCGCTGGCCGGAACCGGCCTCACATCGCGCGAGCAGTTGCGCTGCAAGAACTTCTTCGCGCTCGGCGTCGTGCTCTGGATGTTCGACCGGAGCCGCCAACCGACGATCGACTGGCTGAAGAAGAAGTTCGCCGATCGGCCCGAGCTGGCCGAAGCTAACATCATGGCGCTGGATGCCGGACATACGGTCGCCGAGACGGCCGAGTTGCAGCGGATGCCCGCGTTCGAGGTCGGTCCGGCGCCGATGCCGCAGGGCCTCTATCGGACCGTGACCGGCCACGAAGCGCTCTCCTTCGGTCTGGTCGACGGTGCGCTCAAGGCCGGCCTGCCGCTGGTCTTCTGCTCCTATCCGATCACGCCCGCGTCGACCCTCCTGCACGACCTCGCACGGCTCAAGCAATTCGACGTTACCACCTTCCAGGCGGAGGACGAGATCGCCGCCGTGGCCGCCGCCATCGGTGCCGCTTATGCGGGATCGCTCGGTGTCACCTCGAGCTCGGGCCCCGGTATCGCGCTCAAGGGCGAAGCGATCGGGCTCGCGGTCGCGACGGAACTGCCGCTGGTGATCGTCAACTCGCAGCGCGCCGGCCCCTCGACCGGCATGCCGACCAAGACCGAACAGTCCGATCTCTATCAGGCCGTCTTCGGTCGCAACGGCGACACGCCGGTCGTCGTCCTGGCGGCGCGCAGCCCCGCCGACTGCTTCGAGGTGGCGCGCGAGGCGGTGCGCCTCGCGGTCCACCACATGACGCCCGTCATTCTTCTGACCGACGGCTTCCTCGCCAACGCCTCGGAGCCGTGGCTGGTGCCCGATATCGACGCCGTGCCGGACTTTCCCGTACGTTTCGCGACGGCGGACAGCGGGCCGTTCCGGCCGTTCGAGCGCGACGCCCGTGGTGTGCGTCCGTGGGCCAGACCCGGAACGCCCGGCCTGCATCATCGCATCGGCGGCATCGAGAAGCAGGCGGGTACGGGCAACATCTCCTACGATCCGGCCAATCATCAGGCGATGACCGACGCCCGCTGGAACAAGGTGCTGGCGGTGGCGGACGAAATTCCCGAGCAGACGGTCGATCAGGGTGACGACGAAGGCGCGCTCGCCATCGTCGGCTGGGGCAGCACGCACGGCGCGATCAGCCGCGCCGTGACCACCCAGCGCGCCCGGGGCCATGCCGTGTCGCACGTTCATCTTCGGCATATCTGGCCGCTGCCGCGCAATCTGGGTGCGCTCCTGCGGCGCTTCGACCATGTGCTGGTGCCAGAGATGAACAAGGGCCAGCTCGTGACCATCCTGCGCAGCGAATATCTGATCGACGCCAAGGGCCTCTCGAAGGTCACCGGCAAGCCGTTCACCATCGCCGAACTGGAAGACCGGATCGAGGCCGTTCTCTCGCCGACACTCGTGATGGAGAAAAGCGCATGAACGCGCCCTTGACCGTCGAGAAAGCCAATCTGTCGCCCAAGGATTTCGCCACCGACCAGGAAGTGCGCTGGTGCCCCGGCTGCGGTGACTACGCGATTCTAAAGGCGGTGCAGAAGACTCTGGCCGACATTGGCGCCCAGCCGGCCACGACCGTGTTCGTCTCGGGTATCGGCTGCGCCGCACGCTTTCCCTACTATGTGGAGACATTCGGCTTTCACACCATCCACGGCCGTGCACCGGCCGTCGCCACCGGCGTCAAGCTGGCCAATCCCGAGCTCGACGTCTGGGTCGTCGGCGGTGACGGCGACATGCTCTCGATCGGCGGCAATCACCTGATGCACGCGCTGCGGCGCAACGTCGACCTCAACATCCTCCTGTTCAACAACGAAATCTACGGCCTGACCAAAGGCCAGTATTCACCCACCTCGCGCGTGGGAACCCGAAGCCCGAGCACACCCAAAGGCTCGATCGACCGGCCGCTCTCGGCCTTGAACATGGCGCTCGGCATCGGCGCCCGCTTCGTCGCTCGCGCCATCGATACCCAGCAGAAGGCGCTGCCCGGCATTCTCGAGGCCGCATGGCGGCACAAGGGCGCATCGCTGGTGGAGATCATCCAGAACTGCATCGTCTACAACGACGAAGCCTTCGCCGCCTTCACCGAGCGCAGCGTCGAGGCCGACGCGCAAGTTCACGTCGTCCATGGCCAACCGCTGATTTTCGGCAAGGAGCGCGACAAGCGTCTCAAGCGGTCCGAGAACGGGTATGGATTGGAAGTGGCCCCACTCGGCGAAGGTGATCCGCTGATTCACGACCAGACCGATCGCGTGCTCGCCGGCATGCTGGCTGCCCTCGAGCCGCCGATGCCGGTGGCCGTGGGTATCCTGCTGGACGATCCCGCGGAGACGAGTTGGGAGCGTGCGGTCCGCGCCCAAGATGCGGCGGAGCGGCGCCCGGATGCGGATCTGGGCGCGGTGATGCGCCGTGGAGCGACCTGGACGGCATGACTGCCGCCCCGGGGAACGCCCGCTGCGGCGTAGCGCACGGCGGTGAGCGATGAAGGACGCCAGCATGAGCGAGCAGGACGAATACACGCTGCCCGAGGTCTGGACCTGGGACGAAGCGAGCGGCGGGCAGTTCGCCGGTACCAACCGGCCGATCGCCGGCCCGACGCACGAGAAGGAACTGTCCGTGGGCCGCCACCCGCTGCAGCTCTACTCGCTGGCGACGCCCAACGGCGTCAAGGTCACGGTGATGCTCGAGGAATTGCTGGAGGTTGGGCATCGGGGTGCGGAATACGACGCTTGGCCGATCCGTATCGGGGACGGCGATCAGTTCGGCAGCGGCTTCGTCGCGGTCAATCCGAACTCCAAAATACCGGCCCTGATGGACCACGGCACCTCGCCGCCGACGCGCGTGTTCGAATCCGGTGCCATCCTGCTCTATCTGGCCGAGAAGTTCGGCGCCTTTTTGCCCGAGCCGCATGCGGCGCGCACGGAGTGCCTCTCTTGGCTCTTCTGGCAGATGGGCAGCGCGCCCTATCTGGGGGGCGGATTCGGCCACTTCTACGTCTATGCGCCCTACAAGATGAAATACCCGATCAATCGCTTCGCCATGGAGGCCAAGCGCCAGTTGGACGTGCTCGACCGGCACCTCGCGGGCAACGAATATATGGCTGGTAGCGAATATTCGATCGCGGACATGGCGATCTGGCCCTGGTACGGCAATCTGGTCGCTGGCACGATCTACGACGCGGCGAAGTTCCTCGACGTGAAGAGCTACGCCGCCGTCGACCGGTGGCAAAAGCAGATCGCCCGCCGGCCCGCCGTGATCCGGGGAAGACGCGTCAACCGCACTTGGGGACCGGAGGAGGAGCAGCTGGCCGAGCGACACGATGCGGGCGATTTCGCGGACCGACGGGTTACGTAACGGTCCTGCACGCCCCTCGACCGGCTCACGGCGTGACGTATCAGAAGATCAGCGCCAGGATCCCGATGACGACGATCAGGCCGATCAGGAAGATGATTCCGACGACGCTGCCGAAGAATTTAAGGATGCCGGCCATGGGCTTTTCGTTCCCGCTGTGACGGTGGTGGCGTGATGTCGCGCCACGTGAACGTGCGGGATACGGCAGAGGTTGCACGGCCGCAGCGTCGCGGTCGAAAGGATAGATAGGGAGGCAAGACGATGCGCGAGATCACCTCGGGGCTGACGTTCCCCGAAGGACCGGTTGCCTTGGCCGACGGGAGCGTCGCCCTCGTCGAGATCCAGCGTCGGACGATCACCCGCGTCGCTCCGGACGGCGCCAAATTCATCGTCGCCGAGACCGGCGGCGGCCCCAACGGCCTCGCGCTCGGCCCGAACGGCGCCTTCTACGTCACCAACAATGGCGGCTTCGAGTTCCACGAGGACGAATTCGGCCTCCGTCCGACGGTCCAGGCCTTGGACTATTCGGGCGGTCGGCTGGAACGGGTCGACGCAAGCAGCGGTTCCGTGACCGTCCTGCACCGCGATGGCGGAACGGGTCATCCGTTGCGCGGTCCCAACGATCTCGTCTTCGACCGGGAGGGCGGTTGCTGGTTCACCGACCTCGGCAAGCGCCGCGCGCGCGACCTCGATTATGGAGGCGTCTACTACGCGGCACCTGACGGTTCGATCCGCGAGATCGCCCACCCCGTGATGACCCCCAACGGCATCGGGCTCTCGCCGGACGAGAAGACCCTCTACGTCGCCGAGACCGAAGGCGGCCGCTTGTGGGCCTTCGACATCGAAGAGCCGGGCCGCATCCGCAGGCAGCCCTGGCCGAGTCCGCACGGCGGCCGCATGCTCTACACGGCCGGCGCCGCCTATGAGCGTTTCGACAGTCTGGCCGTCGAGGAGAGCGGCAATATCTGCGTCGCCACACTGATGAACGGCGGCATCAGCGTCGTGTCTCCCTCCGGCGATCTCGTCGAGTTCGTGCGGATGCCGGACCCCTACACGACGAACATCTGCTTCGGCGGCAAGGACCGCAAGACCGCCTTCGTCACCCTTTCGTCGTCCGGCCGCCTCGTCGCCATGGACTGGCCGCGCGCCGGCCTGAAGCTCAATTTTGCCACGCCATAGGAGGGGGTAATTCTCTGCAAGGTCACCGCGGGGCGTTCGCCGAGATGCCGGCACCGCCGTCGATCCGCACCATGCTGTCCACACCTTCCCAGCGGCCGACCTCCTTCCAGTAGAAGGTGAAGAGAACCGTCTCGCCCGGCTCCATGACCCGGGTTGGCAGGTCGGCCAGGTGGAGGCCGAGGCCCGTGTCGCGGGTTTCGACGTCGTGGGTCGTCTTCCAGCCGTCGGGGCTCCAGTGCACCCGCGCGGCGGCCAGGGTCTCGAGACGCAGGATCTTGCCCGCCGGCATTCCTCGGCACTTGTTGTTGAAGCGCCAGACATGGTGCGGCGGATCGACCGGGCCATCCTGGTAGCGCTGCACGGTCTGCGGCGGGAGGTCGAAGACGGCGCCGTCGCGGAGCGAGCGCAATAGCTTGACGTGCTCGGCGTGCGCCCAGACCAGCGGCATCGCGGAGCCGGCCGGCCGGCCGAAATAGAGCTCGCGCTCGGGGATGTCGTCGGTGTCCCAGATCTGCTCGGGCAGGAGACCGCCGTCGCTGGCGAAGCTCTCGAAGGCGCGGCACAGGGCTTCGGCCTTTCCGGCACGCCCGGCCGCGAGTTCGTAATGCGCGCGCTCGCCGGTCAGGAGCGGCCAGGCCCGTCCGATGCCGGTGCCGTCGAAGGGCGCTCCGTCCGCGTGCTCGCCATAGCCGTCGTCATTGTAGCGGTGCCAGCAGGGGCCCAAGGGTGTCTCCACCTTGAGGAGTGCGTCGATCACCCGGAGCGTCGAGAGTATCCGGGGATCGTCGGGACGGCGCAGACCGAAGCGCACCAGCGCCAGGGCGTCGGGACTGACGATCTGCGCCGGCGCCCGGTTGGCGTCGCCGGCGGGCCGGTTCTTGATCGGCACGAAACCCTCGAGCGGTGAGGCGGCATCCGCCGTCTCGGGCGGCGTGATGCGGACGTAGTAGCCGTCCACCTCCAGCCGCCGCGCGAGTTCGGTGTCGCGGACGAAGGTCCAGCTCTCGATGCGGCTGTTCCACGAATCGGCCGTCTCGCGCAGGAAGGTAGCCACCTCCGGCTCGCCGGCGAGATCGGCCAGATCGCCCGCCGCCAGCAGTGCGGCGATCTCGGCGGCCAGCGTGAAAGGCGTGTAGCCGCCATCCTCCTCCCAGCGGTCCTGACCGGTCACCGGCCCGTGGCGCACGAGAAAGCCCGCGGCCCGCCGCACCATCGGCCAGAGCCGGGCGACCTCGTCCTCGTCCAGGGCATCTTGGCGGCGGGCCAGATCAACCAGCAGGATCGGCAGTGCCGTCTCGTCCATCTGCACGCCGCTCCAATAGGGGCGGCCGTCGAGCCACATGTTCTGCGTCCAGGAACCCTCTCGGTCCTGGGTGGCCCGGAGATAGTGCAGGACGCGGCGAGCATAGCCGTCCTCGCCGGCGGCCAGCAGCCCGCCCGCGGCTTCGACCAGATCGCGCGGCCAGATCAGATGGTAGCCGCCCAGATCGTCGTCGCCTTTCTCGAAGCCCCAGGGCACCGAAAGGCTGGCGATCAGCGCTCCCGGGAAGGAGGCATCTTCGTGGGCGCGCATGACGGCGGTGCCGACCCTGTAAGCGTTGGGCCGGCCGGGGGATGGTGTGCGGTCGAGCGGCACGAGACGCCGCTGCCACCGGCGCCAGCCTCCGACATAGCGGATCAGGGCGGATTCGAAGCCGTCCTCGAGACTGGCCCGGGCACGCAACGCGGCCTCTTCGGGACCGGCGCCGAAGCCCAGAGCGAGCACGAACGTGCCATCCGCGTCGCCCGTGGGGTCCATGTCGTGCGCTGAAAGATCGATCTCGCCGCAGAGAGCGACATTGCCGTTCTCGGCGCGTGCATGGCAGCGGGCGAGTTCCTTGTCGGCCTCGAGTTCCTGCCAGCCGTCGGAGGTGCCGACGAAGCCGGCCGACCGCGCGCGCCAGGGCCGCGAGGAGGCGAGTGCCAGCGCCGTGCCGTGACCTTCGGCGAACAGCATGGGCACACCCTTGTAATCGCCCACCCACGCGGTGTTGCCGGACCCGTGATTGCCCAGATGCGGCGCCAGGAGCGCGAAGAGGCGCAGACTACCGGGTGCTCCTCCCCGCGGCAGGAACCGTACCTGTTGCAACAGCACGTCCCGGCGCGGGTCGGTGAGCACGGTCTTCTCGATGCGATAGCGGCCGGTGCGGCAGCGACTGTCGATCAGATAGGCCGGCACTCCGTCTTCGACGGTGTCGATCGTGCTCGCGGCGTCGCGCTTTTCTTCGGAGAAGAAGCTGGCGCCGTCGGTGACGATCAGGCCGAGATCGCGGGTGCAGGCCTGATCGACCCGGGGGAAGTAAATCTCGTTGAGGATGCCGTGGCTGAGCGAGAACCAGACCCGGCTCTCGACGTCGATCGCGGTGCCGACTCCGGACTTCGCACTCGAGGTCCAGCGTGCGGGACTGCCCGGCCATCCCGGTGCGAACGCGCTCGATGCCGCCATCGCCGATGGGTCTCCTCGCTTCGTCCTGACGGCCGCCATGGCCGGTCGCGACGCATCCTCGTCATCGGCCCTGTCGTCACCGCTGGCAACCCGTGCCGCAGGGTCCGACACGATGCGCTCGCGGCGTGCGGCGGGTCATTGCACCGCAAAAGGGCGGCAGTTATGGTATACCAGATACACGGGGCGAACAGGACGGAAGCCGAGGCTCGGATGGGGAACGCGCTGAAACTGCAGCCTATTACCGATTCCTTCAGTCTCAAGGACCACATCTACGAGGTGCTCAAGGACGGCATCACGGCGATGAACATCTATGCCGACGATGCCGATCTGCGGCTCGACGAGCGGCGCCTCGCGGAACAGATGAACATTTCTCGCACGCCGATCCGCGAGGCCCTGGCACGGCTGGAGCAGGAGGGACTGGTCTCGATCCTGCCCCGGCGCGGCGTGTTCATCACGCGCAAGTCGGTGGCCGAAATTCTCGAGATGATCGTCGCCTGGGCGGCCCTGGAGAGCATGGCGGCGCGGCTGGCGACCGAACGTGCAGCAAAAGCCGATCTCGCCTCGTTGCGCGCGCTGGCGGCGAGCTTCTCCTCCGACTGGGTCGTGGGCCATATCGACGAATATTCGCAGCACAACATAGCCTTCCACCAGCGCATCCTGGAGCTGTCCGGTTGCGGGCTGCTCGTCGGCATGGCCGGTGGCCTGTTCGTCCATATGCGCGCGATCCGGGCGCGGACGATGGGCGAGGACGACCGTGCGCGGCGCTCGATCGTCGATCACATGCACATCATCGAGGCGCTGGAGGCGCGCGATGGCGATCTGGCATCTCGGCTGGTCCGCGAGCACACCATGAACCTGCACGCCCATGTCGAACGTCATTGGGTGGAGCCGAACCGCGAGCGCCGGCGCGCCTGACGCAGAGGGCACGCCTGGAGACGGGGAACGACGATGGCCGACACCGCGACCGACACCCTGGCGAAGAAGAGTACCGACAAGAACGTCATCTCGGGCGGCCACCTCGTCGCCAGGGCGCTCAAGGGAGAAGGCGTCGACACCGTCTTCACGCTCTGCGGCGGGCACATCATCGACATCTATGACGGCTGCGTCGACGAAGGCATCAAGATCGTCGATGTCCGCCACGAGCAGGTGGCGGCGCACGCGGCCGACGGCTATGCCCGGCAGACCGGCAAGCTCGGCTGCGTCGTGACCACCGCCGGTCCCGGCTGCACCAACGCCATGACCGGCGTCGCCTGCGCCTTCCGCGCCGAGACGCCGATGCTGCACATCGGCGGCCAGTCCTCGATGACCCAGCACAAGATGGGCTCGCTGCAGGACCTGCCGCATGTCGACATGATGACGCCGATCACCAAGTTCGCCTCGGGCGTCTATTCGACCGAGCGCATCGCCGACATGGTGTCGATGGCGGCCCGCGAATGTTTCAACGGCGCCTACGGTCCCTCCTATCTCGAGATTCCCCGCGACATTCTCGACCGCGAGATCGACCGGACGAAGGCGGTGATCCCCGAGCCCGGGCACTACCGCTTCTCGACCAGGTCGATCGGCGATCCGGCCGATATCGAGCGTCTCGCCGACATCCTGGTCAAGGCGGAGAAGCCGGCGGTGCTGTTCGGCACCCAGGTCTGGAACTGCCGCGGCCACGAGGCGGCGGTGGCGCTGCTGCGCCAGCTCCAGATTCCGGGCTATTTCAACGGCTCGGCCAGGGGCATCCTGCCGCCGGGCGACGAGCATTATTTCAACCGCACCCGCAGCCTCGCCTTCAAGGAGGCCGACGTCATCCTCATCGTCGGCACGCCCTTCGACTTCCGCATGGGTTACGGCAAGCGCATCCGCAACGAGGCGACGCTGGTGCAGATCGACCAGTCCTACGCGACGGTCGGCAAGAACCGCGACATCGATCTCGGCCTCGCCGGCGATCCGGGGGCGATTCTCGAGGCGGTAGCGGCGGCGGCCTCGGGCCGCACCGACAATGGTGCCGCGAGGCGCAAGGGCTGGCTCTCCTATCTGCGCGAGGCCGAGGGCAAGGCCACCGACAAGCTGATGCCCCTCTTCCTCTCCGACAACCAGCCGATCCACCCCTATCGCGTCGCCTGGGAGATCAACGAGTTCCTCACCGAGGACACGATCTATATCGGTGACGGCGGCGACGTGGTGACCATCAGCGCCCAAGCGGTGCAGCCGCGCACGCCCGGCCACTGGATGGACCCCGGCGCTCTGGGCGCACTCGGTGTCGGCACCGGCTTCGCCATCGCCGCCGGCCTGGCACATCCGCAAAAGGAGGTGCTCTGCTACTACGGCGACGGCTCCTTCGGCATGACCGCCTTCGACATGGAGACCGCCAACCGTTTCGGCGTCCCCTACGTCGCCGTGGTCGGCAACAATTCGGCGATGAACCAGATCCGCTACGGCCAGTTCGCCAAATATGGCGAGCAACGCGGCAATGTCGGCAACAAGCTGGGCGACGTGCCCTTCGGCACCTTCGCCGAGATGCTCGGCGGCTATGGCGAGGAGGTCCGCGATCCGGCCGAGATCGGCTCGGCGCTCCGGCGCGCCCGCGAGGAGGTCAAGAGCCGCGGCAAGTCGGCGGTGATTAATGTCTGGGTCGATCCCAACGAATACGCGCCGGGCACCAAAGCCCAGACGATGTACAAGTGAGAGAGCGGCTCAGATGGACAAGCGAGATATGAAGGCGCTCGAGGGTGTGCGCGTCCTCGACATGACGCACGTGCAGTCGGGTCCGACCTGCACCCAGCTTCTGGGCTGGTTCGGCGCCGACGTGATCAAGGTGGAGCGGCCGGGGGTCGGCGACGCCACCCGCGGCCAGCTTCGCGACCTTCCCGGCGTCGACAGCCTCTATTTCACCATGCTCAACGGCAACAAGCGCTCGATCACCCTCGACACCAAGAACGAGGCCGGCAAGGCCCTGTTCAAAAAGCTGATCGAGGCCTGCGACGTGATGGTGGAGAATTTCGCACCCGGCGCGATCGACCGGATGGGTTTTCCTTGGGAGAAGATCCAGGAGATCAACCCGCGGATGATCTATGCGTCGGTCAAAGGCTTCGGTCCCGGTCCCTATGAAGATTGCAAGGTCTACGAGAACGTCGCGCAGTGCACCGGCGGTTCGGCCTCGACCACCGGCTTCGACGACGGCCCGCCCCTGGTCACGGGCGCCCAGATCGGCGACTCCGGCACCGGGCTGCATCTGGCCTTCGGCATCGTCACCGCGCTCTTCCACCGCGAGAAGACCGGCCGCGGCCAGCGGGTCACCTGCGCCATGCAGGACAGCGTGCTCAATCTCTGCCGGGTCAAGCTGCGCGACCAGCAGCGGCTGGCGCACGGGCCGCTCAAGGAATATCCGCAATATCCGCACGGCGAATTCGGCGAGGCCACGCCGCGCAGCGGCAACGCCTCGGGCGGCGGCCAGCCGGGCTGGATCGTCAAGTGCAAGGGCTGGGAGACCGACCCCAACGCTTATATCTACGTCATCACCCAAGCGGCGGTGTGGCCGCAAATCTGCGACGTCATCGACAGGCCCGAATGGAAGACCGACCCGGACTATGCGACGCCGGACGCGCGGCTGCCCCATCTCGCAAGGATCTTCGAGGCGATCGAGGCGTGGACCAGGACCAAGACCAAGTTCGAGGTGATGGACACGCTCAATCCGCTCAACGTGCCGTGCGGTCCGATCCTCTCGATGAAGGAGCTCGCGGAGGAGCCGAGCCTGCGGGCGACGGGCACCGTCGTCGAGGTGGACCATCCCACCCGCGGCAAATATCTGACCGTCGGCAATCCGGTGAAGCTCTCGGCCAGTCCGGCCGACGTCCAGCGCTCGCCGCTGCTGGGCGAACATTGCGACGAGATCCTCAAGGACGTGCTCGGCTATGGCGACGACGAGGTGCAAGACGTCTGGACTTCGGGTGCCTTGGGTCAGCCGAATGTCGATGCGGCCGAATAGGATCAGGTCCATCGTCGTCCATGCGCGACGGACACGAAGTGCATCTCCGCGGCTCCACGCCGCGGTTTGGGCGAAAGATGCCGGCGTGACGCAAGGCGCCGTTTCGAGCGGGGACTAGAACGCCGGACGTTCGAGAATGCGAAGGGAGGCTCGAAGACGATCATGGCCAAATCCGACATCGACATCGCCCGCGAAGCGCGCATGCGTCCGATCGGCGAGATCGCCGCCAAGGTGGCCATACCCGACGAGGCGCTCCAGCCCTACGGCAAGCACATCGCCAAAGTGAGTCTGGATTTCTGCGACCAGGTCGCGAGCCGGCCCGACGGCAAGCTGATCCTGGTCACCGCCATCACACCGACACCGGCGGGCGAAGGCAAGACCACGACGACGGTCGGCCTGACCGACGGCCTGGCGAAGATCGGCAAGAAGGCCATGGGCTGCCTGCGCGAGCCGTCGCTCGGTCCCTGCTTCGGCATGAAGGGCGGCGCCGCGGGCGGCGGTTACGCGCAAGTCGTTCCGATGGAGAACATCAACCTGCACTTCACCGGCGACTTTCACGCCATAACTTCGGCGCACAATCTGCTCGCGGCACTGATCGACAACACCATCTACTGGAATTCCGAGCCGGCCATCGATCCGAGACGGGTAGGCTGGCGCCGCGTGCTCGACATGAACGATCGCGCGCTGCGCTCGCTCGTCAACTCGCTGGGCGGCGTCGCCAATGGCTACCCCAGAGAGGATGGCTTCGACATCACCGTCGCTTCGGAGGTGATGGCCGTCTTCTGTCTTTCCCGATCGCTCGCGGATCTCGAAGAGCGGCTGGGAAAGATGGTGGTGGCGCAGACGCGCGGGCGCGAACTGATCACCGCCGCCGACGTCAAGGCGCCCGGTGCGATGACCGTCCTTCTCAAGGAGGCCATCCAACCCAATCTGGTGCAGACGCTGGAAGGCACGCCGGTCTTCATTCACGGCGGCCCCTTCGCCAACATCGCCCATGGCTGCAATTCGGTCATGGCGACCCGGACCGCCCTCAAGCTGGCCGATTATGTGGTGACGGAAGCCGGCTTCGGCGCCGATCTCGGGGCGGAGAAGTTCTTCGACATCAAGT
>JAGREO010000300.1 GCA_020446525.1 Geminicoccaceae bacterium | reverse complement strand
GTTGGCCGCCTTGAACTGCCGCTCGATGACGTTGCCGATCAGCTGGCTGTCGGTGCCGCCCAGAAGATCGGAGATCAAAAAGGTGCCGAGGGCCGGGATGAACACCAGGATGACGCCCGAGACGATGCCCGGAGCGGCCAGCGGCACGGTGATCGAAAGGAAGGTGCGCCACTGCCCCGCACCCAGGTCCAGGCTCGCCTCGAGCAGCGCCCGGTCGAGCCGCTCGAGCGTCGCGTAGAGCGGCAGCACCATGAAGGGCAGATAGACATAGACGATGCCGAAGACCACGGCCGTATTGTTGTAGAGCAGCTCGAGCGGCTCGAAGCGCTCGCCCATCAGCCAGCCGAGCCCGAGCGGAGCCAGGAGAAAGACCGCCGCATCCCAGAGATATTCGAGCCCGTAATTGACGTAGCCCTTGGTCCGCAGCACGGCGATCATCGCATAGGTGCGGATCAGCAGGTTGGTCCAGAAGGGCAGGATGACGAGCATCAGCAGGATCGGCTTGAGCCGTGCATCGGCGAAGCTGACCGCCAGCGCCACCGGAAAACCCGCCACCAGCGCGATGACCGTGGCGATCGCGGCGATGATCAGGCTCTTGAGGAACAGGCCCAGATAGAGCGGATCGAGCACCGCCGCATAATTGCGCAGCGTCCAGGTGATCTCGATGCTCGCCGGGCCCGTGTTCTCGCCGAAGCCCAGCACCCAGACCAGCGCCAGCGGCACCACGAAGAACGCCCCGAGCCAGACCGTCGCCGGCAGCACGAAGCAGACGAAGGCGAGCGGTTGCCGGCGCCAGCTCTCCAAACCTTCTCCCTCGCCCCCCGCGGATCACTCTCGAAGCGAGCATGGGCGGCGGCGACGGATCCTGTCAATCGAGGTGATGCACGATCGGCCCGCCGACCGGTCCGCATGATCGGCCGGCCAAACGAAGCGCCGTCGAACCGCAGGGTCCGGATCAATCCACCTTCACCCGGAAATCGAGGCGGAAGCTCGGGCTCGAACCGCCGCTCTCGGGTGCGAGGGTGCCCCTGGGACGCACGCGAAAGGCGGTGACGCCGGGATCGAAGCCCTGAGCGTCCGGTATCGGCACATAAGACCACGTGACGCCGCCATCGTCGGAGAATTCGACGTCGTCGGCGCCGCTGGCGAGCGCGGTGAAACTATAGGTGAGGCCCGAGGACGGGGCACCGTCGACGAACAGCACCGGGCCCGAACCGCCGCCGCCGAGATCACCGACGAAGAGCGCCGTCTCGGCCGGCACCGCCTCTTCCACCGTCACCGTGTCGACGGTCGGACTGCCGACACCGTCATTGACCACGGTCACCCGGTGCAGGACGTGCGCGCCCGGGATGGCGTGCGGGTTCGACGCGCCGTCGATCGGATCGCTCTCGACGGTGAGCGTGCGGCTCAACGAGAGCTGGTAGCGATCCTCGACCGTCACCAGCAGCCGCGGCCGCTTCGCCGGGTCGATCTCCTCGCGCGATTTCATGACGAACGCGTCCTGGACGATGTCCGGAACGAAGATCAGCCCGTGATTGGCCAGAACGCCCTCGTGCCAGTCACGGGCGGTGGCCGTCACGTCGATGGTGCGATCGACACCGCCCGTGGTCGGCGTGAAGGAGACGATCGCCGGGGCGCCGTAGCTGTTGGCGCGGGTCGCCCAGTCGACCGTTCCCTCGCTCCATGCGGCGTTCATGGCGTGCACGTAGATCGCCGTACTCGACGGATCGTCGACATGGAATTCCAGCGACGCGTCGGTGATCACCTTGTCGGCCGGAATACCGGTGAGATCGAAGGCCATGACCGAGCGATAGGTGTCGGGTGAGCCGCCGGGGTCGTAGACGACCCTGAGGTCGACGTCGGTGCCGTAATTCGTCGTCGGCTGCTGTTGCCGCAGCGGCGCGTCCTTCGTCGGCGCCAGATCGTAGCTCTGTGCCGCGACGCCGACCGACGCGAGAAGGACGGCGAGAAAAGCCGGGCCGGCCGCCGCCATCCGCGACACCGATCGCGCCCTCCGCATCGGGACGGCGTGCGGGCCAAGGGCTGGAAGACGTGCGGCGACCATGCCACCCCATAGCGCGGCCCCGGGCCGTGTTTCAACTGGAGCGTGAAAGAAAGCGACCGGTCGCCGGCGCGCTCAATCCTCGAGCTCGCTGTCCCAGTAGAGATAGTCGCGCCAGCTCTCGTGCAGATAGTTCGGCGGAAAGGCACGGCCGTTCTGCAGCAATTGCCACATGGTGGGCATTTCCGGTGCGTGGCTCGGCCGCATGCCGCATTCCTGCGGCAGCCGGTTGCCCTTGCTCAGATTGCAGCGGTTGCAGGCGGTGACGATGTTGGCCCACGAGGTGCGGCCGCCGCGCGAGCGCGGCACCAGATGATCGAAGGTGAGCTCCTGCGCCGGAAAACCGTGACCGCAGTATTGGCAGGTGAACCGGTCGCGCAGGAAGAGATTGAAACGCGTGAAGGGCGGCCGGCGATTCTGCGGCACGTATTCCTTGAGCGCCACCACACTCGGCAGCCGGAACTGCCGGCCGGGCGAGCGGATCACGCGATCATAATGCGACACCACGGCCACCCGATCGAGAAAGATCGCCTTGACCGTCTCCTGCCAGTGCCAGAGGGAGAGCGGAAAATAGCTCAGCGGCTGATAATCGGCGTTGAGAACAAGGGCCGGGAAGGCCGCGAGCGACGCGGTGCGCATCCCGAGCCCCTGCATCAGGAGCCCGGACTGAGACGCGGTGGCGTCCCGAAGATCGAATTCATCGCCTCACATCCCATCGCTCGGGCCATCACTCGGGGCCATCGCTCGGGGCCACCACGCAGGGCCCGTTCGGGGCCGTCACCCCGGTCGCCGTCGGACAGCGACGGGTCGCCGCGAACCTTCGCACCTCGATCGAGCAACGGGCGTCCCGGCCCCATTTCTACCGTCCGACGAAAACGCTAGCCGATCCGAACCCCGGATTCAAGACGGGGGGCGCGGGCCTATGATGCACCGCGCGATCCGCGGCGGAACGCCCGCGCCGACGCCGGAGGGTCGCGCCCTCCGGACCACCTGCTTTCTCTCTGTCTTTTGTTCGTTTTGCGATGGTTGAGGCGGGGGGTCAGGTGCGGCGTTCTCCGGCTTCGGGGCGCCGCGCCCCGCGCATGATGGGCGTCGATGACGGCCGCAGCGAGCACCGTGCAAAATCAAGTTTCAGGTCTCCTTATCTGATGCCGGACCCTCGATTGGATCCACGAGGCGGCGGCGCCGTGTTCGTTCGATGGACCGCGTCGAGGATCGTCCCGACGATGCGGAGCTCGCGGCAATGGTCCGTAATCTCCCTATCGGACCATCGCTCACGAAGCGCGCCGAACGATCCCATCTTTGCCGAGCCTGCTTTTTCTTTGCCGAGCCTGCCTTTTCGAAGCGCAGTCCCTCGTCCCCAACCCCGGCGGCGCCGCGGAAACGGCGCGCAGAGGTTCAGTTGACGAAAGTGTTTCGAACACGAACGGATTTGTTGAAATAAGGGATGAACACAGCCGCATGGATGCCGTGGACAATGATATCCCGAGCGGCTGCAGCAGTGAGTTCCATGAGACCATTCGCGGCCCCGAGAAAAATGCTGAAACCGTCGATGCAGAGGACGATTATCAGGAGGCGGATGAAGAGTGGTGGAGTCGCGGCAGATTTGTTGAAGAAATGGTAGGCGACCTGAACCATGAGGGCGATCACGACGACTTGAAGCAGAAGCAGGACCGTCAAAAGTCCTCCGAACCCGGTTGGCCCCATCTCTGCCACGAGGGCGCCGCTCAGAAAGAGCGTGGCGACACCGAGCAGCAGGCCGGCGACCAGCCAGATCGCGGGGAGGATCAACCAGCCGCCGATGCCTTGCGGCTCATCCGACGGCGCAGCCGCAATGGTCTCGATCGTCGATGCCATGGTACGTTCCTTTTGGTTCGAGTTCGAAGTCTGAAGAGCGTGGATGGCGCGGCGCTCACACCGCGCCCGATCCTATGCTGTTGCACCGCCCGAGGCCGGTTCGGCTCGGGCAGCTTCGAAGTGGTTGCCGGAAGGCCGACCCTGCAAAGGGCACAGACCCCCGATCAGCCTGCTGTGGAGGTTCGTACGGCCGCCAGGTCCAGGTCGCACACCGACCTTCGCGATCAGACGAATAATGACCACGAGATACCTCGAATCGCCACCGAACGTACGAGCACTTCTGATTTGAAATGTATATTGATATACTTCAGTTTGGTGCATTTTGGATTATCTTTTGTACCAGAGTAGGATGATTTTTTAACCAAATCTTAGCTTTATTAATAGTTGATAGAAAAAACGAGAAAGAAGCAGGTGGTCCGGAGCAACTGTC
>JAGREO010000299.1 GCA_020446525.1 Geminicoccaceae bacterium | reverse complement strand
CCGATGCGCCGACGTCGCGACGCGGGTCGGCCACCACCAGGGCCAGGCGCTTCGGATCGGCTTTCGGCGGCGCCCGCGCATCGCCGGCCGCCGGCTCGACGCCGGCGGCGCCCGTCTCGTCGCTCAAGCGCCAGAGCGCGATCGGCCGCACGGCCGGCTCGGCCGCGATGCCGCGGGCGCCGCAGGTCTCGGTGATGCGTCGTGCATGGGCGGGATGGGTCACGCTCTTCAGGCGGCAGAGCAGCGCCAGCGCCTCGTCGCTCGTCGGTGCACCCCAGGCGCCGAGCTGGCGGAGCCGCGCGATGGCGACGCCGGAGCGGCCGTCCAGCAATTCGGCGATCTGCAGCCATGCCGCGACCCGCCGGCGCGTCGCCTCGTCATCGCCCAGGTCGCGCAGCAGGGTCGCGAGCCCGAGCGCCGCTTCGCCGATGCCCGCGTCCGCACCGATGCGCAGCCAGTAATCCGCCTGGTCCCGGTTGCGGCGGATCCCGTCGCCGTCGAGCAGGAGCCAGCCCAGATTGGTCGCCGCCGTGGCATCGCCGGCGCCGGCCGCTCGGGCATACCAGGCGGCTGCGATCGCGTTGTTCTTGGCCACGCCGGCATGGGCCGTGAAGTTGTCATAGGCCCGGGCCACGGCCACGGCCGCCTGCGGATGGCCCAGCTCGGCCACGGCGGCGTAGAGGGCCACCGCATCGTCCTTCACCGGCCCCGGCACCTCGATCAGCGCGTTGCGCGCGGCACCCGCCGTCACCTCGACCGGGTAGGCCAGATCGTGCAGCTCGACCATCTCGTCGATGTCGAGAAAGCCCGTGGGCCGGCGCTGCTGGGTGCGCTGGAAGGCGGCGATGGCGACCCGATCCCGGGCCGAGAACCAGCGATGCACCGGATCGGGGTCGTGGCCGAGCGCGCGCAGGGACCGCCGGATCGCTTCGCGCTCGCTTCGGGTCAGGCTCTCCTCCAGCGCCACCGCACGGGCATGCGGGGTGGGATAGGACGCATCGGGATCGAAGGGCGGCAGGCCCTCGTCTTGCCGTGCGGCCTCCCGGCCCTGCGGATCGGCGAGCGCTGGCGCGATCCCCTGGCCGGGCAGGCCGGCGAGCAGGACGAGCA
Source organism: Geminicoccaceae bacterium (assembly GCA_020446525.1). Lineage (GTDB taxonomy): Bacteria > Pseudomonadota > Alphaproteobacteria > Geminicoccales > Geminicoccaceae > JAGREO01. The sequence continues at coordinate 7,239 of JAGREO010000299.1, read as the reverse complement.
TCGTCAGGGCCGCGAGGATCGTGTGGCCGGCCTTCATCGACGATCCTTCACGCCTCTCTCCCCACATCGTAGCCCGGCGGTCCGGCCGCCCGGCTGTTGTCGTTCGGGTGCGTCGCCGGTAAGAACCCCGCTTCAGGCTTGAGTGATCGTCCCACGAGAGAAACCCGCCGTCATGCACGATCTTCGATGGTTGCGCGACAATCCCGACGCGTTCGACCGCAATCTGGCGCGCCGCGGGGCGGCGCCGGCATCGGCGCGGCTGCTGGAGCTCGATCGCGAGAAGCGCGCACTCGAGACACGGGTGCAGGAAGATCAGGCGCTGCGCAACCGGCTCTCCAAAGAGATCGGCGCGTCGCGCGGTGCGGACGGCAAGCCCGCGGCCGACGTGCTCGAGCGGATGGCGCGGCTCAAGGACGATCTCAAGTCGGGCGAGGTGCGACTAAGGGAACTCGACGAGCGCCTGAAGGCGGAGCTCTCGGGCCTGCCGAACCTCCTGGCCGACGACGTGCCCGAGGGCCCGGACGAGAGCTTCAACCGGGAGGAGCGCCGCTGGGGCGAGCCGCGCCGCTTCGATCACCCCGTCCGGGCGCACGACGAGATCGGCCCGGCGCTGGGTCTCGATCTCGAGCGGGCGGCCATGATCTCGGGCGCGCGGTTCGCCGTGCTGACCGGCCAGCTGGCGCGGCTCGAGCGGGCGCTGGGGCAGTTCATGCTCGATCTGCAGACGCTCGAGCACGGCTATACCGAAGTGGCGCCGCCGCTGCTGGTGCGCGGGCAGGCGCTCTACGGCACGGGCCAGTTGCCCAAGTTCGGTGACGATCTCTTCCGCACCACAGACGATCGCTGGCTCATCCCGACGGCCGAGGTGCCGCTCACCAATCTGGTCGCCGATCGCATCCTGGACGAGGAGAGCCTGCCGCTGCGCTTCGCCGCCTGGACCCCCTGCTTCCGCTCGGAGGCGGGGGCGGCCGGCAGGGACACCCGCGGCATCGTCCGCCAGCACCAGTTCTGGAAGGTCGAGATGGTGAGCGTCACCGCGCCGGAAGGAAGTGAAGAGGAACACCGGCGCATGACCGGCTGTGCCGAAGCCGTGCTGCAGAAGCTCGATCTGCCCTACCGGGTGATGACGCTGGCCGCCGGCGATACCGGCTTCGGTGCCACGAAGACCCACGACATCGAGGTCTGGCTGCCCGGTCAGGACGCTTATCGCGAGATCTCCTCCTGCTCCGATTGCGGTGCCTTCCAGGCGCGGCGGATGAACGTCCGCTGCAGGCCTCAGGGTGCGAAGCAGACCCGCTACGTGCACACACTCAACGGATCGGGCCTGGCGGTCGGGCGCACCCTGGTGGCGGTGCTGGAGAACGGCCAGCAGGCCGATGGCAGCGTCCTTCTGCCGGAGGTCCTGCGGCCCTATATGGGGGGCCTGGAGCGGCTGGTGCCGCATGGCTAGACTGGCGCGGGTTCTCGTCACCAACGACGACGGCATCAACGCACCGGGGCTCGAGGTGCTCGAGCGGGTCGCGGAGGCCCTGGCCGACGAGGTGATCGTCGTCGCACCGGAGGTCAATCAGAGCGGCGCCGGTCATTCGCTCACGCTGCGCCACCCGCTGCGGGTGCGCTCGATGGCCGAGAGGCGCTTCGCCGTCGACGGCACGCCCACCGACTGCGTCACCCTGGCGATCCATCACATCCTCAAGGGCCAGAAGGTCGATCTGGTGCTCTCGGGGGTGAACCGCGGCAGCAATCTCGCCGACGACGTCACCTATTCGGGCACGGTGGCGGCGGCGATGGAAGCGACCCTGCTCGGCCTGCGGGCGATCGCCCTGTCGCAGGTCTGCGAGGACCGGCGGCCGACCCGATGGGCGACGGCGGAGCATTGGGGCCGGCGGGTCGTCGAGCGCTGCCTCGATCTCGGCCCCGAGGACGGATGGGCCGGGGATGTCCTGCTCAACGTCAATTTCCCCGATCGTGCCGCCGCCTCGGTGCGCGGTGTGCGGGTCACCCGGCAGGGCCAGCGGGCGCCGGGCGAGGCACTCGTCGAGCGGATCGATCCGCGCGGCGAACCCTATGTCTGGATCGGCGGCCTGCGCGGCGAGGAGCATCACGCCGCCGGAACCGATCTCGCCGCCGTCGCCGAGGGCTTCGTCTCGGTGACGCCGGTGCATCTCGATCTGACCCACCATGCCTCGCTCGAACGCCTGCGGGACGATCTGGAGGACTGAGCCGCGGCCGCCGACCGTCCCGCGGGGCGCTTTCGTGACTGCGGCGCAACAGGGTGTGGTAATCCGGCGGCGGGCCGCTTGCTCCGGGATCCCGCGGCCCGGTACGATACGGGGCATGTGGATCAAATGCGCCTTCCTTCCTCTGGCGGCCCTGGCTCTGATGACCAGCGGTTGCTCGGACTATCGCAGTTTCGAGCGGAGCGGCCGGAGCTGGGAGGCCGCGCGCGCGGCGGCGCAGGACGATCCGGCCGGGACGCACGCACTAAAGGCGATGGCCAGCGGCACCCGGCACGTGGTGATGCCGGGCGACACGCTTACCCGCATCGCCCAGACCCACGACGTGCCGTTCGATCGGCTCGCCGCGCTCAACGGCCTCTCACCGCCCTATCCCATCTATGTGGGACAGGTGCTGCATCTGGTACCCGCGCCGCCACCGCCGGCCGAGCACGCCGTGCGCCCGGGCGAGACCGTGATGGCGATCGGCCGGCGCTACGACATGACGCTGGCGGAGATCGTCCGTCTCAACCCGGACCTCCAACCCGATCGCATCCGCGTCGGCCAGCGCCTGCGCCTGGCCCCGGGCGAAGCACCCGCGGCGACGCGCGTGGCCGAGCCCCGCCCGGTCCGCGCCGATACCGTCGTGGCCGATGCCGCGCCGCCGCGGGTCGAGGCGCTGCGTCGCCCGGTCTCCACCGGCGCGGATCGCCCGACCCTGGAGCGCCAGCGGGCGGCGGCGACCGGGCCGGTGCCGGCCCTGAGCGGGAGCGGCTTCATCTGGCCGATCGAGGGGCCGCTGCTCTCGGGGTTCGGCGTGCGCGACAACGGCACCCGCAGCGACGGCATCGACATCGCGGCCCCCTTGGGCAGCATCGTGCAGGCGGCGGAGAACGGCGTGGTGGTCTATGCCGGCGAGGACATTCCCGCCATGGGCCGCATGCTGATGATCCGCCACGCCGGCGGCTACCTCTCGGCCTATGCGCATGCTCAGACCCTTCTGGTGGTGGTGGGCGACCGGGTGAGCCGCGGCCAGCCGGTCGCCAAGGTCGGCGCCACCGGCCGGGTGGCACGACCGCTGCTGCACTTCGAGCTGCGGCAGGGCAAGCGGCCCCTCGATCCCGTAGCCCATCTGCCGCGCCTCGAGCGCCGGGTCGCCAGCTCGGATTGACCGCGACGCCCGACGTTCCCGGCATCGGTCCCGACGCCGTGCCATCCGCTTCGTCTTCGAGGCGTGCATGACCGACATGCTCCCGGTGGCCATGCTCCCGGTGCCCATGGCCGGCGGCTCGTGGCTCGGCGTGTTCGGCGGCGGGCTGATCGGCCTCGTGCTCGGGCTCGTCCTGCAGCGCACGCACTACTGCACCATGGGCGCCTTGAGCGATCTCTTCCTGTTCGGCGCATGGCGGCGCCTGCGCGTCTGGCTGCTCGCCTGCGGCTTCACCCTGCTCGGCACCCAGGTGCTCGACGCGGCGGGCCTGATCGATCCCGCGGCCTCGTTCTACCGGCATCTGCCGCTGGCACCTCTGGCCCTGATCGGCGGCGGCATGCTGTTCGGCATCGGCATGGTGCTGGCCGGCGGATGCGTGGGGCGGACCCTGATCCGCCTGGGCAGCGGCAGTCTCAAGGCGCTCTTCGTCCTGTTCGCGATGACCATCGCTACGGCCGCGACGCTCACCGGCATCGCCGCCGCACCGGCAGGGTGGGCCTTCGCCATCGCGCTGCCGGTCGATCCGGCGCGATCCGGCCCGGCCGCGCTGGCGCACACGCTCTTCGGATGGTCGCCGACCTGGCTCGATCCCGCCCTCGCGGTGGCGATCGGCCTTCCCCTGATCGCACTCACGCTGCGGCGGCAGATCGCGCGGGGGGAAGGGCGGGAAGCGCGGCTCGGGCTGGTGATTGCCGCCGCCTGCATCGCCGCCTGGATGCTCGATGCCCGATTGCAGGGGGCCGCATCGGCCGCGCCGGAGGTGCCGGCACAGGGCGTGAACTTCGTCGGGCCGGGAGCCGACCTGCTGGTGTGGGCGACGACCGGCGGTGGTGTGCTGCCGCAAGCCGGGGTCGTGCTGATCCTCGGTGTGATCGTCGGCGCGTTTCTTTCCGCCTGGCGGTCGGACGGGCTGCGCCTCGAGACCTTCTCGGATGCGTCCGACATGAAGCGGCACGCCATCGGCGGCCTGGCGATGGGCGTGGGCGGTGCGCTGGCGGGTGGCTGCACCTTCGGCCAGGGGCTGAGCGGCACCTCGACCCTGGCGGCATCCTCGCTGCTGGCCCTGGCCGGCATGATCGGCGGCTGCCGCTGGGCCCTCTTCTGGCTCGAGCACGGTCGCTGGTGGCCGGTCCGGCGACCGGCGCGACCGGCCGACGGCCCATGACCCGCGGTCCGGGCGTGCCGCGGGCGCCACATCGAAGCCGCCGCTCGCACGGCCCGTGACCGGACCTCTCTTGCAGCGCCCGGGGCAGGGGTTATGGTCTGGCGGCGACGGGCGGGCCGGGTCCCGACCGGTGGACATGAACATCAACGACGGGGCGAGCGGATGAGGGGCGGATGGCGACGGTCGACGGCGAAGGCCCGCGGCGCGCCGTCGTCGAACGGCCCGATCGGGCTTTGTCGCGGCCGCACGCTCGCGGCTCTGATCGCCCTCTGGTTCGGCACCGTCGCATCCGATGCCCGCGCGGCCGGTCTGGTTGCCGATCTCTCCTCGCATCTGATCGCCATCACCACCGCCTTTTCGGGGACCGACGTGCTGCTCTTCGGGGCCACCGACGAGCCCGGTGCGGCGGTGGCGGTGGTGATCCGCGGGCCGGCCGAGGAAACGCTTGTGCGCCGCAAGAGCCGGGTCGGGCCGGTCTGGCTCAACACCGACGGCCTCGCCTTCGAGGGCGTGCCCAGCTTCTACGCGGTGGCGGCGAGCGGTCCGCTCGAGGAGATCGCGACACCCGACGAACTGCGTCGCCAGGGCATCGGCGTCGACCATCTCGACCTCGTGCCGCTCGAGGCGGAGAAGCGCACGCCCGGAGAGATCGGCGCCTTTCGCGCCGCCCTGATCCGCAACAAGCAGAAGGCGGAGCTCTATTCGAGCGAAGTGGCGCCGATCCGTTTCATCGGCCAGTCGCTGTTCCGCTCGACCATCGCCTTCCCCGCCAACGTGCCGCCGGGCAACTATCAGGTCCAGGTGTTCGAGCTGCGCGACAAGGTGGTGGTCGGCGCGCAGCGCACCGTGCTGATCGTCTCCAAGGTCGGCGTGGAGGCCGAGATTTTCGACGTTGCCCGCAATCGTCCGGCCCTCTACGGTCTCGCCTCGATCCTGATCGCGGTCTGTGCGGGATGGACCGCGAGCGCCGTGTTCAAGAAATAGACGAAGCTGCGATCGAGCGGCCGGCGAACGGCTCGGGAAGGGCCGACCCCCCCGGCGGACGACCCGCGAGCGAGCGATAGCGAAAGCATGCACGAGATGCCCGAAAGTCCGGACGATCCCGAAAGACCCGACGAAGAGGCCGGCGCATCACGCGTGGAGAGCCACGAGCGGATCTTTCTCGTCGTCGTCGACGAGACCGAGGAAATGCACAATGCGCTGCGCTTCGCCTGTCGCCGCGCCCAGCACACCCGGGGTCGCGTGGCCCTGCTCTACGTCGTCGAGCCCGTGGAATTCCAGCACTGGCTCGGTGTCGGCCGGATGATGGAGGACGAGGCGCGCCAGACCGCCGAGCAGCGCATGCAGGCGCTGGCGGCCGAAGTCTACCAGCAGACCGGCTCGATGCCGGCGGTGCACATCCGCGAAGGCAAGACCGCCGAGGAGTTGCTGGCTCTCCTGACCGAGGAGCCGTCGATCTCGCTGCTCGTCCTGGGCGTGGCGACCGGCAAGTCGGATCCGGGGCCGCTGGTGAGCTATCTCACGGGCAATTTCAACAAGACCGACCTGCGGGTGCCTCTCACCCTGGTGCCGGGCCACCTGACGCCCGACGAGATCGACGCGCTCACCTGAGGTCCGCAGGCGCCGGTCGCGGTGGCTGGCATGGGGCGCGGTGGCGCCGGGTTCACGAGGAAGAGCCTCATGACGAAGCTGACGGCCGACGCGCAAGGCGTCTTCGTCATCGCCGCGACACCCTTCGACGCCACCGGTGCGCTCGATCTCGAAGGGGCGGCGCGGCTGATCGACTTCTATCTCGGGCGCAGGGTCCAGGGCCTGACCATCCTCGGCATGATGGGCGAGGCGCCCAAGCTCACCGAAGCGGAGGCGCGCCGCTTCGCGCTGCAGGTGTTGCGTCACGTCGACGGCCGCGTGCCCGTCGTGGTCGGCGTCTCGGCCCAGGGTTTCGCCTCCATGGCGGCGCTGGCCCGCCCGGTGATCGAGGCCGGTGCGGCGGCGGTGATGATCCAGCCGCCGCAGACGGCCGCCCGGGGCGACGATGCGGTCCTGGGCTATCTCACGGCGGCCGTCGAGGCGATCGGCGAGGACACGCCCTTCGTGCTGCAGGACTTCCCGCTCGCCTCCTCGGTGCCGATGAGCGTCTCGCTGATCGAGCGGATCGCCCAGACCTTTCCTTCCTGCGTCATGCTCAAGCACGAGGACTGGCCGGGGCTCGACAAGCTCTCCGCCATCCGCGCGCGGATCGGCCGGCGCCTCTCCATCCTGACGGGCAATGGCGGCATCTTCCTGCCGTTCGAGCTGATGCGCGGCGCCGACGGGGCGATGACCGGCTTCGCCTATCCCGAGATGCTGGTCGAGGTCTGCCGCCTCTTTGCGCGGGGCGAGAGCGAGGCGATGCTCGATCTCTTCGATCGCTACCTGCCGCTGGTCCGCTACGAGCAGCAGCCGGGCCTCGGCCTCGCGGTGCGCAAATACGTGCTCTGGCGACGCGGCGCCCTCGCCTGCCCGGCCACCCGCGACCCGGCGCCGAAGCTCACCGAAGCTTCGAGAGCCGAGCTCGACTGGCTGATGCGGCGGCTCGAGCGCTCTCTTGAACATCAACGGAAGGAAAGCGTGGCATGAAGCTCGCACTGCAGGCGTTCGACCCGGCG
>JAGREO010000298.1 GCA_020446525.1 Geminicoccaceae bacterium | reverse complement strand
GACAACCCGCTTAGGGGGGCTCTCGGGCGCTTTGGCTCAGCTGGCGCTGCTACCGCTTCTATGAGATCAACGACACAGGACACAGGTGCATTCTCAGAGAACGTTGGACCTTAGTCCCCCCCCCTCCGCCATTACGCAGAAGTTCGCTACAACTCACTGCTTTTCGCTCTTGTGCGCACAACGGCTGGGCCTCCATCGGGTCGGCGGGCACAGCCGTGGAGGCGCTGGACACAGCGCCTGTGTGGCCATGCCGCCTCCGCGCGGGACCAGTAAATGGCAAACCCGTGCCTCCGTCCAACGGGACGTCGCACCGGCCTGCCGTGGAGGGACCCTCCTTTCGATCGGCTTACCTACTTCCCGTCACCGTCGTGTAGCTGGTGATGAGGTTGCGGTAGTCGGGGATGTGGTTCGAGAACAGCGCGCCAAGACCTTCGACATCGTTGCGCCAGTCGCGATGCAGCTCGCAGGCCACGGCAAACCAAGTCATGAGCTGTGCGCCCGCCTGTTCCATACGGCTCCAGGCCGAATGCCGCGTGATCTCGTTGAAGGTACCCGACGCATCGGTGACGACGAACACCTCATAGCCCTCCTCGATCGCTGAGAGAACCGGGAAGACGACGCAGACCTCGGTGACGACGCCGGCGATGATGAGCTGCTTCTTGCCCGTGGCCTTGACCGCGGCGACGAACTCCTCGTTATCCCACGCATTGATCTGGCCGGGGCGTGCGATAAAGGGCGCGTCGGGGAACCTCTCCTTCAGCTCGGGGACAATGGGGCCGTTCGGGCCATCCTCGAAACTGGTGGTCAGGATGGTCTGCAGATCGAAGTATTTTGCGAGATCGGCGAGCGCCAGAACATTGTTCTTGAAGCGGTCGGGCTCGATGTCGCGTACGAGCGAGAGCAGTCCCGCCTGGTGGTCTACCAGCAATACGGCAGCGTTGTTCTTGTCGAGGCGGGTGTAGGGGGTGGTCATGATGGATCTCCTTCATTGTGCTAGAGGGCGGTTTTCATGATTACGGTGAAGGGAGACCCAGCAAGGCCGGGGTCTCCCTTCGCACTCATGGCGCGACCGCGCCGTACCTGCCGGACTGGTAGTCCAGCATCGCCTGCCTGATCTCATCCTCGGTGTTCATCACGAACGGACCGTACGTGGCGACCGGCTCGTCGATCGGCTCGCCGGAGAGGACCAGGAGTTTGGCTTCGCCATTGGCCTCGATGACGATCTCGCCCCCGGTACGGTCGAGCAGCACCATCTGCGCCTCGCGCGCGATCTGGACTCCGTTCACCTCGACCGTCCCCGCCAGCACGACGACAGCGAGCGTATGGCCCTCGGGAAGCCTGAAGGTGCCGGTCTTGCCGGCCCTCAGATGCACGTCCCACAGATCAATGGGCGTGAAGGTGCGTGCGGGACCCTCGTGGCCATCGTAGTTGCCGGCGATGACACGGACGATCCCGGCGCCGTCGGGCAAGTCGACCGCCGGGATGTCCTTGTCGAGGATCGACTGGTAGCCCGGCTTCGACATCTTGTCCTTGGCCGGCAGGTTCACCCAGAGCTGCACCATTTCGAAGCGCCCGCCCTTGGCGGCAAAGGCCGTCGAGTGGTACTCCTCGTGGAGGATGCCGGAGGCCGCCGTCATCCACTGTACGTCGCCGGGGCCGATGGTGCCGCCGGCGCCAGTGGAATCGCGATGCTCCACCTCGCCGTCATAGACGATGGTCACGGTCTCGAAGCCGCGATGCGGATGCTTTCCGACGCCGCGGCGGTAGGCGGTCGGCTCGAATTGTGCCGGGCCGGCGTAATCGAGCAGCAGGAACGGGTCGGCATGCTGGCCGTGGCTCTGGTGCGACAAGAGCGTGCGCACCGGAAAGCCGTCGCCGACCCAATGCGGCCGAGGCGCGCTGTAAAGTCCGAGAATTGTTCTCATGGCATTTCTCCCTTGCGGGCCAAATCACGCAGCTCTGTGTCTGGGATGGATTTACGTACGAGACGATGCCTTCGATAGTCCCTGATTCTTGACATGATCGTTCTATCTGGTGAACGATCATGTCATGCAGGATCTCAACGACCTCTATTTCTACGTCCAGGTGGTGGGCCATAGCGGCTTTGCGCCGGCCGCCCGCGCCCTCGGGCTACCCAAGTCGCGGCTCAGCCGTCGCATCGCGCTTCTGGAGGACCGGCTTGGCGTGCGCCTCATCCAGCGCTCGACGCGGCGGTTCAGCGTGACCGAGATCGGGCAGGAGTACTATCGCCATTGCATGGCCATGCTGGTGGAGGCCGAAGCGGCGGCGGAAGTGATCGAGCGCTCGCGCGCCGAGCCGCGTGGCGGCGTCAAGGTGAGCTGCCCGCCGGCGTTGCTCTGTTTCCAGGTCGGCGACATGATCGCGCGTTACATGAGGGCATATCCGCGCGTGACAGTTCACCTCGAAAGTACCAGTCGCCGGGTCGACGTCATCGGCGAAGGCATCGACATCGCCATCCGTGTGCGGTTCCCGCCGCTCAAAGAGAGCAACCTTGTCATGCGCAAGCTGGCGCTCAGCACTCAACGCTTGGTGGTCAGTCCCGGTCTTGTTGCCGGTTTATCGCATCCTTTCGTCGTGTCGGATCTCACTGCCTTGCCGAGCATCGATTTCGCACCGCCACAACGCGAGCACCAGTGGCATCTGGAAGGCCCGGGCGGCGTGACTGAAACCGTGACGCATCATCCGCGCCTCATAACCGACGATATGATCCAGATGCGGCTTGCCACGCTTGCGGGGCTGGGCGTTGTGCAACTGCCCACCATGATGGTCGACAAGGATCTCGCTGCGGGCACGCTTATCGACGTGCTTCCCGACTGGCGGCCGCGCGGCGGCATCGTCCATGCGGTGTTCGCGTCCCGCCGGGGACTGCTGCCGGCGGTGCGCGGGCTCATTGACCACCTGGCAACTGAATTCAGCCAAGTCACCTCGTAAGTTTGACCTGCGCTGACCCATGAGACAGTCGTGCCCCCATTCGCTGGTCTGACCAAATGTATTGGGCCACCCCTGCCAAGATTGCTCGTGAGGGTCAGAGAACTCTTCGCAACCGTTCCCAGTTGCGCTCAAACCTCCGCGCGAGTACGAAGAGCGAGTTGGCGCACGTGTCGTTTCCATCCGCCATACCGTCCCATTCCCACTGATCGCCGAGACAGCCATCCGCACGGTTCCTTCGACCGACCTTCGCCGTCACGGTCGAGGCGGCGGCAGCCGCTAGGCTGCCCATCGTGCCGAGAAAGCCTCGGCCTGGCGCAGGACGGTGCGCACCGCCGCCGCCTCGAGGTCGGGCGGATAGCCGTGCTTGCGCAGGATCCGCTTGACCAGAACCCGCATCCTCGCGCGGACCGCCTCGCGGCGTGCCCAATCGACGCCGGCGTTCTGCTTGAGGCTGTTCAGGAGCTCCTGGGCGATGACCTTGAGATTGTCGTCGCCCATCACCTGCACGGCGCTCTCGTTCTCGGCCAGCGCGTCGTAGAACGCCAGCTCGTCCTCGCCGAGACCCTGCTCCTCGCCGCGCCGGCGCGCCGCCGCCACTTCCTTGGCCAGCTCGATGAGCTCCTGCAGCGCCTGGACCGTGTCGAGCGCGTTGCCGTGGTAGCGGTTGATGGCGTCCCGCAGCCGCTCCGAGAAGCGCCTGGTCTCGACGACGTTGGTCCTCGAACGCGACGCGATCTCGTCGTTCAGCAGCTTGCGCAGCGCCTCCAACGCCAGGTTCTTTTTCGGCGCGCCGGCGGCCTCGGCCAGAAACTCCTCCGACAGGATCGAGATGTCGGGCGCCCCGAAACCCGCCGCTCGCAGGATATCGACGATGCCGGTCGAGGCCACCGCGCGGTCGATCAACTGCTGAACCGCCAGGTCACGCCCGGCCCGGGGCGTGCCGCCCCTTGCCGAGGGTCGGGCCAGCGCCGCGCGCACCGCCAGGTAGAACGCCACTTCCTCGCGGCAGCCGGCGGCTTCGTCGCTCGCCGCGGCGAGCGCGAACGCCTTGCCCAGCGCCAGCGCATTGTCCTGAAAACGGCGGTGCGCGCGCTTCTTGGCCTCCTCGTCGGTTTCCCTGGCCGCAGCCTCCCGCTGCCCGGCCAGTATATGCTCGATCGCCCCGGCCAGGATCGCCAGCCGCGCCTTGGGGTCCGGGCCGAACGCCGGTGTCAGGTCGAAGCCGTGAAACATCGCCCGGACCACGTCGAGCTTCTCCTTCAACGCCTCGACCGCTTCGGCCTCGTCGATCCCGACCTGGTCCTGATCACCGGCGCTGTAGTCCTTGAGCGCATCGCGCAGGTTCTGGGCGATGCCGATATAGTCGACGACCAGCCCGGCCTCCTTGCCACGGAACACCCGGTTGACCCTGGCGATCGCCTGCATCAGCCCGTGGCCGCGCATCGGCTTGTCGACATAGAGCGTGTGCATCGGCGGCGCGTCGAAGCCGGTCAGCCACATGTCGCACACCAGCACCAGCTTGAGCGGGTCGGCGGGGTCCTTCGCCCGTTTGGCCAGCGCCTCGCGCCGCGCCTTGCCGCCGATGTGGCGCTGCCATGCGAACGGGTCGCCTGCCGCGCCGGTCATCACCACCTTGATCGCACCCAGGGCGTCGTCGTCGCTGTCCCAGTCCGGCCTGAGAGCCACGATCTCGTCGTACAGATCGACGCAGATCCGCCGGCTCATGCACACCGCCATCGCCCGGCCGTCCAGCGCTTCCAGCCGGGCTTCGAGATGGCGCACGAGATCCTCGGCGATCACGGCCAGCCGCCGCTCTGCACCGACCACCCGCTCCATCTGCGCCCAGCGCTGCTTGTCCCGCTCCGCGGCGCCCGCCTCCTCGTCCTCGGTCAGTTGCTCGACCTCGGCGTCGATCAGGGCGCGCTGGTCCTCCGGCAGCTCGACCTTGGCCAGCCGGCTTTCATAGTAGATCGGCACCGTGGCCTCGTCCTCGACCGCCCGGGCGATGTCGTAGATGTCGACATACTCGCCGAACACGGCCGGGGTGCTCTTGTCGTCGCCCTCGATCGGCGTGCCGGTGAAGCCGACGAAGGTGGCGTTCGGCAGGGCGTCGCGCAGGTGCCTGGCGAAGCCGTAGGCGTATCGGCCGCTCGCCTTGTCGAGCCTGGCCCTGAAGCCGTACTGGCTGCGGTGCGCCTCGTCGGCGATGACCACGACGTTGCGCCGCCCGGTCAGGGCCGGGTGCCTATCCTCACCCGCCAGCAGCGAGAATTTCTGCACGGTGGTGAAGACCACGCCGCCCGAGGCGCGGTCCAGCGCGGTGCGCAGATCGTCGCGGCTCTCGGCCTGCACGGGCGTCTGCCGCAGCAGGTCCCGACAGGCGGCGAAGGTGTTGAAGAGCTGGCCGTCGAGGTCGTTCCGGTCGGTGACCAGGACCAGCGTCGGGTTCTCCAGATCCTCGCTGCCGATCAGCTGCCCGGCCAGGAACACCATCAGCAGGCTCTTGCCGGAACCCTGGGTGTGCCAGATCACCCCGCCGCGCCGGTCGCCCTCGACGGAGGCCGCCTCCAGGACGCGCGCCACCGCCTTCTTCGCCGCGTGGTACTGGTGGTAGCCGGCGACGATCTTGGCCGCGCCCCCGCCCATCGTGGTGAACACCACGAAACCGCGCAGCAGGTCGAGGAAACGGCGGCGCTCGAACACGCCCTGGACCAGCACCTCCATCTCGACATGGCCCCTGGGCGCCACCGCCTCGCCTTCGACCGTCCGCCACGGCATGAAGCGCTCCATGTCGGCGGTGAGCGAGCCGAGACGCGCCTCGAGCCCGTCCGAGATCGCCAGGACGGCGTTGGTCCGGAACAGCGAGGGCACCTGGGCCTTGTAGGTCCGTAGCTGGTTGAAGGCCGATTGCAGATCCTCGTCGACGCTCGGCTTCTTCACCTCGACCACCGCCAGCGGCAGGCCGTTGACGAACAGCACGACGTCCGCGCGCCGCTCGTGCCCCCCTTCGATCACCGTGAACTGGTCGAGCACGAGCCAGTCGTCGGCCCCTATGTCGCCGAAGTCGAGCAGCCGCACGGCGTCACCGCGGATGGTGCCGTCCTCGGCGTGGAACTCGACCGGCACGCCCTCGACCAGGAATCGGTGCAGCCGCCGGTTCTCCTCGATCAGGGACGGCGCCTCGCTGGCCTGGACCTTGCGCAGCGCATCGGCCCGCGCCTCGGCCGGAATGGCCGGGTTCAAGCGCTCGATCGCAGCCGTCAGGCGCCCGAGCAGCAAGGTTTCGGCGTAGGAGGCACGTTCGGGCGCCGCGCCGTCCGGCCCGGCCACGGCGGGCGGCAGGTGCCGATAGCCCAGCTCCTCGAACAGCCCGATCAGCGCCGCTTCGACCTCGGCCTCGAGCATGTACGCCATCAGGCGCCGTCCTTCCGCGGGGGTGATGGCGCCGGCGCTGCGTTGCGATCCCGCGCGTGGGGCTGGTCACTGCTTAGCGCGGGCTGCCCCTCTCGTTTGAGCGTCGGCGCGTGGCTCCGGTGCGCGCGAAACGCTTCGATGCCGGGGTAGCAGCCCGCGCTCACAGCGCTTCCGCCGCCGCGACCTCGGCGTCCTTTACTCGAATCTCGCCCGACATCAGCTTGGGCAGCAGCAGGTCGCGCGTCGCGGCGAGGCTGCGGGACTCGAGCTGATTACGAATCGTTTGATTGATCAGGGGGGAGACTACAGCGTTAAAGCGCTTCAAGCTGCCTCTTGTTGGGCAGACGGTCATGGCTGCTTTCAGATGGCTTCGTTGAATATGCCCCATTGTCGTTGCTTTAGAAGCAGCAATAGCTTGAAATTCTTCAAGATAGTGTTGCACCCACAGGGAATAGAGCCAGGATGGATAATTCGCAGATGTTACTTTAAACAGGTGCTGATTCAAAGCTCCCTGTCCCTCTGTCCAAAACTTCGCCATCAAACTGCCGGACCAAGAGAATATAAAGTCACCGTTTTTCACTACATATTTTTCTGGCACATCTAGAGATGCGCGGTTGCTCTTAGAGCTGATCCCACCGCGCATCTCTGCAATCTTGATCACGGGTAGGCTCGCTTGTCCTTCCTGCGCCGGGTATTTTTGCAGAGCGAGACCGTTGAGAAACTCTGCGATCTGATCGAGCGGTCTCCGCTCCCACCCCGTTGGTACCCCCTGCTCGTCGAGGGTAGGGGGGAAGAGGTTCCAGAGGTCGGGGGCGAGGTAGGGCGGGGCGCCGGCCATCTTGGCGCGGGTCGGGCCGAAGTCGACGAACCAGTCCTTGAACAGCGCCCGCGCCATCGCCTCCAGCGTCGCATTCGCCCGCCGGTTCAACTCGACTTTGTCGTCGAGGGCGGCCAATAGATCGACTATTTTATCCTGCTCGCTACGTTCAGGAAATCTTACGATAATCGGATAAATATAGTTTCTATTTAGCGAAGGTTGCGCACTACCTGAATTGTAGTGAGATAGATTTAGTGTGTTTAAAAAGTAATAGATGAATTGGGGATTATTACCAAGAAAATTCTTGACATATAAACAAGTGTTCAGTGGCCAGTAATCAACTTCAACAAAAGAAACTATACCAATTGATGCGCCGCTTCTTCCAATCGTAACTCCTGGACCAGATACAGAAGCCCGGTTATGGTATCCTGTCACTCCGAACGAGCCCATAATTGGTACGTTGCCATCTTTGCGTTTTGAAGCTGGAAGATCTAAGCCTCTTTGTAGTTTCACTAAATCGCCAAGTGTTTTCGTGCGCCACTCACCCATCCACCACCGCCCCCGCCAGCTTCTCGCGGATGGTCGCGGTCAGGCGCTCGCTTTCGGCGAAGTGCGCTTCCAGTTCGACCTTGAGCGCGGCGAAGCGTTCCGGGAACGGCACGGCGTCCTCGGCCGCGGCCTCGGCGCCCACATAGCGGCCCGGTGTCAGCACATGGCCGTGCGCGCGGACCTCCTCCAGGCTCGCCGCCTTGCAGAAACCCGGCACGTCGGCGTAGCCCTCGCCCTCGCGCCAGCGGTGGTAGGTGTTGGCGACGCGGGCGACGTCGTCCGGCGTCAGCTCGCGCCTCGTGCGGTCGACCATGCGGCCCAGCTTGCGCGCGTCGACGAAGAGCACCTCGCCGCGGCGGTCGCGCAGCGCCCTGCTCTTGTCGCCCGCCCGCTCGCCGGATCGGTCCCGGGCCAGGAACCACAGGCAGGCCGGGATCTGGGTCGAGTAGAAGAGCTGGCCCGGCAGGGCCACCATGCAATCGACCACGCCGCCCTCGACCATCGCCTCACGGATGGCACCCTCGCCGGACTGGGTGGACGACATCGAGCCGTTGGCCAGCACGACGCCGGCCGTGCCGCTCGGGCTCAGATGGTGGAGGATGTGCTGCAGCCAGGCGAAATTGGCGTTGCCCGGGGGCGGACGGCCGTAGCGCCAGCGCGGATCCTCCGCCAGGCGTTCACCGCCCCAGTCCGAGACGTTGAAGGGCGGGTTGGCCAGCACGAAGTCGGCGCGCAGGTCGGGCAGCTCGTCCTTGTGGAAGCTGCCTTCGGCGTTCCAGCGCACGTCGGCGTCGATGCCGCGCACGGCCAGGTTCATCCGGCACAGGCGCCAGGTGGTGTGGTTGCTCTCCTGGCCGTAGACCGCGACGTCGCCGATCCGCCCGCCATGCCCCTCGACGAAGCGCTCGGACTGCACGAACATGCCGCCCGAGCCGCAGCAGGGGTCGTAGACGCGGCCCTTCAAGGGCTCGAGCATCTCGACCATCAGCCGCACGACCGAGCGCGGCGTGTAGAATTCGCCGCCGCGCTTGCCCTCCGAGCCTGCGAAGGATCCCAGGAAATACTCGTAGACCCGGCCGAGCAGGTCGCGTGCCTCGTTGCCCTCGCGTTCGAGCGCGATGCCGGAGATGAGGTCGATCAGCTCGCCGAGCATGGTCGGGCTGAGCGCCGGCCTGGCATAATCCTTGGGCAGCACGCCCTTGAGGCTCTGATTCTCGGCCTCGATCGCCAGCATCGCCTCGTCGATCAGCTTGCCGATCCCGGGCTGTCTGGCGCTGGCGCGCAGGTGCGACCAGCGCGCCGGCCTGGGCACCCAGAACACGTTCTCGGCGGTGTACTCGTCACGATCCTCGGCGCCCTCGGGATATTCGGCGAGCAGTTCGGCGTGCCTGGCCTCGAATCCGTCGGAGACGTGCTTGAGGAAGATCAGGCCGAGTGCGACGTGCTTGTAGTCGGAGGGCTCCATGTTGCCGCGCAGCTTGTCGGCGGCCTTGAACAGTTCGGCCTCGAAGCCGAGCTCGCCACCGCCTCGCTCCCTGGCGCCATTGCCTTTGTCGCGCTTGCGCCCCTTCGACGCATTCGATCGCCGTCCCTTGCTCACCTCGGCCTCGTCCCTTCGCCGGAAACCGTCGCCACCCGCGATCGCTGCGCGGGAGACGATAGAACCTATTGGCGAATTTGGCGACGGATGCAACGGAATCGGGTGCGGCGGCGCTTACGGTGAAGCACGGCCGTGGTCCCGCAGGCCCGCCTCGACACCAGCCGCCACCGGCCCCCCGGCCTTGACGGGGCCCGCACGCGGGCGGATGCTCGCTGGTTCGCACCGAAGAAGAGGGCGAATGGGGAGGAATCGTGTTTCTCGGACTGGATCTCGGCACGTCCGGCGTCAAGGCGGTGCTGGTCGACGGGGTGGGGGGGATCGTCGGGCAGGCGACGGTGGCGCTCGAGGTCGAGACGCCTCGGCCGCTCTGGTCGGAGCAGGATCCGCGGGCCTGGTGGCGGGCGACGGTCGAGGCGGTGGGGGCGCTCGGGTCGGAGGTTGCCCATGTCGCCGCCGTCGGTGTCGCCGGGCAGATGCACGGAGCCGTGCTGCTCGACGAGGACCATCGGGTGCTCAGGCCCTGCATCCTCTGGAACGACGGGCGCAGCCATGTCGAATGCGCCGAGCTCGAGGCCGCGGTGGAGGGGTTCCGGGCGCTCTCGGGCAATCTCGCCATGCCGGGGTTCACCGCGCCCAAGCTGCTCTGGGTGCGCCGTCACGAGCCGGAGATTTTTGCCCGGGTGCGGATGGTGCTGCTGCCCAAGGACTGGCTGGTCTGGCACCTGACCGGGCGGTTCACCTGCGACATGTCGGATGCGGCGGGGACGCTCTGGCTCGATCCCGCCGCCCGCGCCTGGTCGGATCCGCTGATCGAGGCGACGGGTCTGACGCGCGCGCACCTGCCGGCGCTGCACGAGGGGCCGGAGGTGGTGGGCGAGGTGACCGCCGAAGCGGCCGCGGCGCTCGGGCTTGCCGGAAGTTCGCCGCGGGCGAAGGTGGTGGCCGGGGCGGGCGACAATGCCGGCGGTGCGGTGGGGGTGGGGGTGACCGAGCCCGGAGACGGCTTCGTCTCGCTCGGCACCTC
>JAGREO010000297.1 GCA_020446525.1 Geminicoccaceae bacterium | reverse complement strand
AGGCCCTTGGCCTTGTAGGTCTGGATGACCGGCACGCGGTGACGCTCGACGAACGCGCGCAGGGCATCACCCGCATCGTCCAGCACCGCATCGAAGCCGGCGATCAGAAGCGGCCGCTCGGCCCGCTCGAGCCAGCCCCGCGCCCGTTCGAGCGCCGGGCCGGCGGCTGGTGCCGCGGGCGAGGGCGGCGTGCGGCGATGGTGCCGGGCTCCGGGCGCGGTGGCGCCCGCCACCTTGACCGGCAGGTCGATCAGCACCGGCCCGGGCCTGCCGTCGACCGCTGCCGAAAGGGCGCGTTCGGTGATCAGGTCGGCGGACTGCGGCGTCAGGGTGTAGGCCGCCTTGATCGCCGGTTCGAGCAGGCGGGCATGATCGATCACCTGGTGGGTGTAGGTGAGGGCGTCGTCGGCATCGACGCAGCCGGCCAGCACGATCAGCGGAACCCGGTCGAGGCGTGCGTTCGCGACGACGTTGACCGCGTTGGAGAGGCCGGGACCGACGGTGGCGACGAGGATGCCGGGTGCGCCGGTGCGGTGCCAGGTCGCCTCGGCCATGAACCCCGCCGCGGTCTCGTGCTTGGCCAGGACGAAGCGGATGCCGGCGGCCTCGAGCGCGTCGATCAGGACCAGCACCTCGCCGCCGGGAATACCGAAGGCGAAGCGACAGCCGGCTTCCGCGAGCCGCCTTGCGAGGCGATCCGCCGCGCGCACGGCGGCGTCTTGCGTTGCTTCGTCCAACTCGATCCCCCCTGCTGCCGTGCCGTTCTACCGGCCGATCGTCGTCCGATCTCTCATTCGGTCAGGTCTTCCCAGAGATCCCGCACCCTGGCGAAGAAGCCGGACGATTCGGGATGCTGCTCGTCCTGACCGGCGCCGCCGCGTTCGAACTCGCGCAGCAGTTCCTGCTGGCGCTTGGAGAGATTGACCGGCGTTTCGACGACCAGCTCGACGAACATGTCACCGCGCGAGACGCCGTGCAGCTCGGTCATCCCCTTGCCGCGCAGGCGGATCTGCTTGCCGGTCTGGGTGCCGGCGGGCACCTGCATGCGCACGCGCTTGCCGTCGATGGTGGGCACCTCGATGTCGCCGCCCAAGGCCGCACTGACCATCGGGATCGGCACCCGGCAGAAGACGTTGGTGCCGTCGCGCTTGAAGATGCGGTGCGGCGCGACACCGATGAAGATGTAGAGATCCCCGGCCGGTCCGCCGCGCAGGCCGGCCTCGCCCTCGCCCGAGAGGCGGATGCGGGTGCCGTCCTCGACGCCGGCCGGGATGGTGACCGCCAGAGATTTCTCACGGTGTACACGGCCGGCGCCGCCGCAGGCGCGGCAGGGATCGGTGATCACGCGTCCGGCACCCTGGCAGGTGGGGCAGGTGCGCTCGACGGTGAAGAAGCCCTGCTGGCTGCGCACCCGGCCGGCGCCGCGACAGGTGTTGCAGGCGATCGGATCGGCGCCGCCCTCGCTGCCGCTGCCTTCGCAGGAGTCGCACAAGACCGAGGCCGGCACCTTGATCTGCGCCTTCTTGCCGGAATAGGCCTCCTCGAGCGAGATGGTCATGTTGTAGCGCAGGTCGGCGCCGCGATTGGCGCCGCTGCGGCCGCGTCCGCCACCGCCGCCGACGAAATCTCCGAACAGGTCGTCGAAGACGTCGGCGAAGCTGGTGAAGTCGAAGCCGCCGGCGGCGGCACCGGCACCACCCTGCTCGAAGATCCGATGGCCGTACTGATCGTAGGCCGCGCGTTTCTGCGGATCCTTGAGGATCTCGTAGGCCTCGTTGATCTCCTTGAACCGCGCTTCGGCTTCGGCGTCACCCGGGTTGCGATCGGGGTGGAAACGCATCGCCTGCTGGCGGTAGGCGCGCTTGAGCTCGGCATCGGAGACGCCCTTGGCGACCCCCAGGATCTCGTAGAAATCGATCTTCGTCACGGATCAACGATCCTCTCGCGGTCGCATCGGGCACCATACGACCGAAAGCGGCGCAGGACGTGCGCCGCTTTCGACCGATATGGAAAGGAAGTCGGGGCGATCACGCCGAGCGCTTCTTGTCCTCGTCCACTTCCTCGAATTCGGCGTCGACCACACCGTCGTCGGTGGCGGTCGTGGTGCCGCCATCCGGACCGCCGCCTTCACCGTCGCCGCCGCTCTGATCGGCATACATCGCCTCGCCCAGCTTCATCGAAGCCTGTGCCAGTTCCTGCGTGCGGGCGTTGATCGCCTCGACGTCCTCGCCCTCCATCGCGGTCTTGACGGCCGCGATGGCGGTCTCGATCGCCTGGCGCTCGCTCTCACCGACCTTCGAGCCGTGTTCCTTGAGGCTCTTCTCGCTGGAATAGACGAGACTGTCGGCTGAATTACGCGCCTCGATCAGCTCACGCCGCTTCTTGTCCTCCTCGGCGTGCTCCTGCGCCTCCTGCACCATCTTCTCGATTTCGGTCTCGGAAAGGCCACCCGAAGCCTGGATACGAATCTGCTGCTCCTTGCCGGTCGCCTTGTCCTT
>JAGREO010000296.1 GCA_020446525.1 Geminicoccaceae bacterium | reverse complement strand
TCGAACTTGAAGAGATCGGCGATGTCGTAGACGAAGGAAAGCGGTCGACCGCTGTGCAGAAAGCCGATGGCGGGCGCATAGCCGGCCGCCAGAACCGCCGCCTCGGTCAGCCCGTGCAGACAGGCCGTGGCCGCGCTCAACGCGCGATTGGGCAGGTCCGCCCGATCCCAGTCCTTGCGGTCATAGGCGCGGCGTTTCCAGTCCACGCCGTGCTGCTTCGCCAGCAACTCGTACATGGTGCGCACCCGCACGCCCTCGATGCCGCGCAACTGATCGACCGAACGGCGGGTCGGCGCCTCCTCGCCGAACCGCACCTCGAACATCTTGCGCACGATGTTCAAGCGCGCCTGCTCGTCGAGCGCCAGCCGGGCCTGCCACAGCAGGCGATCGGCCCGTGCGCCGCCCGGCTGTCCCGAAGCATAGAGCCGCACGCCGCTCTCGCCGCACCAGACCAGGAGGGTGCCGGCGCGGGCGGCGAGCCCGACGGCGGCGTGGCTGATGCGGGTGCCGGGCTCGAGCATCAGACAGACGAGCCCGCCCACGGGGATCTGCAGGCGCACGCCCTCGGCGTCGATCAGCACGAAGGCGCCGTCCTGGACGTCGATCTGACCGCGGGCGACGAACATGATCGAGGAGCGATCCCTGATCGGGATCGGCTTGGGTGGGGCGAGACCGGGCAGTGCGGGCACACTGGTACTCCGGCGATCAGATGCGGCGAATCAGCATCAGGCCGCAGCCGAAACCCCGGGCCTTGCCGAAGCCGGCGCACAGGGAACCGACGAAGCGTTCCGGGTCGCTCACCCGCAGCGCGCCGTCGAAATCGAGCGTCGAAATGGTCATCGCCTTCCCGCTCCTGCGCGGAATCCGCAGCCGGTCGTAGCCGTCGATGCGCAAGGGCGAGCGGTCGTCGAGCGCGAAGCCGTGACGTTCGCCCTGCTTCTCGAGCCAGGATCGACCAGCCGATCCGATAACCGCGCGGCGGGCCTCGGCGCGCCCGCCGGCAGCGACGTCCTTGAGCGCGTCCATCACCACGTCGCAATGGGCGCTGTTGCGGCGGCCCTCACGGCTGCGGGCGACGACCGGGTTGGCGCGCAGCGAGAAACCGAGGAGATCGCCTTGGGCGAGCTCGGGTGCGAAAGGTTTGCTCTCGAGATCGAACAGGCCGTGCGGATCGGCCGGCCGGACCGCGGAGAGGACGAGAAATCGGGTGCGGCCCGGAACCAGCCCGCCAGCACCCTGCTCGCGCCAGAGGAACCGCCTCTCGTCCTCGCCGGCGAACAGCGACCAGACGAGGCGATGGGCGCTGCCGGTACGCGCACCGGGCTCCCCGGGCAGAAGGATCGGTGCCAGCGCCGCCGCCGGCACGTCAGCCCGCAACCCGACACGGCTGAGGAAGGCGGCGGTCATGCAGGTTCTCCGGCGTCGGCGGAAGCGGCGATCGGCGCGAGGACCAGCTCGTCACGCAGGGCGAACATCCACCGCCGCCGCTCGTGGATCCGGTCGCGCCTGCGATGCCGGCGCAGGACCTGCCAGGTCGGACCCAGAAGGGTCTGCGCCTCGACGTCGGCGTGGATCACCCGGTCCGGCTCTCCGAAGGCCGCCGGCAGGGTCTCGCAATCGAGGCCGTGCGGCTGCGGCGGACGGCCGAGCGGACAGGATTTGCGGCCGAGATAGAGGGTGAAGCGGGGCCGGATCAGCGCCTCGCCGAGTGCCTCGAGCGTGAGCCCGCTTGCGGCGCGTCGCCAGAGTACGATCTCGAACGCCGCATCCTGCAGATAGTCGCGCCACGAGAGGACGGTCTTGAGATCGTGCTCCGCCAGCTCGGCCCGGCGCGTGGGCCAGGTATCGCCGCGGCGTCGCCCGGTCCGGGCAGGTGGCATCTGTGCGGTGTGGTAGTCGGTCATGAAGCGGCCGGGCGTGCGCGCGAGGGTCGCCATCGCCAGCCCCTCGTCGAGCCCTCGGTGCGCCGGTTCGTCGTGCCGATCGATGCCCAGCGCCGCACCGAGCAGTCCGACGATGGCGGATTTCGCCGGCCTGCCGGTGCCGTAGCGCCGCTCGCCCACCGCGACGTCGCCCAGCGCCGCGAGCGGCGCCCCGAGCGTGAAGTGCAGGAACCGGGTCACCGCTCAGGCCCCGACGAAATCTGCGAGCGACGCCAGGCTTCCTTCGCTCCGCATCACGTCCATTCGGCTCATTTCGGTTTCGTCGCCATAGCAGGATGCAAATCGTTCGCGCAGATCCTCGAGAGCGGCGATCGAGCGCGCGAGGATGTCCCCGCCGCCGATCGGCGCGGCGAAGGCCGCCGCGAGCGTGCGCGGCGCGGTCGCACCCCTCTCGATCATCACGTAGCTCGCCCGCGCCCGGCTGGCGAAGCTCGCCTGCTTGCCGCGCGGGCTCTCGGTCGCGGCCGCCTCGAGCAGCGCCGCGATCCCGCGCGTCGCCAGTGCCTCGTCGCCATCGAGGTTGCGCACCAGCAGATCGCGGTCGATGCAGAGATAGATGTAGAACAGACCGGCGGCGAAGCCGGTCTCGCTGATGAATTCGGCGCCGGCACCCTCGGTCGGCTTCTTGAGGTCGTCGACCGCCGTGTAATAGTCGTCCTCGACGATCACCTTGTGCGTCGTGATCGCATGCGCCACCTGGACGGCAGCTTCGCGGTTGTAGTCCGGATCGTCGGCGAGCATGCGGCCGAACATGGCGATGTCGACGGCGGTATCGGCGCGGCGCAGGACCGGGGTCTTCTTCGGATCGATCGTCTCGCCCGCGGCCATGCGCGCGGCGAACTCGAGCGCCGTTTGCCTCTCCTCGGGCGAGATGAAGGCGAGCTGCTCGATATGGGTCGGGTTCTTGTCGTTCTTGTCGGATTCGGGCCTCACCTTGCCGAACACGTCGGCGACCGTACGAGCGATTCGTCGAGCTTGCTTTTCGTCGGTCCCCTGGGCCGTCAAGTGCTCCTCGACAACATCACCCAGCCGTCGCGTTCGCTCGCCGGTGTGGCCTTCGAGCGCCTTCCTGAAACCGTCGGAGGTGCGCCAGGCGCGCTTGAGTGCTTGGCTGGAGATGCGCAGCCGCGGTACGTCGCCGAACATCGCCGTCTTCGGCCGTCCCGTATCGTCACGATTGAGGTTGGCGGGCGGATACTGGGTCAGGAGGTGGATTTGCAGAAAGGTCGTCATGCTTCGGCTCCATGCGGATCGGGCTGGTTCGGCGCGGCCGAGCCCGCGTTGAAATAATCGAAGGCCCAGCGGGCGCGGGTCTCGTCGTTCCAGAACAGGATCGATCGGGCGAGATCGGCGACGTCGAGACGCCGGTCGGCCAGCATCACCAGCCGGCGCATCGCCACCGCAAGTTCCTCGTCGCTGCGCGCCGCCAGGATCTGCCGCAAGCGGATCGGCTTCAGCGTCGCCGTCTCGTCCTCCAGGACGGCACGGCCGACCCGGCGCATCACCGTCGTCGGCTCGTGCGTCCGGACGTGCGCCAGAGTGACCGCCACAAGCGCCACCCGCGGCAGACGCACACGATCGCCCGCGCCGTAGCCCAACCGGCGGAAGAGCTGCAGCACCGCCGGCTCGCTCATCGCCTCGGCCAGGCTCACAGCCCGGCGCAGGCGAGCCAGGGCCGCGCGGTCGCCCGGACGGCCGGCATCCGGCTGCAGTCGCTGCCACCATTCGAGCGCCGGGCTCGTGCGCACCCGCCCCTCGCCGGCCGGCGTTGCAGTGGTGGTCTCGCTCATGCGGCTTTCTCCTTCCTGCGCGACTCCGGCGCCTTCAGATCGAGCGCCGCAAAGAGCCTTCGCCCCTGCTTGCCGTAGCCGCGCATGCCCGCATGCAGCATCGAGCGTGCGGCGACATAGGGTTTGGGATCGGTGGCATCGATGCTGGCCGGCGGCACGGCCTCGTCGAACAGCCGCAGCACGTGCCGGCGCAGTTGAACCAGCCAGTCCCCGGCAAGGGCGGTTTCGTCAACATCGACCCGGAGATGGTCGGGCAGGCGACGGGCCCGTTCCAGGAACGCCGGTTCGGTCTCGGCCCAGAACCGCTCGCCGACGATCCAGCGCTGGCCCTGGTCGCGCTTCTTCTCGCCCAAAGCCCGCTGCACGGCAGAGTCCAGCAGCCCTTCGGCCTCGCGCGCGCCGCGGATCCACGCGCGCAGCACGAGATCGCACTCCTGGCGCAGCTCTTCCTCGACCACCACCAGTGGCATCTCGTGCTCAACGAAGCCGCGCGCGGTTCTCTGGCGCGTATCGTAGCCTGCGATGTGCAGCAGCGGTCGCCCCGCCCGACGTAGCCCGTCCAGACGGTTCTCCGCCGACGCGACGATGGCGGGTGGCTGACGCAGGATCCTGGCCGGATCGGCATCGTCGGCGATGACGAGGCCGAGCCAATCGCCATAGCCCGGACGGCCCGGTTGCGGGTGCAGCGCCAGCCATTCGACGTCGGTGGGTTTAGAGCGATAGTAGGGCGTGAGCGGATGCTTGCGGCCCCACGCTTCGTATTTGTTGCCCTTGGGCTTGCTGCGATAGCTCGCCACCAGCACCTCGTCGACGATGCCGATGAGGTCGCATGCGCGCGCGCCCTCGTTCGCCTCGAAATCGAGCCGGATACGCCGCGGCATGCCCCAGAAGCATGCCGCCGGATGCGCATGTTCGGGCGTGGTGTTGACGCCCTTGTCGGAAACCCGCGTCGCGACCGTCCAGGGGAAGATCGGCCGATCGTCGGTGGCGGGCTGCAGCCAGTCGTCGCCGGCGAAGGTGTTGAGCCAGAGCCGATGCCACAGCGCCGGTGCGTCGTCGGCATCCGGCAGCACGGTGCAGGTCATCGGCCCGCCGCCGCGCAGTCCCGTGCAAAGTCCCCTACCGCCTTCTGGGGCATAGGTGTGCAGTGCGAAAAGCGCCATCGCCGCGGCACCCCGCGACAGGGTGCCGACACGACCGCGCCGCACGAAGAGGTCCTTGTTAAATTTGATCGTGTTCTCGCCGGGACTGTCGATCAGAAGGGCTTCGACGGGCACGGCCGCGCCGGCGAAATCTTCCCGGTCCTGCATGAAACGCGGACCATCGCCGTCCAGATCGAACGCATCGGCGAAGGATGCCAGGCTCGCATCGAGTGCATCGGCCGAAGGCGGATTCCGCCACCAGTCGCGCCAGGCCCGTCCGTCCAGGACGCGAGCCGCGCAGGCGGTGGAGAGGAGACCGATCAGGAACTCGCGCGATGCGGTATCGAAATCCGGCCGCCCCCAATCGAAGGCCACGATCGGATCCTCATGGATGCCGTCGGTCAGATCCCTCGGCCGAAGAAGCTCACCCGCGCCGGAGAGCCGCCGAACCGGCAGCCAGGCCTCGCGCAGAAGATTAAAAACCCGATCCGTCATGGCTCGTATCCGACATCGTTTTCGTGCCGGACTTAGCAAAAAAACGAAAGCAGTACGAAGGTCAATACGCCTATGGGTTGTGTTTTTCTCGTAACAGGCCGAGTCTTGGGTCATAGGCGACACCAGCGGCCGAACCGGACTCGACCACAACGGGGACCGCATCATCTAGGCCGGATGAGGGCTGCAGGACGACCAGCAGCTTGTCCGCGTCGAAGCGCGTCCAGGTCGCTTTGGCTCGTGCAGCCGCGGCGGCATGTCCGTCCGGCACGAGGTCGGCCTCGGGCCAATGCCGGCTTCGGCGGACGTTCACCTCCGAGAGCGCCCAGGCGCGGGCCGGGTCGCGATCGGGATGCCAGGGTAGGATGGTCGTGCCGTCGAGCCGGGCCAGACGCAGAACCCTTCGTTCCTCGCCCAACCGGGTCGGCACGCGGACGTCGGCGTCCCAGGGAGCGGTAGGCTGACCGTCATAGCCGGCGCGCAGCTCGAGCAGGTTGGTGCGGGCGAGCGAGACCGCGGCGCGCGCGGAGCCTTCGGCGTCGCTCGCCGAGCGCTGCAGCGCCGGCGGCGGATCGTCATTCGGCTCGTAGACCGCCTCGATCATCGCGCGGACCTCCTCGGGGATCCGCCACTGCGCCTTCTCGAACAGCTTGCGCGCACTGCGCCAGAGCAGCGCGTGGTCGCCATAGACGGCGCCCGCGCCCGGGAACGAGGCGGAGAACCAGTCTTCCTCGATCGTCGCCGCGGGATCGGGCGAGACCACCAGCAGCCGTGGTCCGGGCCGCGGGCCGCGGGCATGGCGACAGACACGGCCGGCCCGCTGCAACAGGAGATCGATCGGCGCCAGATCGCTGACCATCAGGTCGAAGTCGAGATCCAGCGACTGCTCGATCACCTGCGTCGCCACCAGGACCCGACCGCGCCGTTCGTCCGCCGCGCCGTCGCGCCCGAATCGCGCCACCACGGCCCGCTCGATGGCCATCCGGTCGGCCAGGGCGAAGCGGGCGTGAAAAACCTCCACCGCCACGCCGCGCGCACGCAGCAGCGCATCCGCTTCCAGCACATCGTCGACCGTGTTGCGCACCCAGGCGACCGCACGACCATCCTGCGCCGCGGCGGTGATTCGATCCGCGGCTTCGTCACTGCTCGCCAGCCGCTCGATCGCGAGCGTGCGGCAGAGATCGGTGCGCGCCGGCTGCGGCGCCTCGACCAGGCGATCGCGCGCCCACAGGCTCGCCAGCGGATAGGCGTGATCCTGCGGCAGCGGAGGCGACAGGCCCCGCCCCTCGGCGAAAGCGCCCAGCAGCGCCCGTCGCATCGCCCGTGGCAAGGTCGCGGAGAGGATGATCACGCTGCCGCCGAGCGCCGCCTGAAACGTCACCAGCCGCTGCAGTTCGGCGCGCATGTAGTCGTCATAGGCGTGCGCCTCGTCGACGATCAGTACCCGCCGGCACAGGCCGTAGAGGCGCAGGGACTGGTACCTCGCCGGCAGTACCGAGAGCAGCGCCTGATCGATGGTGCCGATCCCCACCTGCGCCAGGAAGGTCTTGCGCGTGCTGTCGCCGATCCAGGCGTTGCAGGCGGCGGCATTGCCGTCGCCGTCGGCGGCCGCATCGTCCTCCTCGCCCGGAGCGGCCATACCGCGCGCCGCCCGCAGGCCCTCGCAAAAGCCCTCGTGGAGCCGCCGGGCCGCATGCGCCAGAGCGAGCGACGGATCGGCCCCGGGCTCGAACAGCCGGCGATGGATGCGACCCATGCGCTCGAACATGGCGTTCGCGGTGGCCATGGTCGGCAGCGCCACATAGATGCCGTCGCCCTGCCCGGCCTGCATCAGCCGGTGCGCGAGCACGATCGCGGCTTCCGTCTTGCCGCTGCCCGTGACGTCCTCGATGACGGCGATCGTCGGTGCGGCATCGAGTGCCACGCTCTCGGCCCAGCGCTGCATGGCGGTCGGCGGAAAACCAGTCCCCGTGAGCGCGACGAAGCCGCCGATCCGGCTCGTTGCGGCGGGCACCATCCCGGCGTCGCGGACGGCGTCCGCGGCTTTGCTGCGAGCGTCGCACCAATAGGTGTGCAAGGGCGTGTCCGACCGGGTGAAGGGAAACCAGCGCGCGTTCGAGCCCAGCCAGTCCGCCAGCACGACCAGGCCCGCGATCTGCCAGGCGGCGATGCGTGCCGCATCCAGCGCCGGCTGATCGAGCGGGGGGCAAGGGAACAGCGATCCGGCCAGCGCCGCCAGATCGCGAACCGCGCGCCGGCAGACCGCATCGAGCACCCGATGCTCGCGCACCGCGCTCGCAAGCAGCCGCACCGGCCGGCCATGATGTCCCAAGAAGGGCGCGACGAGCGCCTCGAACACCTCGTCGTCCCAATCGGCCACGGCGGCGAGGTCGCCGCTGCGGAAGAGCTTCGTCATCACGAAGTGGCCCATGGGGGCGTGCCGGGGCTCGGCCGGCAGGTCGACGGGCCAGGGGCCCAGCGCCGCCGGCCAGTGCGGCCGGCTCATCGCCTGGAACGGCCGCGAGAGCTTGCCCACGTCGTGCAGCAACAGCCACTGCAGCACGAGCGCACGAACGGCGTCTTCGGGCAGCCCGAGGGTTCCGCAAATCCGCTCGAGAAGTACCGGTTGCCGCTCGAGCATCGCCTGGCCGACGGCCGCGACGTCGAGAGCATGAAAGAGACAGGGATGCCAGTCGGGACGGCCGTCGACGGCCGCGCCCGTCTTGGCCCAGAAATGCCGCAACGGATCGTCGCTCGCGAACTCGATGGCTCGTCTCCCGCCCCTCAGCAGCCCTCGCCCGGGCCCTCAGCAGCCCTCGCCCAGGAAGGTCACGCTCTCGGGCGCCACGCGGATGGCGTCGAAGATCTCGCCGGCCCAGCCTTCCTCGGCCAGGTTGACGTAATCCCAGACCAGCCGGTTGTCGTCCTCGCGGGCGATCTCGATCACCCGGCCGGCTTCGGGCTCAAGGGTCAGCACGTTGCCGTTGGGCAGCAACTGCACCTTGCCGCCGAACGAGGCGTACATCGGCTCGGCGTCGGTGCCCTGATACTGCCAGACGATGGCGCGCGTCACCGGGTCGATCTCCAGGATGCGCGTATAGCCGAGCTGCGGCGAACCGCCGGTGATCCGGTTGTCGTAGAGCAGGATGTGGCCGTTGGGCATGAAATCGGGATCGTGCGCGCCGACGAAGGGGCCGGTCATCGACCACTTGATCCGATGCGACGTGCCGTCGATCACCACGATCGTGTTCAGGTTGCGGAACGAGAGCAGCAGGTCACCGGCCTCGAACTGCGGGAACGCACCGGCCATGTCGCTGCGCAGTTCCTCCGCGTCGTTGAGGTGGGTGATGTCCTCCACCGACGAGCGGAACGCCGAGCCGTTGGCGGCGATCACCAGCGCCGCATCGCCGCTGTCGTAGATCACCTGCAGGGCGGAGAACTCGTCGATCATGGTGCCGTCCGGCCGCACGCGCATCACCGTCTCGTCGACATAGGTGCCCGTCACGGCGGCATCGACGCGGGGAAAGCGCTTTTCCGCCGGCGTCCGCTTCGCCGCACCCAGCGTGACGATGTCGCCCGATTCGGTGAGATCGACCGAATGATGCACCTCGTTGGCGATGCCCCAGAGATAGGAGGAGCAGCGATCGAGCTTGGCCATGGCGCCGCCCGCCAGGACCAGCAGAACCTCGCCCTCGGGCAGCAGTGCCGCACCGTGGACGGCGATCTCGATTTCCGGGACCAGCGGCTCGCCGTCGTTCAGGTCCGCCCAGATCGCCTCGAGCGGCGGCCTCCAGCTGTGCAGGATCGCGCCCTCCATGTCGATCAGATGCGCGCCGAAATAGCCGTCGCGATAGGCCGTGACGAATGTGTAGCCGTTCCAGGCGGCATCGGGATCGTAGGAGACGACCGCCTCGGTCCGATCGGTCGGCTGCAGCCATTTCGAGCGGATGCCCAGATAATGCCGCCAGTTGTCGCGCCAGTCCTTGGCCGCGTCGAAAGCGACGTTGAGGAACTGATGCGGAAAGACGTTCATCTTGCCGACCACCACACCATAACCGAACGTGGCGAACAGCACCGCGCCTGCGAAAGCCACGACGTCCAGCCGTGCGCACAGCTTCCTGAAGACCGCCAAGGAACATCTCCACTCGAATGAACCGCCGACCCGAACAAACCGCCGACCCCGGCAAACCGCCGACCCCGACAAACCGCCGAAATGACCAGTGTCGTCGAATTTCACCCGAACGTAATGCCCATCTCCCGCCGCGGTCGACCGGCCTCGCCCCGGCGCCATATCCGGATGCTCGACCAGATCGGAACGTTCCAGAGACCCGCAGCCATCACCGCACCCTCCACGCAAGAGGTCCGATGAAGCGGATGTCCATCGGGGAGGATGTCAGCGGATGGCGCGTCTCGAAGCCGCTCGCGCGGTGAAGACGGCGAGCGCCGTGCCGGCCAGCACCATACCCGCGAGACCGAGCAGCAGGGTGCGATGCTCGCTCGACCAGATGGCCGGCGAGGTGGTCGATGCGCGATCGGCGAAGCGGCCGCGGGCGCCCTGGTCGCCTGCGACCGGCTCGAAGAGATTGTCCGGCCGATCGGCGTTGCGCGGCTCGTCGGTCATCTGGCCGTCCCAGGCCCGGTGTGCCAGCAGATGATCGGCGATGCCCGGTGCCACCTTCTGGGCGAGGATCGCCTTGGCCGCCGACCAGCCCAGCCAATATTCGCGCCGCGGATGCCATGCCGCGTGATGAACGGCATCGGCGATCAGCTCGGGCTCGAAGATCGGCGGCAGCGGCTGGGGCCGGCGCGGCATCTTGCTGCGCGCCCAGTCGAACTGCGGCGTGTCGACCGCCGGCAGATGGACGACGGTCAGCCGCACGTCGGAGCGGTCGTGGATCAGCTCGCAGCGCAGGCTGTCGGTGAAGCCGACGATGGCACTCTTGGCAGCGCAATAGGCGGACTGCAGCGGGATCGACCGATAGGCCAGCGCCGAGCCCACCTGGACGATGGTGCCCCGATCGCGCGGCTTCATCCGCTGCAGAGCCGCGAGCGTGCCGTGCACGCAGCCCAGATAGGTGACTTCGGTCACCCGGCGATATTCGCCGGCGGTCATCTCGGCCACCGGGGCGAAGACGGTGACCATCGCCGCGTTGATCCAGACGTCGATCGGCCCGAACGCCGCTTCGGTTCGAGCCGCCGCGTCGTCCACCGCTGCGGCATCGGCCACGTCCACCGGCAGGACCAGCGCCTCGGCGCCCGCCGCGCGCACCTCACCGGCCGCCCGCTCGAGCCTCTCCCGGCCCCGGGCGATCAGCGCCAGGCGTATACCCGGCCGGGCGAAACGGCGCACCACCGCCCGCCCGACACCGGCCGAGGCGCCGGTGACGACCACCGTCGTCATCCCCGTTCTCCACCGTCGTGACGATCGGAGGATCAACCCCGCCCATCGTCGCACGTTCCACCGCAGCCTGCGGCATCACCCGGCGCAGCGTCCCACCGGCGGCGCCCTCCGCTTCCCCTCCCCCGAAACGGCATCGCGCGAAGCTCACCCGGCCATCGGGCCCGGTGAGCTACATCTTCTCCTTCACGCCTATTCGGATGAGCATCCAGTTCACCGGAAAGCTCGTGCAGAACCCGGCGAGCATGGCAAGTTGCATGGCGAACCAGAATTCGGGGCTGTCGACGGGTGCCACGCCGCCATAGGAAGCCGCGAACCAGGCGAACTGGATGATCGCCATCAGACCGTACATGCCGATCTGCCAGGCCGAGATGGAAGCGATGTCGGCTTTCAGCGCCTGCCCGATGCCGGCGGAGACCGAGAGTTCGCGCATCGGCTTGATGGTGAAATACTGGAACGCCACACCGATCGCGAAGGCGAGGACGAAGTCGAGCACCCAGACGGCGAAAATCTTCTCGTCGAACAGGCTCCGCCAGCCGAACGCCACCGCGACCGAGGGCACGGCGAAAGCGAGCCATTCGGCGATGATGTCGCCCAGGGTGCAGCCGGCGCCACAATGGCTGGCACCCTTGGCGACCATGACGGCGAAGGGCGGATCCTCCGCATCGCCGCCTGCCGCCGCGCGCCCCCAGAGATGATAGCCGACGAGCCAGAGAACGCTGCCGAACAGCGCCGTGAGCGGCCACACGACATTCATGATCCACATCTTCTGCGGTCGCCGCCACTCGTCCACGGCGATCCAGACCGCACAGACGAAAGCCACGGTCAGCGATGAGATCGCCACCCGATGAAGAAGCAACGGAAAGACCGCCTCGCTCGCCATGTGTCGCTCACTCCATGCTGATGCGAGCCTGCAACGCCTCGGAAGACCAAAGGTGGCGCCCGAAACCCGCGTCCGCGCGGCAGCCGGAGGGGTCGTTCGATCACGCCCCCAACGCCCGACCCTTTGTTGCGACCCGTATATCGACGAGGGTCACGATCTGCTCGGAATGTTCGCCCCTGAGGCGGACATGAGCGCATCAAGGTTCTGCTCAAGAATATCGTCATGCGACGGTCGCTGCGCGAGGCGAAGTCAGGCGCGCGTCATTGGCTCGAGCGAATGAACCACCCCTCCCATCTCCCCCACCTCAACTTGCGAAAAAACAAAGAGAAAGCCGGAGGTCCGGAGCAACTGT
>JAGREO010000295.1 GCA_020446525.1 Geminicoccaceae bacterium | reverse complement strand
TCGCACAACCCCTTCTCGATGCCGCAGGGCGGCATGGAAGCGCTCGAGAACGGGGATCCGCTCGACGTGCTGGCCTATCAGTACGACATCGTCTGCAACGGCGTCGAACTCTCCTCCGGAGCCATCCGCAACCACCGCCCGGACATCATGAAGAAGGCCTTCGACATCGCCGGCTACGACCACGCGATCCTCGAGGAGAAATTCGGCGGCATGTACCGCGCGCTGCACTTCGGCGCGCCGCCGCACGGCGGCATCGCACCCGGCCTCGACCGCATCGTCATGCTGCTCGCCGACACGGAGAACATCCGCGAGGTCACGGCCTTCCCGATGAACCAGCAGGCGCAGGAACTGCTGCTCGGCGCGCCCGGCCGGGTGAACGAGAAGCAGCTCGCCGAACTGCACATCCAGCTCACCTCCGCCGCCCGGCGGGTTCTCGAAGGCGATACCGCGGCACCGCGATCGATGGTCAGCGAGCACTGACGCTCCGCGCGGGCCTGCGACCGGGCAGCGCCAGCACGACCGCGAGAAGGGCGAGACATCCGGCCAGCATCCGGGCGGGCTCCCGCCAGCGGCCGTCGAGCGCGATCATCGCCCGACCGGGCTCCCGGGGATCGTAGAGTACCGGCACGTCCAGCGCCGCTTCGCCACCGCGCTCGAGCAGGTCGATCGCCGCGGCATCGAGGAAATCGACGGTGCGCCCCCGGCCGTCCTCAAAGCGCACCACCCATCGGCGGAACGGGTCCTGCGCGCGGTCGGGGTCGGCGCCCAGGATGGAGCCGCGTGCTTCGATCCAGCCTTCGGGCGTGCCGATGGCACCGGCCAGCTTCCAGCCGGCGAAGAGCGCCACCGCCAGCAGCGGCAGGGTGAGCCGCTTGCGGCGCCGGAGGCGGCGGAGCAGGCGCAGGGCGAGGGCGACGGTCAGCAGCAGGACGGCGCCGCCGGACAGGCGGCGACGGGTCCGCCCTTCGATCGTCGTCGCCATCGGCACGCCTTCACTTGTGTTCGATGAGACGATGATGCACCTGCAATCGTTGAGATTCGATGAACGGAGGACGCGGAGCATGGCGGAACCGGATCGGCAACGCGACCGCGATCGGGCAGGCCGCGATCAGGCAGGCCGCGATCATGCGGGCCACGATCATGGCGCCGTCAATCAGCAGCGGACCTTCTGGGCGGCGCTGCTGACCGGCGGGTTCATGGTCGCCGAGGCGGCGGGCGGGCTGATCGCCGGGTCGCTGGCGCTGCTCGCCGACGCCGGCCACATGCTCACCGATTCGGTCTCGCTGGGGCTCGCCTGGTACGCCTTCAGACTGGCGCACAAGCCGGCCGACCCGCAGCGCAGCTACGGCTTCGACCGCTTCCAGATCCTCGTCGCCTTCGCCAACGGCCTGACGCTGGTCTTCATCGTCGCCTGGATCCTGATCGAGGCCGCCCGCCGCTTCTTCGAGCCGGTGGAGGTGCTGGGCGGCACCATGCTGGTGATCGCCATCCTGGGTCTGCTGGTCAATATCGGCGCGTTTCTCCTGCTGCACGGCGCCGACCGGAACAATCTCAACATCAAGGGCGCGCTGCTGCACGTCATGGGCGATCTGCTCGGCTCGGTCGCGGCCCTGGTGGCGGCACTCGTCATCATGGCGACCGGTTGGATGCCGATCGACCCGATCCTCTCGGTGGCCGTGGCCCTGCTCATCCTGCGCAGCGCCGTCCGGCTGATCAGGGAGAGCGGCCACGTGCTGCTGGAAGGCACGCCGCGCGACCTCGATCCGGCCGAAATCCGACGCGACCTGATGGAGCATGTCGAGGCGATCGAGGACGTGCACCACGTCCACGCCTGGTCGCTGACGCAGGAAAAGCCGCTGATGACCCTGCACGTGAAGGTGGCCCCGCAGACCCGGGCGGACGTCGTCGTCCGCCACGTGACCGACCGCCTCGCCGACCGCTTCGGCATCGGCCACGTCACCGTCCAGATCGAACACGAAGTCTGCGCCGACGCGACCTGAGCGATCCCGCGACGACGCCGATCATGCCCGACCGGTCCGTATGGGCGGATCCGATGAAGGAAAAAATACATTGACATGATTTGATCATGAGCCTATGATTCGCTCATGACCGCATATCACACCGCCCCGCCCGAAGCACTCCCATCCGCCTGCG
>JAGREO010000294.1 GCA_020446525.1 Geminicoccaceae bacterium | reverse complement strand
CTGCAAGACCGCAGCGCCGAGGCGATCGACACGGCCATCGGCCCGGCTCTCCCCAAGGACGGTATCCTCTGCAGCGACACCTGGCGTGCCTTCGGCGTGGTCGCGCGCAAATACGGCATTCGCCACGAGCCGATCAATTTCCACGCCGGCGAGCGGGTGCGGGAGAAAACCTGGCACATCCAGAACGCCAATGCCCATCACAGCAGGCTCAAGGGATGGGTCCGCAGTTTCAGGGGTGTCGCAACCCGATATCTGCCGAACTACCTCGCCTGGCACCATGGTCGAGAACGGCGACAGGAGACAAACGACCACACCAATTGGCTACGCACAGCGCTCAACGGCTAACGCGAATAGAGCTATTTTATCTATCAGGGCACGGTCGGTGATCGTCGTTCGTGGTGCGTGTCCGCGGAACCCGCCGATGATGATGAGCGCTTCGTGCCGCCCCGGCCCGTGCCGGAGGGTTGCACCCTCCGGGCCACCTGCTCTTCTCACTTTTTTCTCGGTCGGGTCGGGGGCGCATGGATGCCGGCAGCGAGGTGTTCAGCGCAAAATCAAACTCGGGCCTGTCGAATTAAGTATCGTGTCCCTCGCACTTCCATCGGCCCTTCTCTCATTTTTCACCCTTCGGGAAGGGGTCATGCGTCGGAGACGTTGTCGCGCAGCCACGGCACGAGACGGTCGAAGGCGAAGCTGCCGGTCGCGTAGCGTTCGGCGATGAAGACATGGGTGGCGTCGGGGTCCGCGGTGATGCGCAGGCCGTTGATGGCGAGGAACGTGTAGGTCGCGGCGAAGGCCGTACGCTTGTTGCCGTCGATGTAGGGGTGGTTCTGCGCGAGGCTCTCCCAGAGGGCCGCGGCTTGCTCGATTACGTCGGCGTAACAGCCGGTCTGCGGCCGGAACAGGGCGGCTTCGAGCTGGCCCGGATCGCGCGGGCCCTGCGCACCGCCATAGCGCTCGATCTGGTCGGCATGGATGGCCGGAACCTCGATCACGGTCAGGTGGTCCGTCACTCGGCCAGCTTTTCGCAGAGCGG
This sequence comes from Geminicoccaceae bacterium, assembly GCA_020446525.1. GTDB lineage: Bacteria > Pseudomonadota > Alphaproteobacteria > Geminicoccales > Geminicoccaceae > JAGREO01. The sequence goes on along the minus strand of JAGREO010000294.1, from coordinate 1,498 downwards.
CCCGAAGTTCTCGTGGCTTGCCCGACAGGCGCTCATGACGTGGGGGCGCGGCCGCGCCTGTTTGCGTTTGTCGATCAGGTCGGCGAGGGCTTCGTCGACGAGCGCCTGGAGCTGGCGTCCTTCCGCCCGCGCGAGACTCCGCACGCTGGAGAGTATCTCCGCATCGACCTGAGTGGCGAATTTCTCGCGACGTCCTGTGCTCATGACGGACCTCTCTCTCGCTCGCAGGCTGTCAAGAATTATCATGAAATGTCAGGAAACGCCACGCCGACCGCCGGAGCACGAAGTCCGGAAGCACCGGCATCGCCGCTCAGGGCAGGAGGCGGTGGCTGAGCAGGAGGCCGGCGAGGAAGCCGCCGAGGTGGGCGGCGTGGGCGACGCCGGGCATGATCGGCAGGAGGAGGCCGGCGAGGGAGACGAGGACGAAAAGCATGGCGAGCAGCACGATCAGCCGGTCGAAGGCGCCGAACCGGCCGTTTCGGGCGGCCGGCAGGGCCGTGCCGTAGAGCGCGCCGACGCCGGCCGAGATGCCGATCAGGTAACCGTGATCGATGGCGGCGTGCACGGCGGCGCCGGCCGCGGTGCCGATCAGCAGCAACAGCAGCAGCCGCCTTCCGCCGATCCGCGGCTCGAGCACCTTGCCCAGCACCGCCACGCCGACGAGGTTCATCGCCAGATGCGCCAGATCGGCGTGCACGAGGCCATAGGAGCCCATCGTGACGATCGAGCGGGCGTCGTGGATGCCGCGAAAGGCGAAGAGGCCGGTCAGCATGTGGTTGGTCGCGACGTCGAGCAGCCAGACGACCGTGAGTGCGGCGATCGTCCATCGCGTGGTCGGCGGCAGGTTCAGGATCGGCGGCTGCACCGGCCGCCGTCCCCGCTTTCGCGTACGTCCGTCGACCGCCCCTTGTGCGGCATCGGGCCCCGCTCCTCGCTCACGCGTGCGTCGGCGGCCCCTCGCTTCTCCTGCCCGCGCGGGGCCTTTCTTGCTGCGGCGCGCCCCCGTCGCCCGTGCGTCCGTGGCGGCTCGCCGATCGTGCCCGCCGCGTGGTGCCCCGGGCGCCGCTCGTCCGTGGCCGCTCGCCTCCCGGGCCGCACCGATCAGTCGCCCGTGCGTTCGTGGCTGCGCGAGGCGTGGCCGGCGCCGTAGCCGAGATCGCCCAGCGAGCGGGCGATCTCGTCGAGGATGGCTGGGTCGTCGATGGTGGCCGGCATGCGCCATTCGGTGTCGTCGGCGATCGCCTTCATGGTGCCGCGCAGGATCTTGNNAGCGGGTCTTGGGCAGCCGGTCGACCACCGCCACCAGCTTGAAGGCGGCGACCGGGCCGATCTCGTTGCGCACCTTGGCGACCAGTTCACGGGCGATCGTCGCGTGATCGCGCGCGACGCCGGATTTGAGCACGACGAAGCCCATCGGCAGTTCGCCCTTGAGCGGGTCGGCGACGCCGATCACCGCGCATTCGGCGACGTCGGGGTGGCTGGCCAGCACCTCTTCCAT
>JAGREO010000293.1 GCA_020446525.1 Geminicoccaceae bacterium | reverse complement strand
GCCAACATCCGCCTGCGCAACGAGATGGCGCCGGGCACCGAGGGCGGCTGGACGACGCTGCAGCCCGAGGGCGAGGTGATGACCATCTACGACGCCGCGATGACGTATCAGCAGCGCGGCACGCCGCTGGTGGTCTTCGGCGGCAAGGAATACGGCACCGGCTCCTCCCGCGACTGGGCCGCCAAAGGGACGATCCTTCTCGGTGTGAAGGCGGTGATCACCGAGAGCTTCGAGCGCATCCACCGCTCCAATCTGGTCGGCATGGGCGTGCTGCCGCTCAACTTCAAGGAGGGAACCACGCGCAAGAGCCTGAAGCTCGACGGCAGCGAGGAGGTGTCGATCACCGGTCTCTCGGGCGGCCTCGAGCCGCGCATGGACGTGCAGTGCACCATCCGGCGCAAGGACGGCAAGGAGGAGACCATCCCGCTCACCTGCAGGCTCGATACCCGGGACGAGGTCGAATATTACCGCCACGGCGGGATCCTGCATTATGTGCTGCGCTCGCTGCTGACCCGGCACTGAGCCGTCATCGTATGGGCCGTCGAAGGGGCGAGCCTCCTTCGGCGGCCGGAGGAACCGGTCGCATGCTCGATCTCTCGCCGCTCGAGAAGGCGCTTTCCTCACTCGAGGAAGCGGTCGTTCGGGCTGCGCCGAGATGAGCGGCCTGCAGCTTTCCGCCGAAGAGCGCGACGCGGTTTGCGGGATCCTGGCGGCGCATCTGGCGCCCGGGAGGGCCGTCTACGTCTTCGGCTCGCGCGCCACCGGTGAAGCGCGCCGCTTTTCCGATCTCGATCTCGCCGTCGATACGGACCTGTCGCTGCTGCTTTGCGGCCATCTCGAGCTCGCCTTCGAGGAGAGCGATCGGCCCTGGCGCGTGGACATCGTCGAGTATGACGCGCTGTCGGCGGACGCGCGCGGGGCGGCGGTCGTGCTAGGCTGGAGCGAGGCAGCGGCGAGGGGGCTCGCGAGGGGGCTCGAATGACGGCGGAACCCGATACCATCGATCTCGAGCGGCTCCATGACGTGGACTTCGTCGCCTGGAGCCGTGAGCAGGCGGCGGCGTTGCGCCGGCTGGCGGCGACGCGGCCGGGTGTGTCGGGGATCGATTTTCCGCACCTGATCGAAGAGGTCGGGGATTTGGGCAGGGCGGAGTCGCGGGCGGTCGAAAGCCAGATCGGCCGGATCATCGAGCATTGCCTGAAGCTGCATTACTCGCCGGCGCAGGAGTCGCGGCGGCAATGGGCGCTGTCGATCATCGATGCCCGTTCGATCATCGAGATGCGGATGACGGCAACCATCCGCCGGGAGGCGGAGCGCAATCTGGGCCGGAACTACGCGATCATCCGACGCAAGACGGACAAGACGATGCGGCTCCACGACGAGCACGAAGCGGCGGACGGGTTGCCCGGGGCCTGTCCCTGGACGCTGGATCAGCTTCTCGATGCGGACTGGATGCCGTCGTGACCAGTCACGGTTCGGGGGTGGAGCCTCGTCCATCGGTTCGGGTGGCCGGGGCCGATGTCTCGTTCGTGCGATGTTGGATCGCTCCGGGCCGGAGCGCGGCAGCGGCGAGGGGGCCCGAATGACGGCGGAACCCGATACCATCGATCTCGAGCGGCTCTATGACGAGGATTTCGTCGCCTGGAGCCGTGAACAGGCGGCGGCGTTGCGCCGGCTGGCGGCGACGCGGCGGGGAGTGCCGGGGATCGATTTTCCGCACCTGATCGAAGAGGTCGAGGATTTGGGCAGGGCGGAATCGCGGGCGGTCGTCAGCCAGTTGCGCCGGATCATCGAGCATTGCCTGAAGCTCTCCTGTTCGCCGGCCGAGGATCCGCGCCGGCAGTGGCAGCTTTCGATCCGGGCTGCGCGTCGCGAGATAAGGGACCGCATCACGCCGGTGCTGCTGCATGAATTGCGCGCGGCGCTCGATCGGCAATACCGGATCGCGAGAGACGACACGGATTACGCGATGCGGCTCTATGACGAGCACGAAGCGGCGGACCGGTTGCCCGGGGCCTGTCCCTGGACGCTGGATCAGCTTCTCGATGCGGACTGGTTTCCCGATCCTCAGGTTTGAGGCGGCTGCATCCCGGCGGCTGCCGCGTCGTCCAGGGCCTGCGCGCGCTTTCGGGCTTCGCGGTCGGTCAGGCGCGCATGGTAACGCTCGAAGGCCGGACGCTTCTCGATCGTCCTGAAGTGCAGCCCCCAGCCGATGTGTGCGCCGACATAGACGTCGGCGGCGGAGAAGCGCTCACCGGCGATCCAGCCGTCACCGGCGACCGCCTGCTCCAGCGTGTCCATCACGCGCTCGAAATTGCCCCAGCCGACCATGCTCTCCTTGTCGGGGGGCGTCTTCAAGCCCAGCGAGCGGTTGACGACGGCCGATTCGAGCGGGCCGGCGGCGAAGAACAGCCAGCGGTAATAGGCGCCGCGCTCCGATGGCGGCGGTGCCAGTCCGGCTTCGGGGAAGGCGTCGGCCAGATAGGCGCAGATCGCCGCGCATTCGGTGACGACGACACCGCGATGGCGGATCGCCGGCACCTTGCCCATGGGATTGATCGCGCGATAGGCCGGCTGCTGCATGGCGCCGTCATAGGCGAGGATCTCGGTCTCATAAGCGCAACCGGCTTCCTCGAGCATCCAGCGGACGATGCGACCGCGTGACATCGGGTTGGTGTAGAAGACGAGCTCGTTCTTCATGCTCGGGCCTTTCCCGCATGGCTGGCCGCCTCTTCGGCGATGATCCGGGCGATGGTGCGGCAGTCCTCCTCCTCGAAGGTCAGCGGCACGCGCATGTCGAGGGTGGTGGCGAGGACGGCCCGGGTGCGCGGCAGATCGGCCGTCTCGCCCAGATAGCGCCAGCTGTCGAAGCGGCTGGTGAAGCCCTGCGGCTCGTCGGCGCCGAACCATTTGAGCTCGACGCCGCGTGCGGCGCAGGAGGCGACGAAGGCCGGAATGTCGCCGATGCCGCGGGCGTGGAACTGGATCGACGAGCCGACGAAGTCCTCGTGCGCCGCGCGCTCCGGCACGTCGAGCCCGGCCGGCCGCAGGCCCTGGGCGAGAATGTGCCAGCGAGCGTTCCAGCGACGGATGTTCTCGTCCAGACCTTCGAGCTGCACCCGCAGGATCGCCGCGCGGACATTGTCCATCCGGCCCGAATAGTTGGGCGTGTCCAGCCGGATACGGCGGAACACCTCCTCGTCGGGTGCGGCACCGTGGCGGGCATAGAGCATGTAGGAGCCGCTCATCACGACCGCGCGCGCCGCCAGATCGGGATCGTCCGTGGTCAGGAGACCGCCTTCGCCCGAATTGAGATGCTTGTAGGTCTGCGCCGAAAAGGCGGCGACCCTGCCGAACCTGCCCGAGCGCCGCCCCTTGAAGCGCGCGCCCATGGTGTGCGCACAGTCCTCGATCATGGTGATGCCGTAGCGATCGCAGAGGTTCGCGATCGCTTCCATGTCACCGATGTGGCCGCGCATGTGCGAGAGCATGAGGAAGCGCGCACCGCTCGCCTCCGCCCTGGCCTGCAGGTCTTGCGGATCGATGTGCCAGTTCTCGTCGATCTCGACGAAGACCGGCACGCCGCCGGCATTGTGGATGGCGCCCGGCACCGGGGCGAGCGTCCACGCATTGGCCAGCACCTTGTCGCCCGGCTTCAGCCCGGCCGAGCGCATCGCCACGTGCAGGGCATAGCCGCCCGAAGCGCAGGCGAGGCAATGGCGGCTGCCCTGGTAGCGCGCATAATCCTCCTCGAGCAGGGCGGCTTCGGCGGTCTCGCCCGGTGTGGTGTTGTAGCGGTGCAGGCGACCGGTGCGCAGGATCTCGACGACCCGGGCGATCGCCTTCTCGGAGATCGGCTCCTGCTGGGTGAAGGACTTCTCGAACTTCAGGGTCATTCGTAACGTGCCTGTTCCGAAACCTCGAAGTCCCAGTTCGTGCCGGGGAAGTATTTGCGCAGGCGCCAGTCGCAGGCGCGCGCATGCCCGTCCATCCCTTCGAGCCGGCTGATGCGTGAGCCGGCGCCGGAAAAGGCGCGGTTGGCTTCGGGCGAAATCTCCTGCCAGGTCAGGATTTTGAGGAACTTCTGGGCGTTCAGTCCGCCCGAATAGCGCGCCGCCTTCTTCGTCGGCAGGATGTGGTTGGTGCCCGAGCACTTGTCGCCGTGGGTGACGGTCGAGCCTTCGCCGAGAAAGAGCGAGCCGTAATTGCGCAGGCGGCCCTTCCACCATTCGAGGTCGCGGGCGATCACCTGAAGATGCTCGCAGGCATAGCGGTCCGAGACGGCGCACACCTCCTCGCGATCGTCGCACAGGATGATCTCGCCGAAATCGGCCCAGGCGGCGGCGACCACCTCGCCCGAGGGCATGTCGGCGGCGATCTTCGGCAGGATGCGATCGACCGTCTCGGCGAGTGCGCGCGACGTCGTGAACAGCCAGACCGGCGAGTTGGGACCGTGCTCGGCCTGGCTCGCCAGATCGATCGCCACGGTCATCGGATCGGCCGTCTCGTCGGCAATGATCGCACTCTCGGTCGGCCCGGCGAAGACGTCGATGCCGACCTCGCCGAACAGCATGCGCTTGGCTTCGGCGACATAGGCGTTGCCGGGTCCGACCAGGATGTCGGCCGGCCGCGCGCCGAAGAGGCCGAACGCCATGGTGCAGATCGCGTGCACCCCGCCCATCTCGAGGATCATGTCGGCACCGGCGACCTCCATGGCATAGGCCACGGCCGGTGCGATCGATCCGCCCCGCGGCGGCGAGGCGGCGACCACGAAGGGCACGCCTGCCACCTTGGCGGTGGCGACGCTCATCAGGGCCGAAGCGGCGTGCGCATAGCGGCCGCCCGGCACGTAGCAGCCGGCGCAGTCGACCGGCACGACGCGCTGGCCGAGCCTGACGCCCGCTTCGGTCTCGATCGTGAACTCGCCGATGCTGGCCCGCTGCGCCTGCGCGAAACGCCGCACCTGCTCGTGGGCGAAGCGGATGTCCGCCTTGTCGCGTTCGTCGACCTTGGCGAGCAATGCCGCCTTCTTGGCGTCGGTCAGGACGAAATCGCCCTCCCAGCGGTCCAGCTCGCGCGCATAGTCGCGCACCGCGTCTTCGCCACCGGTGCGAATGCGCTCGATCATCTTCTCGACCGCCTCACGGATGCGGCGGTCGTCGCTCTCGGCGGACGATCGCGCGGATTTGATGTGCTGCATCGCGTCCTCTTCCGGCTGTGACGCCTCTTCGCCGGCCGCACCCTAGCCGCTCGTGGCGTGCCGGACGATGCCCTTTTTGCGTGTCCGTCGTGGCGCCCGGGCGCTCCGCCGCGTGGTGCCCGCATGTGACGGACGACACTGCCGGTTGTTCGTCACGCGATCATGCTCGTCTCACGTGCAACGAGAGCGGCGGGAGGCGACATGGCGACGGCGAACCTGGATCATCTCGCCCTGGTCTTCGTGCTCTTCCTTCTGCATCTGCTCGTCCCCGGACCGAACATGTTCTACATCTGCGCCTGCGCCGCCCGGGGCGGCCGGCACGAGGCGCTGTGCTTCGCCGCGGGCACCTCGCTCGGCACCGCGGCATGGGCGGCTTTCACGGCCATGGGTCTGAACGCGCTCTTCGACGAGTTGCCCCGACTGGTCGCGCTGCTGCAATGGGCCGTGGGTGGTCTGCTCTTCTTCTTCGGCGCCCAGGCGATCCGCTCGGCCTGGTTCGGCTCGAAATCGTGCGCCGTCCGGCCGGGGCGCCGGGGCCGTCGGGCGGTGCTGCAGGGCCTCGTCCTCACGGTCGCCAACGTCAACGAGCTGGTCTTCTGGAGCGCCGTGCTCGTGCTGGGCGCGGGAAGTGGCGTCGCCGCAACCGGGACCGGCGCCCTCGACGACCCGGTGTCGATCTCGCTCTTCGTCGTGGCCGTCGGCGCGGCCGCATTCGCCTTCGACGGCGCCCTGGCGTGGCTGGCCGGCAGCCGGAGCATGGCGGGGCCGCTGATGCGGCTGCGCCCGGCGCTGGAGTTCGCCTTGGGCATCGTCTTTTGCGCCGGCGGGGGTCTGCTGCTCGGGCTGCTCTGAGCCCGGCCACGAGATGCCGGGAGACGTTCAGGGGCGGGGGCAGCCTCGCGGCGATGGCAGATCGGCCAGAAAGCGGTCCATGTCGTCGAGGGTGGGTGCCAGAAAGCGCAGGGACGAGGCGAGGCTGCCGACCAGTTCGATGTGATCGATGTGCTTGTAGAAGTGCGCCGTCACCGGGACGCCCGCATCCTCGAGTGCCGCGGCCAGATTGCGGCTGTTCTTCGGCAGCACCGTCTCGTCGTCGAGGCCGTGCAACAGCAGCATGGGCGGGTCGTCCGGATCGACATAGGCGATCGGCTGCGTCTCCGGTCCGGCCTCGCCCGGCCCGAAGATCTCCCTCAGATCATTCGCCTCGAGCGGCAGGAAGTCGTAGGGCCCGGCGAGCCCGATAGCGCCCGCGATCGTGCAGCGGTCGATCCCCGCCGCCCGCCGTCGCTCCTGATTGAGCGCCACCATGGCCGCAATGTAGCCGCCGGCCGAATGTCCGGCCAGGACGACCGGCCGGCTCTCGTCCTGCTCGGCCACGCGCTCGGCCAGAAAGGCCACGGCGTCGGCGCCGTCCTCGAGGAAGCCCTGCCAGCGGACCTGCGGATAGAGCCGGTAGTCGACGATCGCGGTGAGATAGCCGCGCGAGGCCAGCGCCTGACCGACGAAGAGAAAATCCTCTTTCGCCCCGGACTGCCAGCGGCCACCATAGAAGAAGACGACCAGCGGGCTCGACGGGGCGATCTCGTCCGGCCGGTAGAGATCGAGGGTCTGGCGCGGATCGGCGCCATAGGCGATGTCGCGCTCGATCTCGTAGCCGTCTTCGGGCACCAGATCGTTGACCAGTTCGGTGGCCGAGCAGCCGCCGATCGCCGACACGGCGAGACAGGTGAGGAGAAGGCGGGCGTGGAAGAGGCTCGGGCGGCGAGGCTGCGTCTCGCACGAGAGCGCCGCGCACTGCAGGTGGTGATCTGCACCGCCGTCCTCGTGCCGATCACCGCCGGCGCCGCCGGTGTGCTGCTCGGGCCCGGGATGGTCGAAAGCGGGTTGCCGCCCGGGCTGCGCGATCTCTCCAGTCATTTCGCCTACCTCTCCGGATTGCTGTTGGGGCTGGGCCTGATGTTCCTCGCAATGGTGCCGAAGATCGAGGCGTGCGGCCCGCTCTTTCGCCGCCTGGCCTTCGTGGTCGTTCTGGGCGGCATGGCCCGGCTGTGGACGCTGCTCCAGCAAGGGCCGCCCGACGCCGCCTATCTCTTCGGTCTGGTGATGGAGCTGGGCGTCGTACCCGTGCTCGTGGCATGGCAATGGCGGTTGGCCCTTCGTTATCGCCGATCCGGCGTGTCGGACGGGCGAACGTCATCGACCGTCATGAGTTCGTGATCGAGCGGCGTTCGGTTCACCGGCGTGCCGGCGGATCGATCGGTGAGGCTGGACGCGGGGATGTGCGGCGCGCACCATCCGCCGGCTGTGCCGCGAACCGCGAGGGAGAGACCCATGGACGACAGGAGCAAGATGCGGATCGCCGCCGCGCGTGCGGCCTACGGTCTGGAGGGGCAGGTGGCGGTGGTGACCGGTGCCACCTCGGGCATCGGCCGCGAATCGGCGCTTGCGATGGGTATCGCCGGCGTCAGGGTGGTGGTCAACCACCGCCCGGGCGGCGAGGACAAGGCGCAGGAGGTCTGCGCGGAGATCGAGGCGGCCGGTGGCACGGCGATGCCCGGTTGCGCCGACGTGTCGGACGAGAAGCAGGTCGATGCGATGTTCGAGCGCGCCGTCGGGAAGTTCGGTGCCGTCCACATCCTGCTCGCCAATGCCGGCCTGCAGCGCGGCGCCCGGTTCGAGGAAATGACGCTCGCCGACTGGCGCATGGTGATCGACGTCAATCTCACCGGCCAGTTCCTCTGCGCCCGTGCCGCCGTACGGCACTTCCTGGCGCGCGGGATGCAGCCCGAGATATCGCCCGCCCTTGGCAAGATCATCCACATGAGCTCGGTGCACCAGGGCATTCCCTGGGCGTTCGAGGTCAATTATGCGGCCTCCAAGGGCGGCGTCATGCTGCTGATGAAGTCGCTGGCGCAGGAATTCGGCGATCGCCGGATCCGCGTCAACGCCATCGCGCCGGGGGCCATCAAGACACCGATCAACACCGATGCCTGGCAGACCGACGAGGCGCGCGCGGAGCTCTTGAAGCTCATTCCCTACGGCCGCGTCGGCGAGACGATCGACATCGCGCAGACCGCACTCTGGCTCGCCTCCGATCTGTCCGACTATGTTCATGGGGAGACAATTTTCGTCGACGGTGGCATGATGCTCTATCCGGCGTTCCGAGGCGGCGGCTGACCGGACGACCAAGAACGGGCGAGGACGATCAAGCGAGCGGGGGGCCGAGGCGATGGCCGGGCGGATCGAGGATTACGCATTCATCGGCAACACCGCGTCGTGCGCGCTGGTCGGGAACGACGGCTCGATCGACTGGATGTGCCTGCCGCGCTTCGACAGCGACGCCTGCTTCGCCGCCCTGCTCGGCACGCCAGAGCACGGCCGCTGGCTGATCGCCCCATCGCGTCACGAAGGCGACGTCGTCCGCACCAGGCGCCGCTATCTCGAAGACACCGCGGTCCTCGAGACCACCATCGAGACCGAGGACGGCATCGTGAAGCTGACCGACTTCATGCCCTTTCCGCGGGATCCCGATCGCGTCTCGCTGGTCCGTCTCGTCGAGGGCGTCGAAGGCCGGGTCCACATGCACATGGAACTGATCCTGCGCTTCGGCTACGGCCTGACCGTGCCCTGGGTGCGCAGCCGGGAGTACGGAATTGAGGCGGTGGCCGGACCGGACACGGTGGTGCTGGTCACGCCGGCGCCGCTGCGCGGCCAGAACATGCACACGACGGCCCGATTCACCGTCGAGCCGGGCCAGAGCGTGCCCTTCACCCTGGCCTATCATCCGACCATAGACGAGCCGCGCTTCGTGCAGGACACCCGGGTCCGGCTGGAGGACACGATCGCGACGTGGCGGGCCTGGTCGAAGCATTGCGTGCTGCCGGAGAACGCACCCGAGCACTGGCAGACGGCGGTGCGCCGCTCGCTCATCACCCTGAAGGCGATGACCTACCAGCCGACCGGTGCCCTCGTCGCGGCGCCGACCACATCCCTACCCGAGGCGATCGGCGGAACCCGCAACTGGGACTACCGCTACTGCTGGATTCGCGACGCCACGCTCACACTCTACGCGCTGATCAATTCGGGCTTCTTCGACGAGGCGGATCATTTCCGGCAGTGGCTGTTGCGTGCGGCCGCCGGCGATCCCGGACAGATGCAGATCATGTACGGGCTGGGCGGCGAGCATCGCCTGCTCGAATTCGAGCTCGACTGGCTGCCGGGCTACGAGGACAGCCGGCCCGTGCGGGTCGGCAACGCCGCCTACGATCAGGTGCAGCTCGACGTCTATGGCGAGCTGATGGACGCCCTGCACGCGGCGCGGCGTTCGCGGCTGGGGCCCTATCAGGACGCCTGGCTGTTCCAGCGCAAGGTGCTCGAGACGCTCGAGGAGCGGTGGCGCGAGCCCGACGAGGGCATATGGGAGGTGCGTGGCGGCCGCCAGCACTTCACCTACTCCAAGATCATGTGCTGGGTCGCCTATGATCGCGGCGTGCGGGCGATCGAGGAATTCGACATGGAGGGTCCGCTGGAGAAATGGCGTGCGCTGCGCGACGAGATCCATGCCGAGGTGCTGGCCAACGGCTTCGATAAGGAGCGCAACACCTTCGTGCAGAGCTACGGCAGCAAGGCGCTCGACGCGTCGCTGCTGCTGATCGGCGAACTCGGCTTCCTGCCGGCCGAAGACCCCCGCTATCGCGGCACCGTCGAGGCGATCGAGCGCGAGCTGGTACAGGACGGGCTGGTGCTGCGCTACCGCGTCGAGGATACCGACGACGGGCTGGCGGGTGAGGAAGGGACGTTCCTCATCTGCAGCTTCTGGATGGTCGACGCGCTCACCCTGCTCGGCCGCTTCGACGATGCGCGGGCGCTGTTCGAGCGGCTCCTGTCGCTGTGCAACGACGTCGGTCTCCTGGCCGAGGAGTACGACACGAGGCTCGAGCGTCAGCTCGGCAATTTCCCGCAGGCCT
>JAGREO010000292.1 GCA_020446525.1 Geminicoccaceae bacterium | reverse complement strand
CCCTTCTGCACCATCGAGCCGAATGTCGGCCGGGTGCCGGTGCCCGACCCGCGGCTCGACCTGCTGGCCGAGCTCGGCAAGTCGGCGAAGATCATCGCCACGCAACTCGAGATCAAGGACATCGCGGGCCTGGTCCGCGGCGCGTCGCGGGGCGAGGGGCTCGGCAACAAGTTCCTCGGCGCCATCCGCGAGGTCGACGCCGTGCTGCACGTGCTGCGCTGCTTCGACGACGGCGACGTCACCCATGTCGAAGGATCGATCGATCCGCTGCGCGACGCCGAGCTCGTCGAGACCGAGCTGCTGCTCGCCGACATCGACAGTCTCGAGCGCCAGAAGGAGGGCCTGATCAAGCGCGTGCGCGGTCAGGACAAAGAGGCGAAGGCGCGCCTGGCCCTGCTCGAGCAGATCCTGCCCGCGATGCAGGAGGGGCGCCCCGCCCGGGCGCTCGGGCTCGAGGACGGGCAGCGCGATCTTCTGGCCTCGTTCAACCTGCTCACCGCCAAGCCCGTTCTCTTCGTGCTCAACGTCGAGGAGGCAGCCGCCGCCTCGGGCAACGAGCGCAGTGCCCGGGCCGACGCCATGGCCCGATCCGTCGGCGCCGGGGCGGTCACCGTCTCGGCGGCGATCGAGGCCGAGCTGACCACCCTGCCGGCGGCCGACCGGCGCGACTATCTGCAGAGCCTCGGGCTCGAGGAGCCGGGGCTGAACCGGGTCATCCGCGAGGGCTACGCCCTGCTCGATCTGCTCACCTTCTTCACGGTCGGCCCGAAGGAGGCGCGCGCCTGGACGGTGCATCGGGGTGCCACGGCACCGCAGGCGGCCGGAGTCATCCACACCGATTTCCAGCGCGGCTTCATCTGTGCCGAGACCATCGCCTTCGACGACTATGTCCGTCTGGGCGGTGAGCAGGGTGCGAAGGAGGCCGGACGGATGCGTCTCGAGGGCCGCGACTACCGGATCGCCGACGGCGATGTCGTCCACTTCCGCTTCAACGTCTGAGCCCCGCCCCGAAGGCCCGCCGCGGCTGCGCCCGCGGGTGCGCCGGGCCCTGGGCGGGCTGCGGCCGCGCACCCGTCTGGGCATGCCCATGGCCTGGGTGCTCACCCTGGCCTTCGGCTCGATGATGGTGGCGGCACTCGGCGCCGTGCTCGCCACCAGCTATTACACCGCCGCCTCGAACACCCGCATCCTGCTGGCCGACAAGATCAACCTGACGCTGGATCGGCTGACCGCCGAGGTACGGGCCTTCCTCGAGCCGGCCGAGCGGCAGTTGCTGCGGTTCGAGGCTCATCTGCGCGTGGCCCCGGAGCTCGTCGAGGACGATCCGCTGCTCACCGCCTTCGCCGCCGGCCTGCTCACCGCCACCCCCCAGCTCTCGGGCATCGGCATTCTCTCGGCCGACGGCCGGCTGCTCGTCTACGGCCGTGACGGCGGTCCGCCCTCGCTGCAACCCATCGAGCACGAGGACGTCAACGAGGCCTTCACCGTCGTCGGCGACCGCGCGGGCGTGGTGTGGAGCAATCCGCTCTACAGCGAGACCCTCGGCGCCACGCTGATCAACGCCCGCCTGCTGCTGGAGGGCGAGCCGCCGCGTCTGCTGGTGGCCGGCGTGCGGCTCGAGGAGTTCGCGCGCTTTCTCGACCAGCTCGGTACCGCCACCGGCCAGGCCATCTTCGTGCTGCACGGCGACGATCGCGTGGTCGGCGCCACCGGCCAGTTTCCCGACGACAGCCGGCTGGCCGAGAGCGCCCCGCTGCCGGCGCTGGACCAGATCGACGATGCGGCCCTGCGTGCGATCTGGTCGAAGGAACGCTCGCCGCTGCGTTTCACCGAAGGACTGATCAGGGGCGAGGGCCATCGCGTATCCCTGCCGACCGGCAACGAGGTCTTCGCCTATCGGCGGATCGAGGAATTCGCCGATCTGCCCTGGCTGGTCGGCATCCATCTGCCCGAGGCGGTGGTCGGTGCCGAGGTGCGGCGTCTCGCCTATACCGCCCTGCTCGGCCTGGCCATCCTGCTGGCGGCGATGCTGGCGTCCTATGTGCTGGGCCGGCGGCTGGCGCGGCCGGTCGAGGCGCTGGCCGACCGGGCGGACGCGATCCGCGATCTGCGACTCGCAGACCTGCCGCGGCTGAAGACCAGCCGCATCGCCGAGCTCGATCAGGCGGCCGCGGCCTTCGACACCATGACCGCCGCCCTTCGCTGGTTCGCCGTCTATCTGCCGCACCGGCTGGTCAGCCAGCTCATGGACAAGGGCGCCCCGGACGCGCTGCTCTACGAGGAGCGCGAAGTGACGGTGATGTTCACCGACATCGTCGGCTTCACCAGCCGCACCCGGGAGATGAGCGGCGGCGACGTGGCGGCGCTGCTCAACGCCCACTTCGCCGCGCTCGAAGGCTGCATCGAAGCCGAGGACGGCGTCATCGACAAGTTCATCGGCGACAGCATGATGGCCTTCTGGGGTGCGCCGGGCGCCCAGCCCGATCACGCCGTGCGTGCCGTGCGCGCCGCCCTGGCGATCGCCCGGGTGGTCGCCCTGAGCGACGGGCCGCCCCTGCCGCTGCGCATCGGCATCCAGTCCGGCCCGGTTCTGGTCGGCAATATCGGCGCGCCCGGCCGGTTGAACTACACCGTCGTCGGCGAGACGGTGAACGCGGCGCAGCGCCTCGAGCAGATGGGCCGCGAGCATCCGGGCAGGGGGCCCGTGACCATCCTGATCGGTGCCGCCACCGCCGCCTCGATCGACGCCGCCGCCTTCGATCTGAAGAACATCGGCGACGTCGAGCTGCGCGGCACCGGCGAGCGGATCACGGTCTACGCCCTCGACGAAGGTTGAGCCTCAGCCGCCTTCGGTCTTCGCGGCCAGCTCGTCCAGAAGCCGGGCGTGGGTCTTGATCCCGCGCTCGAAACAGACGAGGTCGAACTTCTCGTTCGGGCTGTGCACCCGGTCGTCGTCGAGGCCGAAGCCCAGGAGCAGGCTCTCCATGCCGAGGATGCGCCGCACCGACGCCGCGACGGGGATCGATCCGCCGCAGCCGATCAGCACCGCCTCGTTGGGAAAGACCTTGCCGGCCGCACGCATCGCCGCCTGGACGAAGGCGGAATCCGTCGGCACGCGGATCGGGCCGCCACAGCCGAGATTGCTCACTTTGACCCGGCAGCCGGCCGGGCAGTTCTCCTCGAAGTAGCGCTCGATGCTCGCGAGCACCCGTTGCGGATCCATGTCGGGCACGAGCCTGCAGCTCAGCTTGGCCGACGCTGTCGAGGCGATGACGGTCTTCGAGCCCGCCCCCTGATAGCCGCCCCAGATGCCGTTGATGTCGAGCGTCGGCCGCGACCAGATGCGCTCGAGCACCGAACGCCCGGCCTCGCCCGCCGATTGCTGCAGCCCGGCCGAGGCGAGGAACGCCTCCTCGTCGAAGCCGGTCCGGTTCCAGGCCTCGATCTGACCCGGATCGAGATCGGCGACCCGGTCGTAGAAGCCTTTCAGCGTCACCCGGCGATCGGCGTCGTGCAGGCCCGCCAGCAGGGCGGTGAGCTCGTTGATCGGGTTGGGCACCGCACCGCCGTACATGCCCGAATGCAGATCGTGCGTCGGGCCCTGCAGCGTCACCTCGACATAGACGATGCCGCGCAGCATGGTGGTGACGGCCGGCCGATCGACGCCCGGCATGCCGGTGTCGGAGATGACGCAGACGTCGGCGCGAAGCTCGTCGGCATGCGCTTTCATGAAGGGCTCGAGATTGACCGACGAGCTCTCCTCCTCGCCCTCGACGAAGACCGTGACCGGCATCGGCGGCCCGCCGGCCACGTTGCGCCAGGCCCGGAACGCCTCGAGCCAGGTCATCACCTGACCCTTGTCGTCGACCGCGCCGCGGGCGACCATGCGCGGCCCGTTCGGCCCTTCGACGATCTGCGGATCGAAGGGCGGGCTGGTCCAGAGATCGAGCGGGTCGGCCGGCTGCACGTCGTAATGGCCGTAATAGAGCAGATGCGGCCGCTCCCCCGCAGCCTTCGCCGTCGCCGCGTCCGGAGTCCAGTGCCCGACCACCATCGGCTGGCCTTCGGTCTCCCGCACGCCCGCCTCGAAGCCGATGTCGCGCAATTCGCCGGCCAGCCATTCGGCGGCGCGGCGCGTGTCGGCGTCGTGCGCCGGATCGGTGCCGACACTGGGGATGCTCAAAAACGCCCGCCAGCGCTCGAGGCTCGCATCCATGTTCTCGTCGATGTGTCCGAGGATCCGCTCGATCATCGTCCGGCACCTCTCGTGTGGCTCGGGTTGGAGGGCGATTGCGCTCCGCCGTTCTGATGCCGCGCGCCTCTTCCGGCAAGGGCTCCGCGTTGACCTTCTCTTAATCTTTGCCGGCTATGAGGGAAGACGGCGGCCGGGCGAGGGGCGTCGGGCGGGACGGAATGCCGGGCGTGACGAACATCACCCCTCGTGACCCCCGTCACACGCCGTTCACTCGATGCCGCATAGGCTTGGCCCGTGAACGACAGAGACGGGAACGCAGCGTCAGCGGAACGTGGAGAAGATCATGACCGATTTGCTTGAAACGTCCACCGTCGTCGAAAACGAAAACGATCGTTCCTCGGCGTGGAGCCGCAGGGACGGGCCGGTGCGCGAGCTTCATCTCGTGCGGGTCGAGGATCTCGAATTCTACTTCTTCGAGTTCGACGACGCCCTGCGCAAGCTCTATGCCGAGCCGGAAGCCACGCTCGAGCGCATCACCGTCCACTGATCGCGGCCCTTCGCTCGCGGGCTCCGGCATCGGGCTTCGGCATTCCTTCGGGCGCCTCGCCGCATTCGTCTCGGGGTACTCCTTTTCGGACACTTGCATCCGGGCCGGGGCTGGTCCACGCTCGGGGCGAGGGGACGAGGGATGCGTCGAGAGGATCGATCGGAGCCCACGCGCTGGGATTTGCCGACGGGCGGGCGGATCGCAGCCCGGCTCGGCCGCAAGCCGATACTCGGCAAGATGGGGCTCGGCAAGGCGGGGCTCGGTGCCCTGCTCCTTCTGGCGATCGTCGCCGGGCTGGCGTTCTGGGGCCCGGGGCGGTGGCGGCCCGAACCGCAGACGGCGCTCGACACGCGGGTTCAGGCGGTCCTCGACCGGCAGGATAGCGCGATCCTCCAGGCGGCCGCGCGCGACGACGAGGCCCGCTTTCTCACCGTACTGATCCCCTACGACCGGACCCGCTTCTTCATCGATGCCGGCGAGCCGCGCGGCTTCGAATATGATCTGGTCAAGCAGTTCGAGAGCTTCGCCAACGAGCACCGGGGCGGCGACGGCCCGCCGCTGCAGGCGGTGTTCGTGCCCACGCCCTTCTCGCAACTCGTGCCGCTGCTGGCTTCGGGCACCGGCGACATCGCCGCCGGCGGGCTGACGATCACCCCGACCCGCCGTGCCGAGGTCGATTTCACCGTGCCCTACATCACCGGCGTCGAGGAGATCGCCGTCGGCCATCGGGGCGGCCCGGCGCCGGCCTCGCTCGAGGATCTGGCGGGTCTCGAGGTGATGCTCGCCTCGGGCACGAGCTATGTCGAGCACGTGCGCGAGGTGAGCCGCATGCTCGAGGCCGAGGGGCTGGCGCCGATCGGGGTGATCGAGGCGCCGCCGGCGATGATGAGCGAGAACGTGCTCGAGATGGTGGCGGCCGGCATCGTCGATCTGACCGTGGTCGACGAGCACATCGCCCGGCTCTGGGCCGGGGTGCTCGACGAGCTGGTGCTGTTCGACGAGGTGGCCGTCAACAAGGGCGGGGAGATCGCCTGGGCCCTGCGCCCGGATCTCTCCTCCGATCTGCGCGACCTGCTCGACCTCTTCATGGCCGACGTGCGCAAGGGCACGCTGATCGGCAACATCCTCTTCAAACGCTATTACGAGGACGTGACCTGGCTCGCCAACCCGCTCGACGAGAGCGGTCTCGAGGCGCTGGCGACCCTGCGGCCCTATTTCGAGGCCGCCGCCGCCAAACACGATTTCGACTGGCGGCTGCTGGCGGCCCTGGCCTTCCAGGAAAGCCGCTTCGATCCGAAGACGAAGAGCCGCGCCGGCGCCCTCGGCATCATGCAGCTGATGCCGGCGACCGCGGCCGAGCTCGGCTTTTCCGACGTCCGCGCGCCCGAGGCCAATATCGAGGCCGGCGCCGCCTATCTGGCGAAGATGCGCGATCTCTACGCCGGCGAGGAGGGCCTCGCCCCCGAGCAGCAGCTCAATTTCGCGCTGGCCGCCTACAATGCCGGCCCCACCCGTGTCGCGGCACTGCGCGAGCTGGCGGCCGATCTCGGCTACGACCCCGACCGCTGGTTCTTCAACGTCGAACGCGCCGCCGCCCGGGAGGTCGGTCTCGAGCCGGTGCGCTACGTCGCCAACATCAACAGCTATCTCCTGGCCTACGAACTGGGCGACACGCTGCTCGCCGCCCGCACCGAAGAGCGCCTCTCGGTGCAGTGAACGGCCGGCGCCGCGCGTCGGTCCGAAGCGCCGCGGGCGCGCACGGCCGGTGATCGGGGCGCGGTCGGGCGAGGCGTGCGGGGATTCGGACACAGGGCCGATCGCTTGCCGGGGGCGGATGTTACCGAACGCCCACGCGGTATCGGCCGCGATCCCGGGCTTTCCGGGGCGGCTGGGGACGATCGGCGATGAGGTGTCGCTGGATGGGGACGAATCGAAGGCGGTTGGGCGGGCGGGTGCGCGGCTCCAGCTCCGGTCGATGCACCCCGGCGTGCGGTGCGGCGTCGCCGTGTCGGCGGCGTCGGAGCGGGCCGGGACGGGGCGGCGCCATGCGGGATTCGCTGCGCCGACCGGAGGTGAGGGGCGAGGCGCCGGCGGTCATGGCCGGGGCGATGTCGCGTGCCCGATGGGACGCGGCCCGGCAGCAGTGCCGGCAATCGCGAAGG